>JAJZMK010000093.1:67984-100779 GCA_021798275.1 Actinomycetes bacterium | reverse complement strand
ATTGCCAGTCTGACCATCCCGGCACCGGAACGATAAGCACCCGAAGCTACCAGAGAAGCTGCCCCCATCATTTGCTGGGAACCGGCCAAAACATAGAGGGGGGCATTCCACTTGTGTCCGTCAATCGGTCTCGGCGGAATTAGATTTACTACGTCTTCATCCCCGATCAAATATATGCTCGGCATAAAAGAACGGGAGGATATCTCTTCCAGTCCGATGCTATCGATTTTGATATTGCCGGACACAAAGAGACCGTCGTTGAGCAGTAAGCCCGGTTTATACGCTCCCATAGATATGGTGGTATCGGCTTTCAGTACATAACCGTTGGCTATACCGGTATTGGCATCCAAACCGGATGGTAGATCCACAGCCAACACTTTGCTGCCGTCTGTTTGTGGGGCATGGAACCTACCGTGGAAACCGGTTCCGAAAGCCGCATCGATGATCAAATCGCAGGGCGGCAAATGCGACGGAGCCTGGCTAACCTCGATGACGGAAACTTTGATACCTCTCTTTTCTAAAAGAGAGGCCGCCACCATCCCGTCCTGACCGTTATTACCTTTCCCTGCAAACAGTACCACTTTTCGCCCATAAGTGGTTCCGAGCATGGATATAGCGGTTCTGGCTACCGCAAAACCTGCCCTTTGGATTAAGGTATCGATGCCCACTTTGGCATGGGCCTCGGCATCTATTTGCTTCATCTCTTCCGCCGTAAAGACAGGTTCCATATTTAACAAACTACCCAATGTTTTGAGTGTGGGTAAGGTTTATGGAGATTTAACTTATGATAACTATTGCTGTGGCCACCAAATCACTGTGAGAAACCGATAAGTCCAACCTTGCCGCCCCTATCTCGTTGGCAAGCAAGAGGGCTTTGTTGTAAAGACACAACTCGGGCGCACCGGAAAAAGACTTTGCCACCTCAATATCTTTTAAATCACAAGCAAATAAACCCATCCCTACCGCTTTTAGAAAAGCTTCCTTGGCACAGAACCTGGCCGCCAGACCGGGAACGGGATCAAAACGGGGTGCCATATCGGCAAGCTCTCGGGGAGAAAATAACTTTTCCGTCATCTTGGGTCGTCGCGACAAAACTTCTCTAAACCTTTTCAGGTCAACCACATCAATCCCCACGCCCAACAATTATATTTTCTCCCGATTGAAATTGCGACTGTCAAAACATCCAAAGTGCTACATAGCCTGCGAAAGTTACCCTAAACGGATTTATTCGACAGTTACTACTTTGGCCAGATTGCGCGGCCTGTCTACGTCGTGACCTCTCGCTTTGGCTATCGAATAGGCAAAGGTCTGCAAAGGTATAACCCCTATCACGGGCGAACATATTTCCGTTACGGCCGGAGTCTCCAAAACATCATCCACCAAGGAAGCGCTTTCCTCGTCATCTTCGTCTATGACTGCTATGACCGTTGCTCCCCGCGCTTTCATCTCTTCCACATTGGCCATAATTTTTTCCCACAGAGAAGATCTTTTAGCCACTACAACGACTATCGATCCCGGTTCGATCAAAGAAATAGGGCCGTGCTTCATCTCTCCCGCCGGATATGCCTCAGCCCGGACATAGGCCAATTCTTTGAGTTTTAAAGCACCTTCCAAAGCTATGGGAAATCCCGAGCGTCTGCCTAGGTAGTAAAAATCTCTGAACTCACTGTAGCGTTCGGCTACTTTATGGTATTGATCTTGACGAGCGAGGGTCTTTTCCACCAACTTCGGCAAATTCATTATATCCCCCGCTATGGCCGCTTTCTCTGAACCAGATAAAGCGGACTTAGCCCCGGCTAGGTGAAAAGCGAGACACTCCAGAAGTGATAGCTGAGCCAGATGACATTTTGTAGACGCCACTCCTATTTCCGGTCCGGCTCTTGTATACAATACGCCGTCAGCCTCTCTAGACATCAGTGATCCGACCACATTTGTCATGGCTATGGTCAGAACACCCTGTGAACGCGCCTGTTTTAGGGCATGATAAGTGTCGGTGGTTTCTCCCGATTGACTGATGGCGATCACAAGTGTATTTTCTTGAATACGCATTGGCCGGTAACGCATCTCGCTGGCTATATCAACTTCGGCCGGTATTTTAGCCCAAGCCTCAATCGCATGTCGCCCGACCAAAGCCGCATGATAGCTGGATCCGCAAGCTACCAGCAAAACCTTTTCGACTTTGGATAAAGAGGCCTCGTCTATCTCCAATTCTTCGAGCTCGCTGTCGCCGGATTCATTCAGTCGTCCGAGGATGGTTTCTGCCACCGCTACCTGCTGCTCGTTGATTTCTTTGGACATATAGTCGGCGAAGCCCCCTTTACGGGCGGCCTCGATGGACCAGCCCACTTTGATGGGCTTGGGTGTCATTTCAACTCCCAGCTGGTCATATACTTTGAATCCGATGGGCGTTACCTCCGCCACTTGGTCGTCGCCGAGTTCAAATAAGTTTCTGGTCGTCTCCACCAAAGCAGCCACGTCCGAAGCCAGTAGACAAGATGAGTCTGCCATCCCTATCACCAAGGGGGACGTTCTTCTTGCGGCATAGATGGTTTCCGGGAAATCCTTGTGGATACAGGCCAACGCAAAAGCCCCGCGCAAAGTGGTGAGCAATGAGACAACGGCGTCTTTCATGGTTCTGCCATCGGCTGTCTCTTCTTCAAGCAAGTGTGCTATAACTTCTGTGTCTGTTTCGGAAGAAAATACATGACCCCTTGCTCTGAGATCAGATGCCAGTTGATGATGATTTTCGATGATACCGTTGTGCACCACGGCGATTGACGAACCGCAATCAAAATGAGGGTGGGCGTTGACGGTGGTCGGAGCGCCGTGTGTCGCCCATCTGGTATGACCTATTCCGGCACAATATTCAAACCTCGAAGTATCGGCTTTACCAAGAGAACCTATCAGGTGGTGCAAGGACCCGCCTTGTTCGGCAGCGCGTAAACGGAATATGGAACCGGATTCTTTTTCGACTACGGCTATACCAGCGGAGTCATATCCCCTGTACTCAAGCAGGCTCAGAGCCTCTAACAATTGTGAGGCTACGCTTTGTGCCCCAGTAATACCTATGATACCGCACATATAATAAGGGTAGCTGAAATTGGCGTCGATCCGGCAAAAGAAATTGTATATGTTTTATATTTTGGCCACAGCCAAGTAAACCCTGACTAATTCCTAGCCGGAGGGGCCGCTATTACGGCCACTATCGCCGCTTGCGCTTCCGATTCCGGATCAAACACTGCGGAGTCGACAAGCCTGTCATGACGTAGGGATTTTCTGTCTTCGGAATGCATCCATTGAAAAAATATCGGTATGACGGCCACTACCGAAAAGAGCTCTGACATCGACCACAAGATACCTCCGCCGGCGTGCGTACTTGCCAGAGTATACATAGGGGCTATGGTGTTATGGTTCATCATGATGGTGATACCCAAGAAAGCTTCCACGGGTACGCCTATCAGCAAATTGACCAATTTCGCCCCGTAATCCATATGCCAGCGGGGAATAGGATCGACGGCTACAATCGGCCACCAAAACAAAGTGGCTCCAAGTAAAAATCCGACGTTAATGAGATCCATCAAGGCCATATGGTTCATGGCAAAGCCTATGGCGGGAGTCAGAAAAAAGGCAAACATAGCCCCGTAGTACAAAAACCATACGACAATCGGGTGTGAAATAACCGCAAAAGGCTTCGAGTGGAGAATTTTTAACCACAATGTCTTATGATTTTTTGTTGCCGTCTGCAAAAAGAGGGTAGAAGGAGCCCCGAGAGCCAGTAATGGCGGAGCCGCGGCCATCAAGATCAGGTGCTGCAAGGCATGGGCTTGAAAATATGACATCGTAAAAGCCGCCAGAGGAGATTGAAGAGCGATATCAATCATTGCCAAACCGACAACAAAGGACAAACTACGCCAATTAGACCAATTCCTCCCCTTGGCCGCCAACAGATAAGTCCCGTAGAGATACCAAGCAACCAGACATATCAGCACTATCACCACGCCTATTTGGAAAGGAGAAAAGCCCCACGCCGTAAGGGCGGTCGTCAGATTGAATTTGATGGGCTTCATCGGCATATCATCATTTTATATCAACCTTTGCGACATACAAAGCGTCAAGGATGTTTATTTCTCAGATGTCATCTTCAAAAACCGCTGACTATAGTTTTGAGAGAAAGCAAAACGTAGAATCTATTTATAAAGACTTTTCCGCCGTGGCTTTGGACAGATAGGAATTAGAAAATACGACTTTTCCCAAGCTAAAAGTTGCTTTATAAAAGTTCCCCATCAAGAGCGAGGAAGGGCAAAGATGGCTATGGCGGCAAATTGGAACCCGGCTCCAATGATGGTAAAGGTATGGAAAACTTCGTGATAACCAAATATTTTGGGATTGGGATTGGGCTTTTTCAGACCGTACACTATGGCACCAAAAGTAAATGCCACCCCTCCCAATACGATCAACAGCAAACCCGGACCACTCAAACCGCGCCAGAATTCGGGCAAAACGAACAGGGCCGACCATCCTACAACCACATAGGGAATAGCCGTTAGTTTTTTAGGCAGATCCAAAAAAAGTTCTCTGATGATAATGCCTACAAGCGAGCCGCTCCATACCAGCACCATGACGAAAATCTCTGCCCAGCCACTCATGACAAGCAGTGCCACCGCCGTATAGCTCCCCGCTATGGCAAAGAAAATTGTGGCGTGATCGAGGCGCTTAAAAACCCTTCTGGCCCCATAGGACCAATTCCCGCGGTGATAAAGAGCGCTTGTGGCGAACAAAAAAATGAGAGAAGCCACATAAATGACCAAAGCGACTCTGTCTTTGGTATTTTTGGAGTGAGCTATCAGCAGAGGCCCGCCAACCAGAACGGCAAACGTAGCGCAGAGATGGAGATAGCCCCTAAGTTTAGGCTTTTGCGGTACGTCGCCGCTAATGTTTTGATTTAACACCTATACAAATCTACCCCTTTATTCGTAAAGACGGTGACAGCATAAGAAAATATTTAGACGAACTTCCCATAGCAATAGCTAAGCCGTTTCACGTTCAAAAAGCTGGGTTGCGAAAAGAGGTATCTATTAGCTGCTTAATTCCCCGCTTAATTCCCCGCTTAATTTCATAGATGGATACGAAAATACAAAGTGAGATGCCAGAAGCTACTTCCAAGGCATTGATCTTCCCGACTGATATCGTCTCCTTAGCCAAGTAAACTTTGTTACAATAACCTTTCTACCGAAGGAGTATTTAAATTGAGTTTATCCGTAGGGATAGTAGGTCTCCCAAACGTCGGCAAGTCGACACTCTTTAATGCCTTGACGGAGAATAACGTTTTGGCCGCCAACTACCCTTTCGCCACCATTGAACCCAATGTGGGAGTGGTCGGCGTACCGGACGAAAGATTGGCGCATCTTGCCAAACTTTATGACAGTCAAAAAATTATACATTCAACGGTTACTTTTGTCGACATAGCCGGAATTGTAAAAGGCGCTGCCCAAGGGGAAGGGCTTGGCAATAAATTTCTGGCGGCTATCAGAGAGGCTGACGTGATTTGTCAGGTTGTCAGAGTCTTTAGCTCCCCCGATATCATCCACGTCTCGGGCAATATCAATCCTGGTTCGGATATAGAGACAGTCAACATAGAGCTGATCTTGGCTGACATAGAGACCCTGGATTCAAGAATTGCTAAAATTACGAGGGAAACCCGTTCCAAACCGGATTTGATTCCCGTCATGGAGGCTTTGCAATTCTTAAAAGCCGGCTTGGAAGAGGGAAAGACCGCCCAACAAATCCTGACATCCGAGCCTGGAATCACTTTAGAAAAAGACGAAAATATCCATAAGCACTTGAAAGAATTACACCTTCTCAGTGCCAAGCAATTCATTTATACCTTCAATGTCGATGACAAGGATTTAAATAACGTCGCGCTACAAGATGAGCTGACGCAACTGGTTTCCCCTTCGCCGGCTGTGTTTATCTCAGCTGAACTTGAAGCAGAAATGAATACCCTAGACGAAGAGGAGAAAAAGGAATTACTCTCGGCCTATGAGCAAAGTGAGTCGGGGCTGGTAAAATTGATCAGGGTTGCTTTTAGTACGCTTGGATTGCAAAGCTTCCTCACGGCGGGGCCCAAAGAGGTGCGCTCATGGACGATCAAAACGGGATCCAAAGCCCCGGAAGCAGCCGGTGCCATTCACAGTGATTTCCAAAAAGGCTTTATAAAAGCCGAGATAATCAACTACGATGACCTTCTGCAGTACGGATCCCTACAAGCGGCCCGGGGTAGCGGTAAAGTCCGTATCGAAGGAAAAGATTACGTAATGCGAGACGGAGACGTCGTCGAATTTAAATTCAACGTTTAAGTCTCTAAGGTATCACCGTAACCAAAGTTCCGTAAGGAAGATAGCTATAAGCCGTGGCAGCGGCGGAAAAAGGCAGTTCGATACAACCTAGGCTTTGTGGAAAACCGTACTCGGCTCTATAGAAATAGTGCACGGCTTCACTCCCATAAAAATACGACACGTACTGCACAGGATCGGCATAAGGAACACCGTCCGGATTGATGCCCTTCATAACCTGATAAGGCAGCTTCTCATAGACATAAAAAGTTCCGAGCGTAGTCGGAGAAACAGCGATACCGGTATTTGCCGGGGTGTCCAAAACAACTTTACCGTTATTGTAAATGGTCAGAGTTTCGGGACTGCCCTCCTGAGCCAAAGCGTAGTTGTAGCCGTGCGGATTTCTATAGGCAGCCGGATCCATGGAAGCCCTCAGAAGGGTCTCCCAATCTTGCGTACTTATAGTTGTAGACATGGGTAAGTTATGATCGGCTTCAAAAGCCACCAAAGCACCTTGGAACATCGTGTTTTGCACACCCGGAGTCCAATCGGCAGCCAAGGATGCGGGAGGTGTAAAGTCCCATTTAAATGTTCCGGTAGGAGCATCCCAAAGATATTTGGCAGCCGCTGTCAGACTGATGTGACTCCTTCTTGCTGCGGCCTGGCTTGGAGTAAAGTCAAACGGCAGATAATTAAGCTCGGCCAGAATTTCATCGGCTCTCAATATCGATCCGGAACGTGTGGCAAATTCAAAAGAGGCGGAGTCGCTAAGCTTTGCTCCCCGCTTGGTAGCGATGCCGGCCGGGACTTTTACAACTTCCAAAGTATTAGGTAGAATAGGCACTTTAGGCCTAAATATAAAAGAGGTATTTGTCTTCTGCCATCTACCTTGAACCTTCGGAGAAATCACGGGATGTTTTGTCTTCTTGGCCAGGGGTGAGTTAAAATTGACCACTATGGCTCCCAATCCGTTGGCATTCAGACTGTGATTTCTCGGGAATTCACGAATTATCGCCAGAGGGCGACCGGAACTCATTTTGCCGCCCTTAGATGATCGACGTTTCCCGATAGAGGGATTTGACAGAGCATGTTTGATATATGCCCCATCGATCACATAGCGCTCATTATCTCGCTTTCTGAGCTTTACAGAACTGCTCTGCGCCGCCGTTGTCCCCACCATAAGAGTTATTACCGCTGATAACGTACCGATGCCAACCACAATCGCTACACTCAGCTTTAATAACCTTCCGGAAAGAAGATGGTGTGCTTTGGCTATTCCCCCGTCGAAATATTGCTTATCCACATCACAGATGTTAGCTAAGCTCACGAACTTAATCAGTACAGTATGTATTTTTAGTTACAACTTTGCCAAATTCTTAACTAACCTTGTATAGTCGTAAAAACAAGTCCAACCGAGATCAAATCCGGTCAGCCGAATTCTTTCTAAGCCACAACCACAGTTTTGCAATTGCAAAAAGACTTGATCCCCTCCACAGACAATTCTCGCCCGTGCCCGGATGATTTTATACCCCCGAAAGGTAACTCCGGATAGGAGGCGACTTCCTTGTTGACAGCCACCATTCCGCAATCCAACAAAGACTGTAGCAAAAGAGCTTTATCTGAGTCTTTTGTCCAGATGGAAGCTCCCAATCCATATTTGGTATCGTTGGCGAGCAAAACAGCCTCTTCCTCACCGCTGACTTCAAATACACAGGCTATGGGGCCGAAAACCTCTTCAAAATAGACCTCCATACTACTGTCCACCTCATCTAACACCGTAGGCTCAAAGAAAAACCCGTCGGAAAATCCGTCCTTATCGATGCGCTTTCCTCCACAAAGCAATCGTGCACCTTTTGCGAGAGCGTCTTTTGTCATTTGCTCCAATTTGTTCAGAGCTTTTTTGCTCACCACCGGCCCCATATCTGTTTCCGCAAGGAGCGGGTCACCTATGCGTAAACTATTTACTTTCGTTAAAAAGAGCCGTAAAAAATCATCTTTGATATCCCTGTGCAGTATAAAGCGCTTGGCGGCTATACAGGACTGTCCGCTGTTGGCAAAACGCGAAAATACGGCAGATGAGGCAGCGTTTTCCAAATCGGCATCGGGTAAGACGATAAAAGGATCACTTCCCCCAAGTTCC
This sequence comes from Actinomycetes bacterium, assembly GCA_021798275.1. Taxonomy (GTDB): domain Bacteria; phylum Actinomycetota; class Acidimicrobiia; order Acidimicrobiales; family Bog-793; genus JAJZMK01. The sequence continues at coordinate 92,307 of JAJZMK010000093.1, read as the reverse complement.
AAAACGGTAGGCAACAATCTCTCGGCGGCGTTTTTGGAAACCTCTTTACCGGCATATGTAGAACCCGTCAATGTCACGCCGGCAATAATATCGCTCGCTATAATTTCTTTTACTTTATCCACATCCACGTTCAAAGCCTGAAAGCACCCGGCGGGAAAACCGGCCTCAAGGAACAATTCTTCAAGCGAAAGAGCCGTTTGCCATACATTTTCAGCGTGTTTCAATAAGCAAACGTTGCCGGCCATAAGCGCCGGAGCCGCAAATCGTATTACTTGCCAGATGGGAAAATTCCAAGGCATGACAGCTAAAATGGGACCAAGCGGCTGATATGTCTTATAGGCCATCCCAACTCCTATTGCGCTTGAATCAATGGCCTCAGGTTCTAAATACCTAGCGCCGTGGGAAGCATAATACCTGACGGCGTGCACCGACTTTTCGACTTCGGCCACGGCATATTTGATAGGTTTCCCCATCTGCCTGGTAATTTGACTCGCTAAGTTATTCTTGGAAGCTTCCATCAAATCGGCAAACTTGCCGAGTTTTTCGGCCCGTGCGATAAAATTCTCATTCTTATATCCCAAAAAGGCAGTTTCGGCTTTTTGGATCCGTCTCAAAATCTCTGCTTCGCTCAACGCCTCAATATCATATAGCGGTTCACCTGTAGCTGGGTTTATAGAAATCATACTTACTCAAATTACTACAACATAGAGCAGATGGCTATCTCAACAGACGACAAGCAGCGTCTTTTGAAAAAAACACTTTAGAGAAAAGACATCCGTACTACCTGACCAAGTAATAAGATAACGACCCGATAACCGCTTTTGAAAATTTACTAAAGAAGTATTTATTCATCTAGAAAAAGAAAAATATCTGATACATAGTAGAGAGAGGCTTTATGTTACTTGGGCGCTAGCCGGTTAAATTATTCATGACAATCCGGAGCTACTTACCTCTCTTTATGCGATAGTCTAAACACAAATGGTAGGTAATGCCTCACCTGAAGATAGCGAACCGCCACACGACAATCGCCTTGACGGCGCGCCCGAAGATATGGAAACCGAACTTGCTGTTCTGGGTCGGGTTTTGGAAGAACATAGCGAAGAAATAGTCACACTACTAAAACCTCTAACCCCGAACTCCATTGATTTTGGTACAGTCGGCGAAGCCGATTTCGCCGGAGCTGCCGTCCAAGCTACCTTGGCCGTGGCTCACTGGATGCAGGGAAGAAGTATCGACGAAGCCTCTAAGAACGGTTTGATAGCTGCATCCGTATTTGGCCGTCTGGCTGCGGAGGCTATAGCTTCACTTGACGAATTAACGCGTCGCTGCCTAAAATGGCGTGATATCTCCATTCAGTTGTTATCAGATTATGCTTTCGCTCATCAGATGACGGCGGCGACACCAAAAGCCATACAAATGCTCAACCGCAGTACAGATGCTACTTTAGTGCGCATGTCGACTTCATTTGAACAGGTTCGTCAGCATTTGCGACGCGAATTGGCAGAGCATCAAAGAGAACTGGCCTTCCAGGCTACACACGATCCCTTGACAAGCTTACCCAACAGAAATCTACTTAGAGACAGAATCCACCAGATGCTCCTGCGTTCCAGACGCACAAGATTACCGGTCTCGGTTTTATTTTTAGATATCGATAATTTTAAAGCCATAAACGACACCTTTGGACATAATGGAGGAGATGAACTGATCAAAGCGGTTACCAGACGCTTGTCACAGGCCCTGAGAAGCAGCGACACTTTGGGTAGACTAGGCGGGGATGAATTCGTCGTGGCAGCCGAACCATCCAGCACCACAGACGATGAGACAACCATCGCCAGACGCCTGGTGGCTTCTCTGCATGAACCCTTTATTTTACCAAGTAATCCAAATCAGCAAATACGCGTTACGGCCAGCATCGGCGTAGCAAGCGGCATAGACGAGGAGCCGGACGAATTGCTGAGAAATGCCGACATCGCCATGTACAAAGCCAAGTCGTCAGGAAAGAATCGATTTGTAATTTTTGCCCCCGAGATGAGCTTACAGGAAACCTCTCTTCCCGGTCTTGGCATAGATCTGGGTGAGGCTTTCATTCAAAACAGATTTTATCTTGACTTTCAACCCGCTTTTGACTTAAATACGATGAGAGTGGTGGCCATGGAGGCATTGATCAGATACGAGCACCCCACCAGAGGAACTATCACCGCCCGGGAACTTATTCCGTTTTTGACAGAGGCCAATTTGTTGATTGAAGTTGGGCGCTGGGTCTTACATGAAGCCTGCCGACAAGCGGCACAATGGCGAGACAGCGGTTATCAAACCTTGGTTGTAATCAATGTAAGCGACGTACATTTAAATTCTGACGGTTTTCTGACAGATGTTTCATCCGCTCTCAAGCTTTCCGGACTGCCAGGCTATTTGCTTGGTCTTGATTTAAACGAAGCGGCTTTGTTGCATGATATAGAGACATCCCAGCAATTACTGAAATCGCTAAAGAAATTCAATATACATCTGATAATAGATGACTTTGGTAAAGAATTTATCTCAGTTGCCCAGTTGCGACATCTCCCTGTGGACCAGCTGAAAATAGACGGGGCTCTTGTTTTGAGGCTACTCGATACTGTGGGCGGAGAAGAAATTACACGCTCTCTATTTAATCTTGGGAAAGCCCTGGGAATAAATACGATGGCTAAAGGAATAGAACGCAGAATCCAGCTAAATGAGCTTCTAGAAGAAAAATGTTCGATCGGACAGGGTTTTTTGCTGTCAAAACCTATAGCAGCCAAAGAAGTCCTGGATTTCTTGGAAACAAGCTTTGAAAATCAAAGCTTTTCCAATTGACCTACCGTAAATTTTATACTTCAAATCAAAGTATAACTCAGATTATTTCTAATGATCTATATGCACATATTGATAGCAATATCTCTATAGGATATCAGCCTGACTCACACTAAGAGTACGCCATGCCGGGTAGCCCAACTCGTTCGATCCCTCCAGATCAATTGCTGCTTCAACCCTGAAATCGCAATTATTTTCAGGATCAAGTATGCTTTGGGATATATGCCAAACGCCTTGACGCTCTGTTATTTGACATAGATTGATATTTCTGGCATTTTGTGAAATATCTACGCTTTGATACATGGAAAAATACGACTCTATGGCCTCTTGCCATTGGTGCCTACCAAAACCGGGAGCGTCTTCGGATTCACCAAGAGACTCGCTGTCTTTCTTGGCAAATAACTCTACTCTTCTAAAGGAGGCGTTCCTGACCATAATTGTAAAAGCACGCTTTCGCTCCGTAAGGAGAAGTTTCTTTGTATCGTCATTGCCCCAAAGTGCACCTACGGTGTTTCCTTGCCCGCTTTCTTTTCCGTGCAAAACAAGTACTTCATCTATGTGCTGAAGCATTTCCCATTCGTCGATGAGGCTTGAGTCGACTTGTCGCACCAATTCTCCGAGCCATAAAATTATGTCTTGCAGGGTATCGCTTTTCCAATCTTCCGGGATATTTTGTTGTAAAGCCTTATAGGCATCGGAGAGGTAGCGGAGCAACAGTCCTTCAGATCTTGTTATCCCGTAATGAGCCACATACTCATTGAAACTCATCGACATCTCATACATATCGCGCACTATAGACTTAGGAGATATATTATTGTCCCTAGCCCAAGGATGGATTAACCTATATTCATCAAATAAGTCGTAGATAAAGTCCCTGAGAGGCTTCGGATATTCTGCTTTGTCCAAAGCTTCTATGCGGTCCTCATACTCCACGCCGGTTGACTTCAATTCTTGCATTAATGATGATCTAATCTTATCAAGTTGAGCCGTTAGAATAGCTCCAGGATTTTCCAACGTTGATTCTATAACCGATATGACGTCAAGATCATACGTATCAAGGGAGGAGTCAAGGAGAGGAATCGCATCCAGGACAAAAGGACTTAGAGGATTATTGAGCGCAAAATCCCATTGAAGATCCAGGGAAACCCTGACTAATCTCCCAAACTCATCTTTTGTCTTGAGGCGCTCTAAAGCTTTCACCTGCAGCAGAGACCTGTAGATACTGATTGCTTTTTTAATTAATTTTCTCTGATTGGCTCTCGGTTCATCGTTTTGGGTAAGTAACCTGCGCAGAGCTTGGCAATTATCTCCCGGCCTGTCAAGTATATTCAAAACGACGGCGTGATCAACTTTTAACCTGGATATAAGAACTTCCGGTTGTGAATCTATAAGTTTTGCAAACGTAGATTCGTCAAAATAGATAAAACCTTTCGGGGGCTTAGCCATAGATACTTTTACTTTTTTCCTACCCCTCTCTTCGGCTTTCTTTTCGGCTTTTTTAAAAGCAATCTCATTGCTAACCAAATGCTCGGGAGCCTGCAATACGACGTAGCCGACCTGATCAAATCCGGCCCGTCCAGCCCGGCCCGCTATTTGATGAAATTCCCTCGCCGACAACAGCCTCATCGATATCCCGTCATATTTATTGAGACTGGTAAGCAGAACGGTCCTGATCGGCATGTTGATGCCGACACCTAGTGTGTCGGTGCCGACTATCAGCTTCAATAGACCGTTTTGCGCCAGGCGTTCGACAAGACGCCGATATTTGGGGAGCATCCCGCCGTGATGAACCCCAATACCGTGATGCAACAACCTAGATAGAGTGACACCGTAACCTTTTGAAAAGCGGAAATCACCTATTTCTTTGACAATCGCTTCTCTCTGTCGCTTGTCGACAACCGGTAGAGAAGTAAGAGACTGGGCTTGTCGCGCTGCCGACGCTTGAGTGAAGTGGACTATGTAAATAGGCGCCCTGTCGTTTACCAGTAAGTCGCCTATCGTGTCATGAAGAAGTTTTCTGCTGTAATCAAACACCAGTGGGATGGGCCGCAGAGCTGATTTGACAACCACAACATCCCTATCGGTCCTGTTTTTTAGGCCGGACTCTATATTCGAAGTATCGCCCAGAGTGGCTGACATCAGAATGAATTGCGTCTTTTGCATCTCAAGTAAAGGCACCTGCCAGGCCCATCCTCTATCCGGGTCGCCATAAAAATGGAACTCGTCCATGACCACTTGACCGAAAGGAGCACCGCTACCTTCTCTGAGAGCTATATTTGCCACTATTTCCGCCGTAGCGCAGATTATGGGTGCCCCGGTATTGATGGAAGCATCAGAGGTCATCATGCCCACGTTTTCCGGACCGAAAACGTCACATAAATCGAAGAATTTCTCCGAAACCAAAGCCTTGATGGGAGCGGTGTATGCGGAACGTACCCCAGATGCCATGGCAGCCAAATGTGCACCCAAAGCTATCAGGCTCTTGCCGGACCCCGTAGGAGTTGTGACGATAACATGACGATCGGAAAAGATCTCCATCACCGCTTCTTCTTGGGCCGGATAGAGGTTAATTCCTCTTTCCTCGTTCCAGAGAAGAAATTGGCTCAAAGCAAAATCTCGATCCCGCTTGGCTACGATTTCATCGATACCGATTTTATGAAGGTTCACTAACTCTTATTCTACTCCCGATCTTGGCGGAGTGGTAAATACTTTCCTACAGCTTGGAGCCCTTTACATCAGGCTGATCCGGTGTCGGATTGTACAAAAATAAATGTCTGTTTTTGACATGTCAAATAAAGAATTTAAAAGCTTATATATAAACAAGAAGCGCTTAAAGGATTTTCTATCTATTGCTCTTCATGTATTCATGTGTCGCAATATTTATGTGTCTCAAGGCTTATCTTTCATAAAGCCAGCGAAAAGATAACTTTACCAAGTGAGGTTTCCCGCTTTAGCACTTTGGTGTCTTTATGGAAGCAAAAGCACACCTGATTACATAAAGGACTTATAATACTTATAAGACGCAAAGCACCGGGCAATTACAAAGCCTAAATAGGAGTGTTGTTTATGGATCAAAAAGAAGCCGCAAAAAGAATTCAAAAGGATTTTGAGGACCTGTTCTATACAGCCGTAGGATTTTCCATTCTGTCAGGTAGGCGTATCTATACGACCATAAAAGACATTACAAAGGATTCAGAGAAGCAGGAGCAGAGCGGGTCCGAGAAGCGCAAAGGCTTTATCGATACGGTAAAGCCTTTTGCCAAAACGGCAGAAAGTGCTTGCAAATTACTTAAGCACTTTGGGCAATCTGCTTTCTCCAATAATTCAAAACATCGGCAAGAGTCTGGTCCAAAGGAAGGCTAGGCCGCCAATCAAACTCGCTCCGCATTTTTTCAGCCGACCCATAAAGAATCGGAATATCGACCGCTCTTAGCAAAGCTTCGTCTGTTTTTAGTTCTATCTTGTTTCCGGAAAGCAAAATAAGCTTCTCGGCTATATCGGAAATAGCTGTCGGGTGTCCAGAACATACATTATAGGATTGGCCGGGAGTGGCATTTAAGCTAAGAATTCTGTATGCCGCCACTACATCTCTGACATCTGTAAAGTCACGCATAGCCGATAGGTTACCTATAGTTATCTTGTCATCTCCCGCAGATTCGGCAACGGCTATTCGCCTTGCCAAAGCAGAGACGACAAAATCCTCGCTTTGCCCGGGACCTATGTGATTGAAAGGCCTGGCTATTATCACTTCCAGGCCGTGAGCATGCATCTGCTGTATTCCGCAGTATTCGGCAGCTACTTTTGACATGGCATAAGGAGTGGCTGGTAAGAGTTGATCTTCTTCCACAAGCGGATGTCCGTTTTTCCTCTGCCCGGTTACGCCATAAACTTCAGCGGAACTTATCAGCAAGATCCTTGGGGGATTTTTTAATTTTCTGGCGGCTTCCAATAGCTTGTAAGTGCCGACGGTATTGACCTCCAAATACGTAATTGGGTCCTCAAAAGAGCGTCCCACATGGGTCAAAGCTGCCAGATGAAATATAACTTCCGGCTCGGCGTCTGACAAAGCCGTAGCAAGCCGCTCCTGCTCTCTGATATCGACGGAGTCATCAAGCTGGATAATCTCGTCCCCGCAATCTTTTAAATGCTCAATCAGCCACTTACCTACAAAACCATTAGATCCGGTTATAAATGCGCGCACGTATTTAAACCTAGCCACCCAAAGCAAGTCTGTAAGCGTGAAGATGACTTTTTAATGATTTTTCCCAAGTAAAATTGCCAGCGGTTTCCAGACCCAACTTTTGTCGCCAGATGACGTCGCTTCCCCCTGACAGTTGCTCTCTTAAAGCCTCCGCTAAATCGCCAACCGACCCCGGATCAACTAAAAGAGCTGCTTTACCTGCCACTTCAGACATAGCGCTGTCTTTGGTCGTAACAAGCGGAGCCCCACAGGCCAAAGCCTCAAGAGCGGGAAGGCCAAATCCTTCTTCAAAAGAAGGGTAGCAAACCACCGAAGCATTTCTAAGAAGAGCCGCTACTTGACGATTCGTCACATATCCCAATCTTTTTATACGGTTTTTATACTTAGACTCTCCGATAGCTTTGTCTATCGATGATACCTGCCAACCGTCTTTGCCGGCCAATACCAGTTGCAAATCCCCATCGTCACCGGCTATGGCATCAAAAGCTTCTATAAGCAGCGGGATGTTTTTTCTGGGTTCCAACGTACCTACGTGGAGGATATATCTGTCTGAAATTTGAAAATCGGACATAATTGTTGTATCCTCTCGGATAAGCTCCGGAGAACTTATCCGGAAAATGTCCGAGTCCACTCCATGCCTAGCGACGACTACGGGGGCTTTCGGCCGATAGATGTCGATCAGCTTTTGGGCTGTATATTCACTGGGGCAGATGACAACTTGAGCCGCTTTCAATGAAAAATAAATGGCTTGGGTAAAATACAGCACTTTACCCCTCTCATGCCATTTTGGATGCTCGATAAAAGTCAGATCGTGAACAGTCACAGCTTTGACAATCTGCCTGTTTCGAGGTATGACATAATGTGGACCGTGGAGGACGAAGTGATCCCGCAAATGGGGGTTAGCTGCCATAAGATCCAAAGCCAGCTTGGCTATGGCAAATTCCTCATAGAGGATACGGGACGATTTCGAGCTGGGGGCAAACGGCAAAAGCTTGTTTCTCCTCCCGTCCAAGGTAATATTCAGCCACCTTCCCGTATCGCTTTTCCTGCTGCATAGATACAGAGAATGGCTCAAATTTTGTGCTAACCCGCAAGCTAGTTGATATATATATTTACCCGCTCCGACTACTTGATCGGGAACGCTGGAGACATTCAATAAAACAGAAAGCCCGGACATAGACTCACTATCGGCAAGTTGATGATCAAAACTGTTAGATGCCATATAAAGCTCCCACGGAAAGCTCTGGCCAGCCAATCTTATATGAGCCGCTAGCCCAGTACCTTGACGGCATGTTGAATATTCTTTTCCCGAAACACAATTTGAAAATAGTCCCCCTCCAATTTCTCTGTCTCCATCTTCGGCATCTGCACAGATATACCACGTTGACGCGGCAAATAAGTTTCGTAGATATACCTCCAAAACAAAAGATGCTGAAAGGCTATATTGCTCCATGTCAGCTCTTTGGCGATGTCATAACCTTTGGCAATAAGAGATGCTCGCAAATCTACATTTTCCAATAGTTCGACTATCCCCGCGGCTATATCACTTACATCAAAGGGGTCAACCAACCAGGTTGCATCTTTGGCGCTCGGCACTTTGGATGAGACGACTGGCAAGCCGGAGCGAAAGGCTTCGGCAACGGGAAGGCCGTAACCTTCCAAAATCGGGACATAAACCAGGCCATCTGCCAGATGATAAAGACCGGACAGAACTTCTCCCGGCAAGGAGCCTACTAAATGAACTCCTTTAGGCAACTCCGGCAACTCTTCCCCCCAGCCTCGCGGTCCCACTACCAAAAGGGAAACATCACTAGACAGAGAGTTCTTGGCCAGAGAAAACGCTTTTATCAATCTCTCTAAATTTTTCCTTGGCTCTATCGTCCCTACGGCCAACAGTAACTTCTTTTCTCTACCTATCCCGGATATACCCTCTTTTTCAAGTAAAGTCGAGGCCTTAGCAATATCTGGAGACAGCAGATGATCACAACCGTATTCGATAACAGCTATCGGCTTTCCAGGTGGTGCCATAGCTCTGATTCTCTCAGCCATCTCTATAGTCGGGACGATAAAACCATTGCCTCTTTGTAAAGCTCTTTTCAAAGCCGCTTCGTGCCACTTCACGCCATGTTTGGTAAAGCTTTCCGGAAGATCACGAAATGCCAGATCGTGTATGGTTATCGAAGTAGGGCCTTTTGACTTTGGCACCACGAGAGAGATGCACGCCAACAAGTCGCTTGTGGCAACTTTGATCAGCCCGAATCTGGCAGCCAAAATAAACAAAAGACTGGAGCCGTATTTTTCTTCCGAAAAAAATACAGCATCTGCCGAGGAAGAGGAGTTCTGTCCGATCCCGACGGAATTTAAAAAAATGCTCAACATGTCGTCTTGATAGTCTTCGTTGTGCCTGCGTTTGGAAGACAAAAGAGATAGCCGGCCTGGATATAGATATTCGTCATCCATACCCTTTGTCTCACTTTGACGGTTTGCGGCAATTTCTTTGAGGCCGTTCAGTAAGCCAAACCCATATACCCCTATACCACCTGGTACTTTATGTAACAGTTGATCTATCACTAGAGTTACAGAAAATAGATTTCCATTGACATATTCGCCACCGGAGGTGTCTTTGGTCATCTAAACAGATCCTCGGAAGCCGGCCTTATTATTTCTTCACGCACCGACGATTGTCTAAAAAGCCCTTTATCGACACCTCTTATGACCGCTACCGGGAGCTTGGATGATTTTCCCAAAACCAAATTGGCCGCTCCGGCCATTTCGTCTGCCACGCAAACCTGAGTCGCATGCAAGTCATTTCCGTACGCATCTTTGCTGTTGCGTAAATCTTCGATGGCACCTATTCCCGCCACTCCGATCGCCACATCAGTCAGGCCCTGTCGCCAAGGTCTGCCGAAAGTATCCGTAATGATAACTCCTATTTCGATACCTAATTTATGACAAATTTGCGAGCGTATCCGCCTGGCGGAATAATCCGGATCAATAGGTAGCAATACGGCGTAACCAGATTCCACATTGGATAGATCGACACCGGCATTGGCGCAAATAAAACCGTGTTTGGTTTCCGATATGATCAGTGATCCACGACGTCGTAAAATTGCCCGCGATTCAGACATGACAAGTTTTTCTTTGGCAGCCGCCATAAAATCATCGCCGCTAGGCCCAGACGGAAGCTGGTCAGTGCTTTCCTTGATGTCGTCACTTGATCTGGCTTTATCGCTTTGATCTACGTCTGCAAGCTTGACTACACGGCCTTCAGCTTTGGAAATTATTTTTTGAGTTATGATCAGCACGTCATAATCTTGTAATTGGACACGACTTGTAATTATCTCGGCCAGATTATCTCCGGGGACAATATCTTGTATACCTGTTACGGCAAAAATTGTCAGTTCGTGATTTGACACTTTAACAATCTATAACTACCGAGGCAAGATTTTTGGCCAATTCCGGAGTTGACATGATGGTATTGGTCACTACAGGCTTAATATCCATTTCACTGATACTCTTTGCCAAAGCCATATCCTGCTCGTCGATAACCAGCTTATCCGCCACATCAGCCAACAAACCTGCGACCCCCACCACGGAAGATTCGTATCCCAATTCTCTAAGTAACCTATCGGCCGGGCCTTTTAATGCCAATCCGGCCACTATCGGAGAAATTGCCTTGACTTTATCTCTGTTTTTCTCCAGGAGTTCCCTGATCCCTTGGATCGCCAGTATAGGGCCAATCGAGACTATCGGGTTTGACGGAGCGATAAGTATCTGCTCGGCTTCTCCAATGGCCTCTAAAATCCCTTCTGTCGGAACTGCCTTAGAAGCGCCGCGAAAGGAAACAGCCGTCACCGGTACGGAATGGCGCAATTTCACAAAGTAATCTTGGAAAGCCACTTCCGTGCCGTCCAGTAATTCCAGATAGGTTCTGACAGGGGAATCTGTCATGGGAACCAAATCTATACCTATACGCCATGCTTCGGCTATCTCCTGAGTGACTAGTGATAAGGTAGCGCCTTCCCTAAGTCTGGCTGTCCGATATAAATGCGTACCAAGATCACGGTCGCCCAAGTGAAACCAGGTATCTCCTCCATAACGCTCGACAGTGGCCATGGCATTCCATGTTTCATTGGATAATCCCCATCCTGTTCCATGGTTAACCTCATTTGCCAAGGTGTAGCAAATTGTATCCAGATCGGGACTGACATGTAGACCAAAGAATACGGCATCGTCACCGGTATTGCCTATGACATAGATATCTTCCCTGTCTACAACCTGCACAAGACCGTTTAAGAACTTGGCGGCACCGGTTCCACCGGCCAAGACGACGATCAATTCCCATCCTTTTTGATCAAGTCTTGCGGCTCTAAAAAGTCGGACCGATGTCCGGCTTGAAAGTAATCCAAAACTGCCCGAACCCCTTGATCCAACTTTGTCCATGGCTTCCAGCCAAGGTGAATAGCAGCCCTGGCGGGATCCAAAGCACTGGCCAAAACTTCCCCTTCCCTCGAAGGTGCGTAAACGGGCTGTAAATCAGATCCGGCCGCTTTGGCCATAGTTTCATATAAATCCGTGACGGTTATCTGTTTACCCGTAGCTATGTTTAACAAAAGACCTGATCCTTTTACCCTCGCCCTGGCAAAAGCATCCACTACGTCATCTACAAAAACAAAATCCCTGGTCTGCTGCCCATCACCGTAGATGAAAGACTGTTTGCCTTTTAATAAGTTATTTGCGAAAATTGCCACGACTCCACCTTCGCCGTAAGGATCTTGACGCGGCCCATAAACGTTGGATAGGGCAAGGGCTGTAAATTCCAATCCATACAGACTCCGATAGAGAGCCAGATACTCCCCGACAACTTTTTTTGCCAATCCATAGGGCGAGCGCGGATCATGCTGATGTATTTCCGCTATCGGCAATTCTTCCGGCGTGACGTCTCCATAGAGAGAGCCTCCGCTGGCGGCAAATACAACCTTCCTGGCACCTGCCAATCTCGCGGCTTCTATGACTTGGAGAGAACCGAATACGTTAACTTTTGCATCCAGTAAAGGTTCGCGGACAGACTTTGTAACACTGATTTGAGCTGCCAGGTGATATACCACTTCCGGACGTCTTATCTTTAGTAACTCGAAAATTTCCTGGGAACATACGTCTAATTGATAAAACTTCAGCCCCGCATCTAGGGAACGGGCTTCTGCCAAATTAGCCAAAGAACCGGTTGATAAATCGTCCACAACATCGACTTCCAAACCCTCGGCCAGTAGTCGATCCACTAAATTGGAGCCGATAAAACCAGCCCCACCCGTCACCAATACTCTCATATAAACGTTACATTATAGAGAATGTCTGGCACAGTCTAAGGACATTTTGGCGGGAACTATCGCTTCAGCCCCAACAATTGTTGTATTTCTTACCGAAGCGGAGGCTTCCACAACGGCATCTGATCCCACTATTGAATTTTCTATGACGGCACCGTCTGCTATTGTCGCCCCGGGCATGATCACGGACCTGATGATTTTAGCCCATGGAGCTACTTTTGCACCGCTCCCAATCACGCAGTCTTTCAAGTAAGCACCACTGGAGGCTTTACTACCAAAACCCATGTATACATGGCCTTTTGTCTCGGCTTCAAGTTCGGCTCCCGGTGCCAGAAAAACATCTCCCCTTCTCTCAGCGTATTCTATGTCGGCGCCGTATATTCTCTCGCCCCTTAAAATATCGAGTTGGGCTTGCAAAAATCTTTCCGGAGTACCGGTATCGAGCCAATAGGCATCGGAGGCCATAGCAAATAGCTCTCCGCGCTCGACAAGAAGAGGAAATATCTCCCTCTCGATCGAAACCCTTCTGTCGCTGTCGATCAACTTCATTACATCGGCATCCAATATATAGGTACCGGCGTTGACCAAATTGGTGGGGGCTTTGTCTCTTTCCGGCTTTTCTATAAACGCCTGAACCCGACCGAATGAATCCGTGGGAACGACGCCGTAAGCTGAAGGGTCATCCACAGGCGTAAGAGCTATCGTAGCCAGACCCTCGCTCTCTTTGTGAAAGTGTATCAGATCAGCCAAATTTAAATCTGTGACTATATCACCGTTAACGACTACCAAAGAACCCGACCTAAAGCCTACACTGTCGGCCGCATAGCGGATTGCGCCGGCCGTATCCAAGGGAGAGGGCTCTATGGCATAGGAAATTTTTACTCCGTCCACAGTACCTTCGGGAAAAGCATCGGTAAATGCGTCCGGTTTATAGCCGAGTGCCAAAACCACTTCGTCAACGCCATGCGTAGCCAACCAGTCAACTATTCTGGCAATCATCGGTTTCTCGACGATCGGCAACATTGGCTTTGGTAAATGATTGGTAAGAGGACGAAGTCTGGTTCCTTCACCGCCGACTAATACAACCGCTAACATCTATCACACTCCCTCGTCTAGCATGTTTATAATTTCACAAGCTCCACACTAGCAGAACTACAGCCAATGTCAATTCAGCAAGACATTTAATCACTTTTTGTAATGATACCATCACAGAAAGGCAAATTTAGTGACAGAAAGAAATTTTCTGGTTATTGTTATGCAATATTTACTTGTATGCACAACAAATAAATACTTCCTATCGCACTTAGAAACTAAGACTTCTTTTTCTTGCTCCCAGAAGGCTTAGGAGCAGCTTTCGATGCGGTTTTCGTCGTTGATACCGGTGACTTAGTTGGTTTCGTGGAAGCTTGCAGAGCTTTCTTCAGTTTATTCTGAGCCGCCAAACCCGAGTTGGTCAGACCTCCCAAGTCGTTGACGAGTGTAGCCTTTGATTTGGGCTCGGGAAGTGAAGTAACGCTTTTTGGCACAAAACCGATGGTGATCATTTGACCGTTCTTTAGAGCAAGATTGCTGGGGTTTCCATGGTATATCTTGCCTTTCTTGGCTGTCGGCGAAGGCCATACTTCCAGCAACACCCGACCGGTTCCGGTATCTGGACCTAAAGACCGGTTACAGGACTCACCGTTTGATACAAGCGGCTTTGTGATGGGAGCTGCCGTGGTTGTGGTTGTAGATGCGGTTGATTTTGCTTTGGAACCCGAAGTGGTAGTGGCTGTAGATTTTGACTTAGCCGCTGCGGTGGTTGTAGATGCGGTTGATTTTGCTTTGGAACCCGAAGTGGTCGTCGCTGTAGATTGTGACTTAGAAGTCGGGGTCGTGACCGCCGTAGTGGTAGTGGCTGCGGTTGTTGTGGTTGTGGTCACAATAGGCGCTTTATACTTGGGGTTTGGCAAACCCAAAACGGTAGAACTCAAGACAAGCCCGCTGTAGTGAGCTACAAAGTTCCCCAACGTAGCATGTTTACCTGTAAAAAGAGACGGTTTAGAGACGGCGCCCGGGTCAATGTCGATAATGCCGTTACCGAACGTCCTAATACCTACAGTGGTTATATTGGTGTTAGCCGCAATGTCAGGTTCGATAGTCCCGCATACGTCAAAACTCAAAGCGGCATACCAGTGGTCGCTGGCAGTCGGCGGTGTAGCCGGAGCCACATAATTTAACTCATACCTGCTGTAGCCGATCAGAGCAAAACCGCCCAATACAATTGCGGACAGCATCGCGTACCATCCCCGCGGGGCTTTGGCTTTATAGCCTTTTGAGCCGCCACTGGCGGCTGCACGTGCAACTGTTCTACTAAACGATCCTCTGGCCATGACGACGAGATCCTATCTGAAAACTATTTGGACGTTTTAGGCGTCAATTCTGTATAAAACTCTTTAATAATAGCAATGATCATCCTTACTAAAAGGGCGATTCCAATAAAGGGTAGCAGAAATATGGACATACCTCGGCTACTCCTACAAGAAAAACGCCAAGTGGAAATATGATGGGCTAATATCATCTTAAAGGGATGTTTTTTAGCGGAAAGCCCTTGATCATGCACCACTACAGCATCTGGTTCGAAAAATACCTTCCAGCCGGCTTGCTTCAATCGCCAGGATAAGTCAAGATCCTCTACATACATAAAATAGCCCGTATCAAAACCACCTACCGCATCGAAAGCTACTTTACGCACCAAAAAACACGCTCCCGACACCCAATCGACTGCACCTGCAGTTGCGCTTTCGCCATTGCAGGCCTCGGCTTCCAAACGATATCGGCGAGACCAAAGGTTATTTTTCCAAAATATCCCGAGGAAAGCATGAGCCAGCGCCGTTGTATACGATGGAAATGAACGTGCCGAAGGGTAGAAACCGCCGTCGGGATAGGTAAGTCTGGGACCGACAAGAGCAATATCTTCATTTTGGTCCAGTACGCGCTCCAGCCGGGACAGCGCTCCTTTTGTCAGTTCGACATCTGGATTCAAAATGAGAATATACTTACCGTCAGCAGACTGGGCACCTATATTGGCGGCCGAACCATAACCGAGATTGGTTGTAAGTCGTATTATTTCAATTTTTTGGTCCAATACATCTATCTTTGCTACAGAATTGTCCAGAGAGCGGTTGTCAACCACTACAATATTCAGATCTTCCGCCACCAGACTTCTCAAACAGGACAAGAGGGCCTCTCCGGCGTTATAATTGACAATAACGGCGGTGGTTGAAAAATTATTTTCCTCATTATCATGGGTAGTCTTTGGCACTATATTTACTGTTCCTGACGTATAATTTTGATTTGTCTAAATGATAATACTCTTTAGTTAAAGATCTTGATCGACTTTCCCCGGCGTTTGATACAAGACAATACTAGGGCAAATCTATAAAATATTGGTTTGACAAACGGCTGCCGAGATGTTCATTGGCTCTTTAATTGACGTAACAATTTATCCAACGACAGGTGCCAGTCCGGCAAAAGGGCCAAATCAGACAGCCGCAGACCCATGTTATCCAGCACAGAATTGGCCGGTCGCGGCGCCGGTCTGGGAGGATATAACTCGGCTGTTTTTATCGGAAGCACTTTAGATTCGTCATAACCGGCAAGAGCTGCTATTTCCCTAGCCAAGCCATACCAGGAAGTCACGCCGGAATTTGTCACATGAAATATGCCTGTAAAACGACCCAGTGCTAACTCGATAATTTTATCGGCAAGGTCTTCGGTAAATGTAGGTGAACCTATCTGATCATCTACAAATTGCAGTTCGTCTCTCTCGGCTAGCAGTCTCAACACAGTCTTTACCATGTTGGCCCCACCATAGCCACATACCCATGACGTTCTTACTACACAATGGAAAGGTATACCAAAGACAGCCTCTTCTCCGGCCAATTTAGACTTTCCATATACCGAGAGCGGATTTGGCCTATCCCACTCCAGATACGGACTGTCCTTTGTTCCGTCAAACACATAGTCAGTTGACACATATAGGAAATATGCACCCAGATATTTAGCGGCGTCGGCCAAATATCTGGTACCCAGTGCATTGATCGAATAGCTCTTATCAAGATCTGATTCGCATTCATCAACTTTCGTCCAGGCCGCAGCGTGGATAATGACGTCAGGCTCGTATCCGTAACAGACTTTGAACACCTGATCTCTAACGGATACGTCTAATTGTCCGCGATCAAGTCCCAAAAAGTCTATCTTGAGGTTTTCTTTCAATACACTATTGTGCTTTTCGAGAGCAAGGACGATATCTTTGCCCAATTGCCCTCCGGCACCGGTTACCAGTATGCGCATTTATTTCCCGTTTTCACCAAGATCACTACAAGTCGTATACATCGTAATATCACATGAAGCTGCGGATGTGTCTAACCAACCCACTTTCCTTCCGTGACCGGAGATCTCCCTATGAGCTTTCGCCACCAACTTTCATTCTCTCTGTACCAATCGATGGTTTCTTTGAGACCGGCTTCAAATTCGATAGACGGCTTCCAGCCCAGATCTCTGGTTATCTTGGAAGAATCGAGCAGGTAGCGCCTGTCATGGCCAGGCCTATCGGGAACTATTTCGATCAAAGACTTGTCCTTCCCGGTGAAAGCTAGGACAAAGTTGGCGATTTCCTCCACGCTGGCCTCCCTGCCGGTACCTACGTGATACGTCTCACCTATCACGCCTTTGGTTAGCACCATGTCGATAGCACGGCAGTGATCCAGCACGTGTACCCACTCGCGACGGTTGGCAGAAGACTTGTAGACAGGAAGAGGCTGGTCATCTATAGCTCTTGAGAAAAATAATGGGATGACTTTTTCCGGGAATTGATAAGGCCCGTAGTTATTGCAGCAATTAGTGATGGTCACAGGGAGCTGGAAAGTCTCGAAATAACACCTTACGACATGATCGGAAGCCGCTTTGGATGCATTGTATGGTGTACGGGGACGATAAGGTGAAGTTTCTTCGAATTTCTCGTCCGAATCGAGGGGAAGGTCCCCATAGACCTCACAAGTCGAAATGTGATGTAACCTTTCAACACCGGCCCTTTTAGATGCCTCACAAAGTGCTTGCGTCCCAAGGACATTGGTTTGGAAAAACCTTTTGGGGTCTAAGATGGCCAAGCTGTTATGGGATTCGGCAGCAAAATTTACCACCACATCAACGTTTTTATCCCGTAAAACTTTTTCAACTTTCTCCAAGTCTGCTATATCGACATGGACAAACTCGATATCTCCTTTTGATAAATAAGGTTCGAGGTTTTCCAGATTGCCGGCATAAGTTAAGGCATCCAGACAAATGATATCTTGATCGGGATAGCGATCCAGATAATAACGGACAAAATTGGAACCTATAAATCCGGCCGCGCCGGTCACTAATGTACTCATATTAGTTATAGACTAATCGCTCCCAAGGCCCTCTTGTGGCCACTTAAGCCATCTATAAAATCAGCAAGCTGATTTAATGTCCTACACTCCACGACGTCATCACAAACAGCCCTATAAATATCTACGACCGAATCTCCCGTATTCCAGTATGCAAAAGGTTCGGGGTTGAGAAAATACAAAACTTTCGCTTTTTTCTTGATTGCAGCCAAAAGCTCTGGTCTGGGTGGATGGTAATTCGTTCTGGCATCACCGAGCAAGATCACAGTCGATCTCTTGGAGATAGCCTTTTTTTGGTAATTGGCTATAAACTCCTCAAATGCGTAGCCGTAATCAGAATGGCCTTTGATGGATATTTCTTCCGCTTTGGCAATCACATCTTCAATAACCCGTGAGTCTTTGAGTTGCCTCTTTTTCATTTCCTTGGTTACATCGATAACCCTGTCTATAAAAACAAACGAATTCACCTTATGGAATTCTTCAGCGATAGCGCTGATCAAGTGCAGACTGAATCTGGCAAAAGAGGCCACGGATCCCGAGACATCCGCTATCACAATTATTTCCGGCTTGGCGGAGGTGGTCTTTTTACGGATTACCTCAAAAGGTACCCCTTGAGTTGAGAGCGACTTACGGAAAGTAGCGGGAAAATTGATGTTTGTATACTTACCGGATTGAGAGAATTTTCGCAAACGTGAAGCTAAAATTTTGGCAAGTGGGTTCAGCTCTTTTCGCATACGTCGCAGTTCTAAGTCATCGGCTCTCAGAAACTCAAACTGCCCGACTGTCCTAATCGCAGCGGTATCAAAGGCAGGCTTGTCTTTAAGCATGGTTATAGCTTGGTTAATTTCTGATTCAAGAAGGAACTTCATGATCTCTATCTGAGCGTCAATCTCACTTTCGATTAGTTTATAACCGACATTTCCAAGTTTAGAGAGTTCATTAAATTCCATAAGTCGCATCTTAAGCGCTTCGTTTTTTGCCAATATGCCGTTGGCATCAGTAAATTGGTGTGATGGCTGGTCTCCGGACAGTTTTTCCATAAGCAACTGCTTGATATCGCTGAGACCAAGCAGTCTGGCGGCCAAAGCCGTATAATAAGAAACCGCCGGGAGTTTATCGGGAGAACTACCGGTTATCCTGCCGGCAACAGCCCTGGCCAATGCCGACATTTTTTGATGATCCCCAGCCAATACGGATTCCAACAACAGTTGACGGATATTGAAAATATCTTCCCTGCTTAGACCAAACCGGTCATGAGGTGTATATATACCGTACGAGGTTTCTGTCAAGTTGATATTGTCATTACCTAAAAGAGCGACTTTTGCCCATGGTGATAAGTTATCTTTCACACCGAAGCAATCTGAAGTAAGATCCGTTCCATCCGGCACCTTTTGCCAGGGCGTAAAATACTTCTCAAATATGTCCTCAAAAATGATTATATGAGCCGAAGACTTGACCAACGTGGCAAGCAGTGTGTACTTCAATTCATACTTCGAAGTAATATCGATAACGGTAAGCGCTTTGGCTAACTCTATCTCTTCGACGACAGAGACCGGGATGCCGGCAGCCCTTAGTATCGATATAAAGTCTGTAAAAATATCAAACATAGCTACTCTCACCTCAAAAACCACATTTAATGGCTTCATAGCGTACAATTAATTGCAAATTATCTGTCTGTAGTCATCGCATTTCCGCTCATCCCACATAACTCAAATTATAGATACTTGTATTATTCCAAAAGATTCAGAACTAGGTATCTCAATGGTTAATTATCACTATGTCATAAACGAAACTATTTTGAAATCATGTTGTTATGATAAAAAATTATTACTTTCTTTATTAGCCATAAAAGCTTGTACTTTTAGAATATCAGAGTTATATTTTAATAGAACATTAATTGCATCTCTTGCTACATCATCTGTTATGTGACGAGCCGCCAGAATCATAAGAGCACTGGCGTAATCTAGGCTTTCCGAAACAGAAGGGGGCTTCTCCAAATCCATTTCTCTCAAAAGGCCTACGAATCTGACTATTTCACTTACCAGATATTCGTCCATATCCGGTAAGTGTGATTTAACGATAGCCTTTTCTCTTTCCCCGGAAGGATAATCCAGATGCAGATAGAGACACCTTCTCTTCAAGGCTTCCGATAAATCTCTTGTATCGTTAGAAGTCAGAAAGACCAAAGGGGTATTTGTCGCTTTCAAAGTACCGAGCTCTGGGATTGTTACCTGGTAGTCAGATAGAATTTCCAAGAATAACGCTTCGATCTCGACATCGATTCTATCAACTTCATCAATCAAGAGAACAACCCTCTGCTCGGATCGAATGGCTTGTAAAAGAGGTCTGGGCAATAGAAAGTCTTCGCTGAAAATTGACTTCTCAATATCCTTTGATAAAAGTCTCTCGCTTGAAGAAAGATTTTGTAAATGACCGTTTGTCAGTATGTCTATATCGGCATCTTCATATGCAAAAGCCTCAGCGGAATCGGTAAATTTAGCTATTTGTATCGCAAGAAGTTGCTTGGCATAATCCCATTCGTAAAGAGCCTTAGCCTCATCTAAGCCCTCATAGCACTGCAGCCTGATCAATGGGAGAGAAAGTGCTTTGGCACTGGCTTTGGCTAACTCTGTCTTACCGGTTCCGGCTGGGCCTTCCACCAGTATGGGCTTCGCCAGTTTATCTGCCAGCATGACGGCCGTTGATATATAGTCATCTGCCAGATAGCCGACTTCGGCCAATTTCTCTTTTATCTTGGTAATGGAAATACCGACTTCGGTCATTAGATTCCTTATTAACTATAAGCGGTCACGAAATAGGCCTAGAGTCTAATCTGGCCGTCACCTTCTACCACAAATTTCACGGACGTCAATTCCGCCACACCCATCGGCCCTCTTGCATGGAGCTTCTGAGTTGAAATACCAATTTCAGCTCCCAATCCCAACTCTCCCCCATCTATAAATCTGGTAGAAGCATTTACAAGTACGGCGGCGGCGTCGACTTCGTCTATAAATCTTTTAGCTAAACGGTAGTCACTGGTAACGATTGCCTCCGAGTGACCTGTTGAATACTTGTTGATATGGTCTATAGCCTCATCAATATCATCTACTACTTTTACGGCCATAATCAGATCCAAGAATTCTTTTTCATAATCACTCTCATCGGCGGCTTTGATTCTTGACAGCACGGCTTGGCTCTTCTTGTCACCGCGCAGCTCAACCCCGGCAAGCCTGGAATCTGCAAGAGATAAGAATTCTTTGGCTATATCTTGATGTAATAGTAAAGTCTCCATTGCATTACATACGCTTGGCCTGCTTGTTTTGGCATTTACCACTATATTGATTGCCATTTCCAGATCACAAGACCTATCCACATATACATGACAATTACCATCTCCGTCTATCACGTAGGGAACGCTGGCATGTTCTTTGATCATAGAGACAAGTCCGGGGCCGCCCCTTGGTATGATGCAGTCTATGATTTTGTCCAATTGGACAAAATCGACAACGCCTTCCCTGGTTGTATCTTTAATCAATGTGATGCTTCCGAGTGGGAGACCCGCCTTTTCCAAACCTGATTTCAAAGACTTTTCGATAGCTATATTTGAATTAATGGCACCCGCACTGCCTCTCAGCATCACGGCATTGCCGGATTTCAAACAAAGAGCTGCGGCATCCGAAGTGACATTAGGCCTATTTTCGTAGACAATCCCTATTACACCCAAAGGTACTCTTACCTTCTTGACCTTCAAACCGTTCGGCCGCGTCCATCCTCCGACAATTTCACCCAATGGATCTGTCAGGCCGGCTATATCCCTCATAGCCACAGCCATTTTGGCTATTCTTTCCTCGTCAAGTCGTAATCTGTCTATGACAGTTGAAGGCTGCCCGGCAACTTTGGCCGCTTCCAGGTCCAAAGCATTGGCTTCCAAGATCAATGCTTGATCATCGAGAAGAGCTTTAGAACCGTAAAGCAAGGCGTTATTACGAGCCGTACTTCCAAATTTCATCAATTCTCTGGAGGCCTTCTTAGCTTCCGCTCCAAGTAGCGCTAATTCGTTCTTAAAAGAGGAGATATTTTTTTCATGAGAATTATTGGATTGTAACGTCATACTATAACCATATCGTACAAATTCTAAATTCAGTATTTAGATAAAATAACTTCCCCAAAGACTATCCTTTATCGGGATCTTGTAGCCCATAAATGAAACTCTCACCGCGTACCTTCGGCAATGGCTATCTTGAAGTCACGACTTGTCTGGATTTCTATTATCCGGCAAAAATTACCAGATCATCACGATGCACGATGATCGGCGAAAGATCTTCCGGCAAATCTCCGGAGTGTTTTCTGATCCAGGTATCGCTATTTTGTGAACTTTGTCTTGCGAGCCCTTTGGCAAACACCTTGCCGTCAAAACCGGCCAATTCCACGGCTTCGCCTTCCTCAAAATCACCTTTGACAGACACTACACCGACTGCCAAAAGAGATGCGTCTTTTTCCAACAACGCTTTTTTGGCACCGTCGTCCACGATTAAAATGCCCTTAGGCCGTATCCCAAAAGCTATCCATAGACGTCGCGCTGTCAATCTATCGTGATGAGCCGCTATTTTGGTACCGGTTTTTTTTCCGTCAACGACATCTGCTATAACATTTGGACGTTTGGCAGAGGCAATTACGGAAGCTATACCGGAAAATGCAGCCATCCTGGCGGCTGCCAATTTGGATGCCATTCCTCCACTCCCAACCTGTGTGCTCGGACCGGTGGCAACACTGTCAAAACTATGATCAAGAGCATGCACTTCTTCAATTAATGTGGCTGTGTCGGCGTGCCTTGGATCGGCATCAAACAGACCGTCCGTATCTGTCAAAATGAGCAGCAGGTCAGCAGCGAGCAGATTTGCCACTAAGGCAGCCAGACGGTCATTATCACCAAAACGCAACTCGTCATCGGCTATCGCATCGTTTTCATTGACGATAGGCACTACTCCCAAGCTCAATAACCGCTCCAGTGTTTTTTTGGCGTGCAAATACTGACTACGAACGGAAAAATCCAGAGGTGTTAGGAGGACTTGGCCGGCGTGTAAATTTTCCTTTTCCAAAGCCTCACCGTAAACACTCATCAGCTTATGCTGTCCGATGGCGGAAAGAGCTTGTAAAGTCGTTACATCCCCCGGACGCTCTTTTAGTCCCATAACAGCTATACCTGCGGTAACGGCTCCCGACGTGACAATTACGACTTTGTGCCTCTGTCGATATATGGAGGCAACTTCTCTACAGACCTTGATGATGGATTGTTCGTCTATCAGGCCGTCCGCGGTCGTTACGGATGAAGTCCCGATTTTCACTATCAATAACACTTATTTCTCCGTCCTTACAAAAAGCCCTGAGAGCGCTACGAAAAACTCTTAGTCTGCGTAAAAGTCAAAATGGTGATATACGCTACGGCATTTATATAAAAATTATCATATTGAAAAGTTGGTTTTATGTACCCTTGAAGCAGCTTATGTGATGATTCATTGCCTCTTCTATCAAGCGGCGTTCTGAACCATAACGTTTTCTTCTGGCTTATAGCTCATACGTAAATTGAAAGTCTCCTATAACGACAAGATCTCCCGGCTCACATTTGGCACGCCTCAACATTTTATCTACCCCGATAGCTTTCAGTCTTTTTTGTACGTACGCCAGCGCATCCGGATCATTTAAGTCAGATACCGCCACAGCCCTAGTAGCCTCGCGTCCGTATATCACATAAGCGGCCCCCTCTTTGACTACGCTGATTCCTTCTCCCACGGGACGATGCAAAACCGGTGAGCCGGGTGAATACATACCATTGCTCATTCTCTCTTTGGCCACCAAATCTCCCAAAGTACCTACGAGAGCATTTAGCGACTCTCCCGTTACCGAAGATATCTCTAGATCGAGTTGTAAATTTATCTCTTCGTGGATACTTAAGTCGGTTCGCGATCCCACGACAAGACGGGGCCTTTCCAGGAGAGCGGGATTATAATTTGAAAGCTCCCGCAACAGAATCTCCTGTTGTTTTTCCGGGCTGTACTGGCCTTCGGCTAAGTCGATGAGGATTAAAAGAACTCTCGCTCGCTCCACATGCCGTAAAAACCTATAGCCGAGCCCCTTACCCTGGCTGGCTCCTTCTATCAAGCCGGGAATGTCAGCCACGACCATTTCCCGAAGCCCGGACTTCTCAAGTCCGATCCCATTCAACCTGACAACACCCAATTTAGGTTCCAACGTAGTAAACGGATAATTGGCTATCTTTGGTTTGGCGGCCGAGATCCTGGAGATGAGGGTAGATTTACCGGCATTTGGGAATCCTATGATCCCAACGTCGGCCAAGAGTTTCAACTCTAAATTCATCCAACGTTCTTCTCCGGGTTCTCCCTGTTCGCTAAATGCCGGTGCCCGTAATTTATTGGAAAGAAAACTGGCATTTCCTCTTCCGGAACGACCCCCGGAGGCTGCCAACAGCCTGTCTCCTGGATTGACAAGATCCCCCAGTAGCGTGCCGTCTAAGCTCTTTATGACCGTCCCTACCGG
>JAJZMK010000093.1:0-67974 GCA_021798275.1 Actinomycetes bacterium | reverse complement strand
ACCGTTAGGTCTTCACCCGTCCTTCCGTGTTTCTTTGACCCTCCTCCATGTCCGCCGTCCTGCGCCCGCCTGTAAGGGTGGTCTTTGAATTTCAAAAGAGATACCTCATTGGCGGAGGCTTCGAGGTAAACGTTACCGCCGCGTCCTCCGTCTCCTCCGTCCGGACCACCTTTGGCGACGTGGGCCTCCCGACGAAAAGCCACCGCACCGGCGCCTCCGTCTCCCCCTTTGGCATGAATTTGGGCTTCATCAATGAAATTAGACATTTTTTCTATCCTAGTCGATAAAAAGAAAACAAAACAACCGACGCACCGGTTCCAAGATCTAACTACCATAGGATGCGGCTTCTCAGTCAAACTTGACATCCCGGTTCTTCGTATAAAATTTCTCGATTCAAATAAGACGGTTTGTAAAACTAAAAATCAAGAAAATAACTCTTACCTACTCCGACGGGTAACCATCATTTAGCAACTGTTAATCCTTGCCGGGTTACTTTTACAAAAAATGTTTTACAATGACTCAAAGAATTTTTGCTCATTACGATGATCAATAATGATTTATTTCCAAAATAGATAATTATTTATACACCTAATACGCTATTTGCATTAGACTATCCCGGTTGACTTCTACAGCGGTTGTACTATGCTGATCCGCTGCTTTATCTGTCATGGCTCGTCATGGCTCCCATCACTACCGGAGATACTTGGGCAAGCTTGCCTCCCCACACACTATCTGCAATTGCCGAACTCAGGACACCTACACCAGAAACCGTGAGACCTGTAACCTTGTCACATTTAAGTTCACCTCCGGGAATCGCCGTCGGGACATCCGATAACGTATGCATAGCCGACATCAATAACGACGTTGTGGAAAGATTGACAGCTCCCACGACTAAAGCCGTGGGAGCTGTCAAATATCACCAAAGGACATAAGTACGGATTTGCCTCGAGATTACCATATTGTCGTCAATGATGATTGTATCTGTTGTTGCCTTATGCTAATAACTAAAGCATAATAGAAGTGTGTGCCTTAGACATACACAAAAAGCTCTAGGATTGTGAGGCGCCGTTATGGCCGTAGTCTCTTCTTCGAACAACAGCAAGCAAAGCAGCAGTCTTATGTCAGATACCTCATTTCAACCGAAACAGATTCATAATGTAGCGCTGATAGGGCCGAGCGGAGTGGGGAAAACATTACTTGTTGACGCTCTTTTAGTGGAATGTGGATCTATTAACCATATCGGTAGTATCGAAGACGGAACCACTGTCAGTGATTTCGAGCCGGAAGAACATAGCCGCAAATCTTCACTGCAACTTTCTATTGCCTCGGCTTATTATAACTCTCATAAAATCAACCTTCTCGATACCCCGGGAGCAATTGATTTTGCCGCGAATGTGGATGTGGCCCTCGGTATCGCAGATATAGCAGTCCTCGTCCTTTCAGCCGTAGACCAGTTAGGGGTTCAAGCCGAACTTGCCCTACGATCAATTCAACAATCCGGTATTCCTTATATCATTTTCATCAACAAACTTGATGGCGAACATGCCAATATACAGCGTGTTCAAAACGAATTAGCGCAATTGACTAGACGAGAACTGGCCGTAGTGGAAATAGCTTTTGACGACAATAATGGGCATCTAATATTGACAGACCTCATTGATGAAGTGTCATTCAAAGAAGACCAAGGTAAAATCATTTCCACTACCATACCAGATGATATAGCCAATCTTGAACGACAAAAACATAATGAGCTCATCGAGGAGATAGTAACGGCCGATGACGCTCTCATGAGTCTCTATCTAGAAGGAGAAACGCCGACTCCGACACAGCTGGAAAAAACTTTGACAGATGCCGCGTCCAAAGGAGAAATGCCGACCGTGTTGTGCGGCTCGGCCAAATCAGGTCTTGGGATACAGCGTCTTGCCAGATTGTTGTCGGAAATTCATCACGAAAGACCTATTGTAGGTCACGGCGGAGATAGCAAAGTTGTAATAAGCCGAGATGATACTGCTTTACCTTTGGCTCGCGTATTTAAGATTTCTTATGATCTGTTTGCCGGAAAAATATCTTATCTTCAAATTCTCTCCGGTACTATAAAACCCGATATAACGCTGATCAACACGAGGACACATGAAGAAGAGCGGCTACACGTTTTGGAAGGCAGAATCGGGAAAAATACTATACATCTAAATCAAGCAATTGCGGGAGATATCGTCACAACACAGAAACTCATCAACAGCCGCGTTGGAGATACACTAGCACCAAAGAATCAACCGATTGCCCTTGACAATTTTCCCATAAGGAAACCCAGCTATATGGTTAAACTAAAAGCCCGTACAGCCGGAGACGAAGAGAAACTTTCTATAGGGTTACATCGCCTTGCAGAGGAAGACCCAGGTATCGCAATCATCAGCGACGCCCTGACACATCAAACAAACGTAGCCTTTGGTGGCGAAGAACACTTACAAGTTACCGTTGCCAGACTGGCCCATAAGTACCATGTCGAGGTTGATATTGAAGATATTGCAATTGCCTATAGAGCCACGATTATGAAGCCCTCCCAGGCTGAAGGCCGCTACAAAAAGCAATCCGGCGGACATGGACAATTTGGCATAGCCCATATACGCATTGAGCCGCTGGAGCGCGGTGGAGGTATTGAATTTGTCGATGAAGTAGTGGGTGGCGCCATTCCGAAACAATATATACCGGCCATTGAAAAAGGGGTGCGAAAAGCTCTGGAACAAGGGGGCCAACTTGGTTTTCCGGTAGTCGACATCCGAATTATCTGCGATGACGGGAAATTTCATCCCGTAGACTCCTCGGAAGCAAGTTTTGAAATGGCCGGCTTTTTGGCTATGAACGAAGCTTTAACCAATGCGGGTCTGCAGATCTTGGAACCTATATCCCGCCTGGAAATTCATATACCGTCACGTTTTCAAGGAAATATTTTATCCGATATTGCTACACGAAGGGGACGAATACTGATGAGTGAGCCAGATACCGTCGACAAGGATAGTCATATTGTGGTTGCACTTGTTCCGAAAGCAGAGCTGACCCGTTATGGGATTACACTTAGGTCTTTATCAAACGGCTATGGGAGCTTTACGGAAACATATGACCACTTCGAGGTAACTTCTACTCTTAATGTATAAAGCCACTTTCTTCTCAAGTGGCTTTATACATTAAGCAAACAATGGTCATATATATTATACAGCTTTACAAGAAGCAATAGTCGCTTAAATAATTTTCCAAAACATTCGGTAAGGTAAGCTATTGAGCGACGACTACATCCACTACTCGCCGGCCTTTTCGCGACGTAAATTTTACATGTCCCTCGGCAACGGCAAAAAGCGTGTCGTCCCCGCCACGACCAACATTTATTCCGGGGTGAAAATGGGTACCTCTCTGTCGTACTATAATAGAGCCGGACTGTACCAAAGTCCCGTCAGAACTTTTAACTCCCAAACGCTGGGCGGCAGAATCCCTGCCGTTCCTGGTTGAACCGCCACCTTTAGTCTTTGACATTTATCAACTTCCTTTTCAAAATCATTTACCAAAACCGTCACGGCCAGAGTGCAGATATGAACCGAATTCTATCTTACTTAGCAGCTAGATTTATTTCCGTAATCTCGACTTGGCTGTAGTGCTGACGATGACCAAAGCGCCTTCTGGCTCTGGCTTTCGGACGGTAAGTAAAACCGACTATCTTTTTGCCTTTAGTTTCGCCCAACACTTTGCCCTTTACAGAGGTTTTCTCAAGTAACTTGGGAGACGCTACGATATTCGCACCGTCAACAAGCAAGACTGGGGCAAGCGTAACTTCTTCGTCGATATTAGCTGAAAGGAGCTCTAATTCCACTATGGAACCGACTTCTACCTTTTCTTGTTTTCCTCCGGATGCGATGACTGCGTACATAGGTTATTGATCATAGCAATAAACTTACCCGTCAAAACGCAGTTATCGCAATTGTTTATATCTTTGGGTGATTATTTTTAACCAAGCTCTCAAATCACTTACCAAAGTCATAAGTTACTTCTCGAAAAGTTGCTCGTAGTCTTTCTGTGAGCTTAGCTTCGCTTTTGGGTTTTGCTTTCCAAATCAGGATCTGAGTAAAACCTACTTTATCCTATTTTCAAAGATATATCCCATCCCATGGCAATGGGGACATTCATCCGACAAAGATTCAACAAGGCCTTCGCCGATGCGTTTGCGCGTCATTTCTACCAAGCCCAAATCGGATATAGGGTAGACCTGAGTAGGTGTTTTATCTTCAGCTAAAGCTTGGCGCAATATGGAAACAACCATATCGCGGTGGGCTTTATCTTCCATATCGATAAAATCTATTACTATTATGCCGCCTATATCACGAAGACGCAATTGTCTGGCTATCTCCCGCGCCGCTTCCATGTTATTTTGATACACGGTTTCACCGAGTGAAGACTTACCCACGTTTTTGCCCGTGTTTACGTCAATAACAGTCAAGGCTTCGGTTCTTTCTATGATCAGTGATCCACCGGAGCTTAACCAAACTTTCTTATCTAAGGCTTTATGAAGCTGTTCGTGAATGGAATACTTCTCATATATGGGAAGCTTTTCAACTCCGACGTCATAATATGATATTTTCTCGGCCAGATACGGGTCGAAATCTTCCACATACGACTTCAGCAGCAGATATAACTCGTGATCGTCAATGATCACAGCCCGATAATTATCATTAAGTTCTTCTCTGATTACCCTCATGGCCATATGAGGTTCGCTATAGAGGAGTTCTGGGCCTTTGCTGCTCTTTATCTTTAATTCAATCTCAGCCCATTTGGAACTCAATTGCTCCACATCGGCCTGTAGCTCCGCTATGGAAACACCGGCCGCAGCAGTCCTGACAATTAGGCCACAATTTTGCGGCTTTACATCGTCGATAAACTTACGCAGCCTTTTTCTTTCGTGATCATCGAGACGCTTGGAAATACCGGCGGAATCGCTTCCTGGCATCAAGACCACAAAGCGCCCCGCTAAAGATATTTCCTGGGTGAGCCGGGCGCCCTTTAAGCCTATAGGATTCTTGGTAACCTGACAAAGTATCATCTGGCCTGGTTTTAATAACTGTTCTATTCTCTTTGTATGGAATTTGACAACGGAATCCGTATCGGAATCCTTCTCCTCATCTTCCAATTGAACATCTCCCCAATATAAAACCGCGTTTTTGGGGGTTCCGATATCGACAAAAGCGGCTTCCATCCCCGGCAAGACATTGATAACCCGGCCATAGTAGATATTCCCGTCTATCTGGTTACCGTTGTCTCTCTCTTTGGCGACGTGATGTTCCACGAGCCTTCGTCCTTCGACAACGGCGATCTCTGTCGCATCGCTCCGCACATGTACGCACATCAAATATCTGCCAAGTTGGCGACCTGTATTTGATGATGGTTTTCTACTGTAGCGGCCTTGACGAATAGATGGGTCTGTGCTTACGGTCTGCTTTGGTAGAGAATCGGGAGATTCTGTCAACTTATAATCTTTTTGCCGTTCCACACGGCGACGGTTTGTATTGTTGCGGGGATTTCGCTTATTGGGCAAAGTTTCGCCGACTTCACGTTTTACCGACACTTCAGCACTGTTTAGAGTGACTTCTTCGCTTTCTGTCGCCGCAAAGACGGCGCTCCCGGGCTTTTCAGCAGTCTTTAGCGCAATTCGA
Source organism: Actinomycetes bacterium (assembly GCA_021798275.1). Classification (GTDB taxonomy): domain Bacteria; phylum Actinomycetota; class Acidimicrobiia; order Acidimicrobiales; family Bog-793; genus JAJZMK01. The sequence goes on along the minus strand of JAJZMK010000093.1, from coordinate 62,281 downwards.
CGCTGCGCGGAATTATTGTATCCACGATCTGTAGCCGATAAGATTGCCTCTGATGGAGACATGATCTTATCTGCCACCTCGGAGGATTTGTTTGTAATACCTATGACATTTCGATGATCCCCATCATCGGCAGATAAAGTCTTTTGAGGATGAGGCTTTACAAATTGCTTTTGTTGATAGGGTCTTTTAGAGACACCACGGTCTCCGACAACGGGTTTCCGATTGCTTACCGGATCTCCATTGCCACCATCCTTAAAAACAGAGATGGCCTCTTGGTGTGAGTTATCGGAGTTTTGTTGAACCAAAAAATCATATTCAGGCTGATTTGCCTTATTGGTGTAATTGTCTGATTTAGGTTCACCCTCGTTTTGATTTGGTGAAAAATGCGACATTGGAAAAATCCCTTTCCCAGGCCCTCGGATTTTTTATTAGGGCTCTGGTTTGAAATAGAAAAATATGGATCTAAAGACGACTTATGGGTCAATCCATACAAAGGTTTGTCAATAAAGGATCTTGGCGAACCTTGATTGTGTTTGGGATTTATATCACAGTCTGTTCCCAAACTACCTTGTAAATAGAGGTAATTGACTTTTATATAGAAGCAGCTTACTGCGGCAATTACCACAAGAGCTCCCAAGACGCATGAAAAAAACTGTTGTGCTGTCTCAGGTAAATCTTGTGTTACAAATGTCATCTTGTTCTTAATAGTACCGTTAAAGTAATCAAATTACAGACAAACTTTGCTGTTAACTTGGCAAATTTAGAATATGACTGCTAGGGGTAGTGGGAAAGCCATTTCATCGACGAACTTTGTTGCTTTGAAAACAACAGAAGGCGGTAAATGCTTTTTATCATAAGCACAAGATATGAAGGCTTTGGGACACATCATAGATCCAACAAAGAGCTTAGTATTTAACTTTTGGAGGAGGATTTGACATCAGATAATCGATAATTTGTCTGACGACAGGAGCGGCCCCACTTGTCCCATAGCCACCGGCCGACACCTCCACTGCCGCAGCGTATTCGGGATTGCCGATAGGGCCGAAAAATGCCACAAACCAAGCCGTGGGGGGGAAACCGTGACGGACGGTTGCCGTACCTGTCTTTCCGGCAACTTCCCATTTATTCAATGGGAAGTTGGTAAAATCCTGATATGCCGTACCTATTGGGTTGTCTACAGCTCCTTCAAAACCGGCCAGTATAGCCTGGTAATTGGCCTGTGAGCCATAAGGAACGTGCGCCATAACTTTCGGTGCGATTTTTGTTACTATCTTGCCGGATGGAGATATTATGGCGTTGGCCATCTCCGGGGCATATCTTGTTCCGCCGTTAGCAAAAGTAGCGTAAGCATTCGCCAGTTCCAAGGGAGTTATCAAAGTCTCTCCCTGCCCGAAAGCCATTTCCATATTGTCACCTTCGTAATACGTAGAAGGATAGACGGCAGGGGCCAACTTATGTAAGACTTTTCTGAGAGAAGGCGAGTCTACCTGCCCGTTATCGACTTGCGGTAAATCCACACCGGATGGGACCCCAAAGCCGTACTTGGCCGCCATATTTTGAATTGGAGTAACGCCATACTTTGATTGCTGCTGCCAAAACATGGCACCTATATTGTAAAAGAAGTCGTCACTTGAGAGTGCCAAGGCCGGTACCACCGTAATCCACCCCGGGTGATCACCCGGAGCGTCATGTAATGTTAAGTTACCGACCGTATAATAACCGGGGTCATAGAATTCATAACTGGGGGTAATGAGGCCATCATCTAAAGCGGCAGTCGACGTGGCGATCTTGAAGTCCGAACCAGGTGGGTTAGGACTTTGTATGGCGTAGTTATTTAAAGGATACCCGTAAGCATTGACGAGATTTTGATAGGCCGCGTTGGAAATTCCCCCCACCCATAGATTGTTGTTATAACCGGGAACCGAAACCATGGCCAAGACATGCCCGTTATGGATGTTGATAACCACACCGGCTCCGGAGGGAGCGGGATAAGGTCCTCCGAATTGGCCGTTCCTAAGAGCTATAAGATGTTGCGTTAAGTCATTAGTCAGCGTCTTTTCCAGGCCGTAATCCATATTCAAGACTACCGAGTCTCCGGCCTGTGGAGGAGTAACTCCTATATAGGCCACGGGATTACCGGCCGGATCCACTTCCTCTAATTGATAACCGGGCTTTCCGTAAAGATACTTCTCATACGAGGCCTCCAAACCTGTTTGGCCATACGTGGGATCGTTCTCACTGTAAATACCTGTTTTGGCTACACTTTGATACTCTAACGAATTGATTTGACCGACATAACCTATTACTTGCGAGGCCAGAGAATTTTGAGGATACGTACGCAAGTACTGCTGTTCTACGGCAATACCGCCATACTCGTTAGGATGCTCGTTAATCTGCAATATATCTTGCTGATTCACCCCATAAGCTATAGGTACAGGTTGATAAGGAATATTTTGAACATTGTTCATGTCAGTGTATATCTGAGATTCTTTGATACCCAGCAAAGCCGATACGTTAGCTTCCCCATTCGGATCCAACGCAACCCAATTTTTACCAGTCGGTCCTATGGTCGGTTTGATGGTGACAACTTCTTCTGAAACATCACCAGCCAGAACCTGCCCGGATCTTGTCAGGATAAGTCCTCTGGGTGGATCGATAGGGACTTTCTTGATGATAGTCTGGTTCGCCATTTTTTTATACACAGAGGCGTTTAGTACCTGTATAGACCATAGGCGAAGGGCTAAGACCACAACGAGAGCGAGCGATATTACCCCGATGGCACTAATGCGCCAGGAAATATGGGCGGATGCTTTCTCGGCAGCAATTTTTTTGGAACGTTTCTCTTTTTGTCTAAATTCGCGAAGAGTCGCTTTCCCGCTGCCTCTGAGCTTATTCCACTGCCAACTCAAGCGGCACTTCCTCCCGGCGGAATTTGAGAGTGTCTCAGACTGTCATTGCCAATAGCCCATTTCAGTATGTGTATAGAAGGCCAAACCATCACAATCCCACCTATGCCTATTACTACCAATACTCTAAGTAATTGGATTGTCAGCATACCGTGCTGACCTACCAATGTAGCAATAATGGCATAAAGCAGAGTGGTAATCAAAGCAGCCGATACACAAAGCAGCCCTGTATTTCCGACCCCGGATTTATGCATGGGAATTTTTTGAAAATAGCTGGCTGTAAAAGCGGCTATCGAGAAAGCCAGGCAGGAAAGACCGAAAGGCATATCGACCAATAGATCGGCCCCGATGCCGAGACAGAACGCCACTATTGCTCCCTGGGCAGGACCGAGGACAACCCCGGCACAAACAGCCAACAAGACCAGAACATCGGGATGAGCATTCATAACCACAATCTGGTTCAGAACCGATTGTTGAAAAACTACGGCCACCAAGATCACCACAAACAACTTGGAGTAGTTCTTTGACCTCATCATGCCGGCGGTTCCCATAAGATTACTCTGACAAACTGCAACTGGTTTACGTTGACCAGTGGCGTGACCGTGACATCGTCTTGCAGGGCACCTGGAGCAAGGTGTACATTAGTGACCACCCCAACAGGCAACCCCGACGGATACAACTCTCCATAGAGACCGGATGTATAGACTATACTGCCTTTTTTCGGTCCGGGCAGGTTCACAAGTGCCGTAAGGGGTCTTCCCGCTCCCTGTCCTTCTATAACGCCAAGGCTATAGCCGGAGGACTTTTCTTCAAAACGAACCCCTACCCTAGTCTTGACGTCCTGCTCCAATTGTATTACCGCCGTTGAAGAGGATGCCGTAAGCACGGTTCCTACGTAACCCTGAAGACCAACAACGGGCATCCCGGGACCGATACCTTCTGATGTACCTTCGCCTATCTCAATCGTATATTGGAAATTGGAAGAGGGTTGAGAAATTACCGGGGCATCGACGGAAGGAAGATTAGAGGCAAATTTGATGTTATCCAAAGCCTGGATCTGACGAATTTGACTTTCTTCGCCTCGCTGCTCATACAGTTGTCTTTCCGCTCCCGTCAACTCTTTCGTTAAGGCTACGTTTTGTTGCTCTAGGGATCCGTAATTAAAAGCCCCGGCAAAGAGATTACCAACCGGGTGAAGAATATCCGCTATCCCTTTTTGAATCGGAGAAATAGCACTTTGAAACCCATTTCTGATATGAGTAATTGCCCTATTGGCTTCTCCGTGATAGTCCAATGTCAATAAAGTAAGCGAGACTAATATCAGCATAATTAAAGTTATGCGCTGATTAGCCCGCCTGTTAGCAGGCGCCACGATACAACTACCCTATCAGCGATTAGAGGAAGAGGTCAGTACCTTTTCCAAAGCGGGAAATTCTTCAAGACACATACCCGATCCCATAGCCACACAATTTAGCGGATCTTTGGCTACCACTATCGGCATTGATGTCTCGGCATGGAGTCGTACGTCCAAACCGTGGAGAAGAGCGCCCCCACCTGTCAGTACAATCCCCTGGGTCATTATGTCAGCCGAAAGCTCCGGTGGAGTTTTGTCCAAAGTTACTTTTACGGCGTCAATGATCGCTGAAACAGGCTCTTCGATGGCTTTTCTGATATCGCGGGTCGAAGTGACGACGGTTTTGGGCAGACCCGTTACCAGATCTCTACCTCTGATCTCAGCGTGAAGCTCTTCCTCAAGTTCACACGCCGACCCCAAAGAAATTTTGATTTCTTCGGCCGTACGTTCCCCCAAAGCCAAGCTGTATTCTTTCTTGACGTAACTAATGATAGAGGCATCGAGTTCGTCACCTCCGATACGTATTGATTGGCTGGTCACGATCCCGCCCAGGGATATTACGGCTACTTCCGTAGTTCCTCCACCTATATCAACCACCATATTACCGGTCGGTTCGTGTATGGGTAGGCCTGCTCCTATGGCAGCTGCCATGGGCTCTTCGATGATATACGCTTTCTTGGCACCAGCGTACTCTGCAGCTTCTTGTACCGCTCTTTTCTCTACACCGGTAATCCCGGATGGTACGCAGATAACCATGAGCGGCTTAGAAAACCTTCTGGGGTGGACTTTTCTTATAAAATAGCGCAACATCATTTCACAAATCTCAAAATCCGCTATTACGCCATCTTTTAGGGGCCTGATAGCCTGAATATGTGCCGGGGTACGCCCAATCATACGCTTGGCCTCGGCCCCGACGGCCAGCGGATGGCCGTCCTTGGTATTAATCGCCACCACGGAGGGTTCGTTCAGGACAATACCCCTCCCTCTCACATATACAAGCGTATTAGCCGTTCCCAAATCCACCGCTATATCGCGGCCTGTCAATCCAAAAGAATTATCACCCATCAGTCCCTCTTAGTACATAAATATATGTTATTTCCAAATATTCTAAGTCCAAGCCTACTCGCTTACAAAACATATATTAGGCGGCTACCTGAACAAAATACCATTGTAACCAAATTACAAGCTTGGAGTTTTTCACAAGAGGAAATATTTTATATCCAAAAATTAGATAATTTTCCTCAATCTATTATCCCTAATTTTTTAGTTTACTTCGGGCAAGAACAAGAATAGGTGAAATTTTAGTTTGACAACAAAATGTAATATAACCTTCTCTTGTAGTCTGACATTTTACTTTTCTACTTTCATACCTATAGCACCATCGTGACAAAAAGTAGTCCTTATTATATTCTACAAATCCCCGACAAGATACTCTTGCCTGAACCTGGTCTATAGATGTATGGTAGATTATCACTTCGGTAAAGGTAGCTACAAAAAAGATTATTATATGTAACTATAATTATTTCCCGGGCCGAGACGTCGCTCTTTAGAGTAGTGATGTGGCCGATAGTGCTTGACGCCGTTTTCGGAAAGTATACAGAGTAGGAAGGAATCTTTTAGTGATATGACCCCAGATATTACCGCTATGCTATTTCACAGCGTTATTAACGTTACACCCCCCAAACAATTGAATAAGCAGCTTTATCTAGATATAAACAATTTCGCCAAACAAACCTCTTTTGCACATGGGTTTATGCATGCCTATGCTCTCTGGCTTGGGCCTACCCTACTAACAATAATTTTTATTTTTCTTTACCTAAAGTCCTGGCTAAATAATATAACCAAGGTAACCATAGCCCTTTTTGCAGGTGGCCTGGGAACTTTACTGGCTCTTTTAGTTAATCAATTCATAGGGCGTTCCGTAGAAGAAAAACGGCCTTATGATACGTTTAAAAATGCTTTGGTCTTGGTAGGAAAGACAAACGATTACTCTTTTCCCTCAGATCATGCAGTTCTTGCAGGCGCTCTTCTGGCCACAATTGCATTGGCTATCTGGCAACTCAAAAAGTCCGAAGCCATTCAAAACTCTGCTGTATTTTTACCTGTAGGTAAAAAATATTCCCATAAAAGCACTGTGTTATCGCCAAAATTTCGTTATTACGTGCTATCTGGATCTGTATTTTTGGCTTTATTTTTATGCTTTGCCCGCGTTTATGTCGGAGCACATTATCCGGGTGATGTCATAGCAGGTATCCTTGAAGGAGCTTTGGTTGCTATGGTGATATCTTTGATCAGATTTCCAATTGAAAATCTGATGGATCATCACAAAAGCTTGTTTATCCGTAAAATATTTGCTGTTTCAAAAAACAGCTAACAGCCAACTACCGTTTTCACTGCCAATCGGCTGATGAATTATTTTCCTATAGAAATTATCTCTACAATTTCTCTATTTCCGGGCAAAAAATCCTATTTTTACTATAAATAATCAATAAAAAAAGGTATTTATATACATCTATCTAATGTATATAATCTGTTATAAGACAAAGGCAACTTCAACCCATCAATGGAGAAAAAAATGACATTAAAAGGATTTAAAAAATTCCTGTTAAACGGCAACATAGTGGTGATGGCGGTAGGTTTTATCGTGGCACTTGCATTCAGCGGCTTGGTGAAAGCCTTTACTTCTTCTATAGTCAGTCCCATCATATCACGCATACAGGGGAAACACTCTATCGGACTTGGCGTGCAACTTGGGTCTGCCAATAACCAAAGTACCTTTTTGAATATAGGGGCATTTCTCTCAGAGGTAATTTACTTCTTGGTTTTCATGGCTGTGGTCTATTTCTTTATAGTAATGCCATATAAGAAGATTTCCGCAAAACGCGGAACCCAAGTCTTTGCAGACCCTCCCCCAGTCAAGACATGCCCGGCGTGTCTTTCATCCGACATCTTGTTGGCTGCGACCAAGTGTAAGTATTGCGGTACAGACCTTACCGCGCAAGAAAACAGTTGACGGTGTTATAACGGTTTCGCTGCTTATCCCAGGTTGTCTTTAGCAAGAAATAGTAGGTTCAAAGGGACGCCCACAATACTTGACTTAGCAATAATTCATTGTATGATCCCTATTGTATGATCGTTGAAGACTATGGATAAAATTACTTTATTGCACGCTGCAGACCTGCACATCGACAGCCCGATGCATGGTTTGGTTGCCTATGAGGGATCCCCTGCCGAAACAGTGAGGACAGCGACACGAAATGCGTTTGAATCTCTAGTCTCAACAGCCATTGAGGAGAAAGTAGATCTGCTTCTGATAGCCGGCGACCTCTACGACGGTGATTGGAAAGATTATAATACGGGTCTGTTCGTCATCGATCGATTGAGTGAGCTGAACGCTAATAATATCCGGGTCGTCATCATCCAAGGCAACCATGACGCGCAAAGCCAACTTACCAAAAAACTCCGATTTCCACCGAATACTACATTACTTGGTAGTAAAGAGCCTGAAGTTCGCATTTTCGACGATCTCGGCGTAGCAGTATATGGACAAAGCTACCCCACAAGAGATACCTCAGATAACATAGCGGCTAATTATCCCAAAGGGGATTTGGGGCTGATCAATATAGGTATGCTCCATACTTGCTTTGATGGCACACTTGGCCATGACAGATATGCCCCTTGTGGCCTAGATACCCTAAAATCTAAGGGGTACGATTACTGGGCACTAGGTCATGTCCATAAGCGGAAAATTATCGATACCGATCCTTATATAGTTTTTCCCGGGAACCTACAAGGCCGTCATATTCGCGAAACAGGCCCCAAAGGGGCATCACTCGTCACATTTACAGACGGAGAGCCTTCCTTAGATGAGTTAGTACTAGCCAATGTCCGCTGGGAACATTGCTACGTAGATATATCGGAGGCGAAATCACTTGAAGACTGCATATCTACATGTTATGAACAACTGGAGTCTACATGTGTAGATGGCAGTAAAACTTATGCCGTGCGCATTGAGTTTACGGGAAATACCAATTTAACCGGTATGCTGCAGGAAAAAATAACCCACTTAACCAATGAGATTCGCGCTATGTCTCTTGATTTTCATAAGGCTCCGATCTGGATAGAAAAAGTAAAAGTTTCCTCCTTTTACGAGAAAAGCCTGGGCACTTTCGCAAATAATGAGCTCTTGGGAGAATTAAAAGAGATCGCGCAAACAATCAAAACTGACCTACCGAGTTTGTTGAGTGACAACAATCCACTCTCTGTCATTTCCTCACTCAAGAATAAGATAAACACAGCGGAACAATATGGTCTTGATGATTTTTTAAGTACCCAGCATCTGGCGAACATGACAGATGAAGCGGTTTCGATGCTTGCTTATCTGCTCAAGATACAAGGGGTTGACAATGAAGATTAACTCTCTCGATCTGATAGCATTCGGAAATTTTTCAAACGTTCATATTGACTTATCAGCCCCAGGTCTTCACGTCATTTACGGTCCGAACGAAGCAGGGAAAACAACAGCCAGAAAAGCTTTAACCTCTCTGCTTTATGGCATTGACACTAGGACTTCTTTTGACTTCTTTCACCCGATGAATAAATTACAAATCGGAGGTGTTTTGGAGGACCAAGATGGTAACGTCTCCGACGTTATCCGCTACAAAAAAAGCAAGAATGACCTCGTCGAACGCACATCAGATACTCCCGTAGACAAAGATAATTGGCAACGTTACTTACTAAATGGCGTTGGGAAGGAAGAATTCGAATCCATCTTCACCTTGGGCTGGGAACAGCTATTGGAGGAGACCACTAGGTTGGTAGAGCGTGATGGAGCATTCAACGAAACTATATTTGCCGCAGGTATCGGCGTTAAAGAAATCGATGACATTCTTAAGCAATTTAAACAAGAGACGGGAAAACTGTTTGCCCCAACGGCTTCTACTAAAATAATCAATAAATCTCTCAGAGATTATCACAACCTCAAAAAACAAATTGCGGATCTCTCACTCAAGCCCTCCAGCTACGAAGATCTAATAAAACGCCTCAAAAAACAGATACAGGACGAGGAAGAGCTCAAGAGGCAGCTTAATGTATTAGATAGCCGGAGACAGTATTTAACTATGCAGCGTGCCGTACTACCCAACTTAAAAAGAAAAGAACAGCTCACAATACAAAAAAACTCTCTCGACGTTAGTCATATTTTGCCGAAATCATCGGCTGAGAAAATAGATGCAAAATTAACACAAAAGACCGAGCTGCAAGGTAGCATCTCATCTTTGCAGAATACCATTAGCAACCTTGAAGAAAAGCTCCAAGGAATCCAGCCTAACAAAAACCTTCTCGATCGCGGCGATGAAATAGATGCTCTGGGAGCCAATATTATGGCCTACGCCCAAGGCGTCGAAGACGAAGCTCAATTACAGAAAGACCTTGACGAGAACAGACATAAAGTGTTGAGAATTCTAGAGAGCGTCTTCGGGACATCTACCTCTACAGATGACATCGACAAAATCAAACCAATTCTCGATACGAAAAATACCCTCAGAGATGTTCAGGAAATTTGGAGTAATGCGCAAAGTAAGTACGACAGTACCAACGAGGAATTGACGCAAACTAAAAGCGTCATTGAAGACATCAATTACTTATTGTCTGACTTACCGGAGTCTCAAAATATACCTTTACTTGAAGCCGCCATTGAAGCTTCCAATATAGCCCTTGATGAGGAACTTGCAAGACTGGAGTCAGAACTGAACGCAATCTGTAGCAGTCTGAGTGAGGCAGCTATACAAATTGACCTAGACCCTGATCAAGTCAAAATTGTGATGGAAAGCCGCTTACCCGAAGATCTACAAATACAGGAAATGTCTACCGCACTAAGAGACTCAGAAGTAAACATTCAGTTACTAAATAACCAGCTGGATACGTTAAAAGAAAAACTACATGATAAAGAAACTGAGCTTAAAACTCTTACTGCGACGCAAGACCTTCCGAGCAACGACGATCTCGCAAAAGTAAGGCAAATGCGAAATGAGGAATGGGAAACCGTCAAAGCTTCCTGGTTGTACAAAAATAAAGTAACTGGCGATGGGTTTTCGTATAAAACTGACTTGGATTTGGCATCAGCTTACGAAGCACATCTTGCTCTTGCTGACGAAACAGTCGATAGACTATGGCAAGAGGCTGACAAGACAGCGCAGAGGAATCGTCTGGAAGCTGAATTGGTAGACACTACTAATGAAATTACCTACATCTCATCTAAGATACGAAATAGCGAAAACGACTTGGCACTTCAACTCACCCAATGGGCAGATGCGTGGCCTTATCTTTCTATCCCTAAATCCCATAGTGAATTAGAAATCTGGAAAAATCACTTCGCAGAAATTAAAAAAAGCTACAAGAGATACCTTGAGACAAAGTCATCACTCAGATCTGTTTTCAAAAAAAGGAGGAACTGCCGTAATACCTTGGCAAATGCACTTTCTGACAATGGTGTAAGTCCAATCACGGGATCAGACATAGCACCTCTGATCTCCCAAGCCAAACAAGTGCTTGATAACTTGCTCAAAAGTGAACAAGAGCGAAATAACCATAAAAAAGAACTTATATCTTTAAAACAAAAATACGATAAATTAGAAGATGCCTTAACAAAAACGTCCAAAACAAAAGACCTGGCAAAAGAAGAATTCAATACGCTTCTTGCAGGGTTGGGATTTCAAGTCAACTCCCCCAATGAAAGTAAGAATTTACTCTCTCAAATAGACCAGATTGATAGCTTGGTACAGTCCATCAACGCGCTGACAGACAGGATTGCAGGTATCGACCACCGCTCTGATATCTTTGAGCAACAATTGCGCTCAGCGGCAAACGGTTTCTTGAATCTATCAGAAACTACACATATCGATGCCGCGCGTACTCTTGGTAAGCTATTAAAGGAAGAGAGGGCTACTTACGACAAGTATCTAAGCATATGCGAAAGTCTCACAACCGAGCGCGACGGCATGGAATCTTTGACTTCACAGCTTGTCGGTTGTGAAGCGGAATTAAAAGAATTGCTTAAAGAAAATGGAATTGAATATAGTGATGCTATCTCATCTTTAGTTACTAACTCATTAACATATTATTCGCTTGAGCAAGAAATTAACAGAATAGAAAATGAACTAATTGACCAGACGGGAGGAAGGTCTTTATCGGAAGCATTTCAAAATATATCTGATACCGAGATAGAAAAAATTGATACAGAACTTAAACAAATTGATACCGAAAGCAAAGAATTAGAAAAAGATTTAGCAATAGTCCAAGAAGATAAAATAGCGATTCAATTAAAAATAGATGAGATGGATGGCTCCGAAGCTGCCGCAGGAAAAGCAGCTCTGGCAGAAAATTGCCTGGCAGAGATTATAGAGAACGGGGAGCAGTATGCCCGTTTGATACTGGCTAATTATATAGCGGAAGAAGCCATCAGCCGCTACGGTGCCAAACACCAAAATCCCCTCTTACAAAAAGCCTCTGGTTATTTCAAAGAAATTACCGATGGTAGATACCAAAAAATATCGGCTGAAGAAGGTGAAAAGAATAGAAAGCTTCTATGTGCATATTCGAAAGAAAATGAGCAAAAATGGCTGGAGGAAATGTCCGATGGGACACGGGACCAGCTATATCTCGCTTTAAGAATCGCCGCTATCGAAGAAAGTGTTCAACATATAGGAAAAATGCCGGTAATCTTCGATGATATATTAATTAATTTTGACGATACCCGCTCATCGGCAGCTCTGCGTTGTCTAAGTCGCCTCTCTGAATATAGTCAGGTTTTACTCTTTACCCATCATCAGCACTTGCTTTTGCTAGCCAAAGAGTCCCTGGGGTCTAAAATAAATATACATACTTTGAGTTATACCTAAACCTTAAAACCAATTATAATGAATTACATAGCATTCAATTTTTAAAACCTTTTATATACTGATCAAATGATTTAAGTTATTTGGCTATCGCAAGTAAACTTATTACACTGTATACTATAATAGTATAGTTTACTTTAACAAGCATTTTGATAATAAATACGTCAAATTATTTTCTTAAGTTTTTTTATGGATAAAATAATAATTGATGAAACTTACAAATCTACGCATAGGCAACTTTAAGTGTTTTACAGACACCGGAGGAATAGAGCTTGATCAGATCAATCTCTTGATCGGCAATAATAACAGCGGAAAGTCGGCTGTTATTAAAGCATTGCATCTTTTACAGACAGATCTAGTACTCCTTGATAGCCTTATCAACAAATATCTTAGATTTGATGAAAATCAATTATCTATTAACTATCACTTAAAAAACATTGACAAGAAGTACTCATACATAGCTTCTCCAGGTAGTGATCCACTCGTTATCTCTTTAGCCAAAGATAGGAATTCACTACTTACCATACAAAAAGGATCGCACAAATATACTATGGGTCAACCTAATAACCAACTTTTTCATTCCTTCGAACCAGATAATTTTCTATATACTTACTTATCAAAGCGCAAGGTTACCAATTTTAATCAGATAGTAAATATTAAAAATCAAAATGAGATAAGCGATAATCTTTCTAATTTGGTTTCTAAAGTAGCTCGTCTCTCTAACCCAACGAACCCACGATGGAAAGAATACGACGAACTTTGTCAAAATGTACTTGGCTTTACCGTCACTACACACGCATCACAAAATGGACAGCAAGCTGGCATATCAGTTGGGGATTCTTATATCCCTCTTGAAGAGATGGGGGAAGGGGTAGCCGACTTGCTTGGTCTCATCACTGATTTGTGCATGGCAGATGGTAACCTCTTTTTAATCGAAGAACCGGAAAATGACCTTCACCCCGAGGCTTTAAAGGCAATATTAGAGTTTATATGGGAAAAGGCGGAGTCTAATCAATTTGTTATTTCCACTCACTCCAATATCGTAGTCAAATATTTAGGTGCCCATAGCAGGAGTAAATTATTGCATGTCGCCCAAGAATACAAAGGCCTTAGCATACCGACATCGTCGATCAAAGAAGTTGATAAGTCAACTCCTACCCGCATCCAAGTTTTGCGTCAACTTGGCTATGAGCTTTATGATTTTGACACCTGCGAAGGTTGGCTAATCTTAGAAGAATCATCGGCTCAGAGTATCATTCAAAAATACTTAGTTCCATGGTTCGCCCCCAAATTATCTCGTATACAAATAGTTTCAGCCAGAGGAAATAAAAATGTCGAAGCAACCTTCAATGATTTTAATAGACTTTTTTTATTTGCTCATCTGGAACAAAATCTTTATCTAAATAGAGCTTGGGTGATTGTCGACGGTGATGATGATGGAAAAAAGATAGTAGATAATTTACATAAAAAATTTTCTTCGTGGTCACCGAATCAATTTCGCACTTGGAAAGAAGCTGACTTTGAAAGTTATTACCCCGATGAGTTTGCATCAGATGTTGCCGATACCTTGAGTTGCACAGGTAATAAAAAGAGAGAAAAGAAAAAATCACTTCTGAGAAAAGTACTTGACTGGTGCACTAAAGAACAGGTCAAAGCAGAAAAAGCGTTTCAAGACTCAGCTAAAGAAGTTATAGGGTTTCTACAAGAGATAGAGGCTGTACTTTTTAAGAACCGTGAAACCTCTGATACTGAGATCGAAGCTAAATCTTGATAAATCTTGCTTTTTACTCTCACCACAGGGCATAAAAAATGGTTTTTGAGCTTTTGCTCAAGTTGCTGTGTTGTCATAGTTGCCATAGGTTTACCGACTCACAATCGATATTTTACAAAGACTCATCCAGACGCTATGGCTTACTCGCTGAAACGAACGGCTGATTCAAGATTCAGTTAACTATTTTTACAGAAAAGCCGGTTTTGAAAAACACTTGGAGGAAAACTTGGAGCGGACGACGGGATTCGAACCCGCGACCCTCACCTTGGCAAGGTGATGCTCTACCAGCTGAGCCACGTCCGCAAATATATTTATTAATACCTTATCAAATCATCGAGTGCCATATCAAACAAGTTTGGAGAAAAAGGCTTTAAAAATAAAACTTCCTATAAAATAGTAAGTATCAAAAATTATATGGACAATGGGAGTCTAGGAAATGTCATCAAACGGTGCTTTGGATAAAGTAAAAGATATTTTAGAATCAAAAGGATTTGCACATTTAGCAACCGTCGGACCCGAAGGAGAGTTACATAGTTCTCCGGTGTGGTTTGGCTGGGATGGGAAAGACATCCTGATCAGTCAAACAAAGACCAGGCAAAAATATAAAAATATTCTCAAAAATGCCAATGTCGCCGTTTCGATTCTAGACCCCTCAGACCCTTATCGATATGCGGAAATAAGGGGTAAAGTGACCTCTATCACCGACGACCCGGACTTTTCTTTCATCGATCAAATGGCCAAGAAATATATAGGCCAGGACCACTACCCCTGGCATCAGCCCGGCGACGAAAGAGTGGTTTTACATATAACACCGGAAAAAATACTCGGCCACTGATTATCCGTAGGGATGGTTATCCGTAGTATAGATACGCTTTCGGCATAATTTACGCCACAAGCTAACGGACATAAATAAGAATTACAGGCACTGTCTTTATTCTTGGCAACTAAACGAGACTTTGCATACCGCTATGGCCAAAACCGTGCTCCCCGCGTTCTGTTACATCTAATTCGTCGACTTCTGTCAACCTCACCGCTGGGACTTCCACAACAACCAGTTGTGCTATTCTATCTCCCCTCCTGACAAAAAACGTGTTGAAGGGGTCGGTATTGATCAAGATGCATTGAATCTCTCCCCTGTAGCCGGCATCTATCAAACCGGGGGAATTTAGACATGTAATCCCGTGTTTTAGCGCGGTTCCACTCCTCGGCAAAATTAGTCCTGCGTAACCAAATGGGATGGCCACGGCAATACCGGTTGGCACTAACTTCCGGTTGTTACCAGGAGGTAATTCCGCATCCACTCTGGAAAAAAGATCCAGGCCCGCATCGCCGTATTTGGCAGTTGCAGGTAAGCTGAGTTCCGGATCCAACCTCTTGATTTTGATATCCATCCCTACACTCTATACTTCTCCGGTTCGCTCTGGAGAGTGTTCCGAACATCGGAATAGATGGTCTGCAGGAGAGCAAGCCCGATTTCATGTTTCAAATTTATAATAAGTTCCGATAAATGAAATATAAAGCTAAATTTATGGGTAGCATCATGAAATGCTCGCCTGGATGGATTTAGAGATGACGGGGCTTGACCTTGGCCGCCATGTCATTGTGGAAATAGCTACTCTGGTAACGGATGATAACTTAGATATCATCTATGAAGGACCGGACTTAGTAATATCGACTACGGAAGACCAGCTGAAAGAAATGGACGAAGTGGTCTATAAAATGCATTCTGAAAGCGGTCTATTGGACGAGATCAGAAAATCCACCCTGACTCTGGAAGAAGCTGCTGAGCAAACCATGGCTTTTTTGAAAACCCACGTCCAAGGAGATGCTCGGATACCCTTATGCGGTAACTCCATAGGGGTTGACAGGCGTTTTCTCAGTAAATATCTTCCGGGGTTAGAAGATTTTTTCCACTACCGCTCGATTGACGTTTCCACGATCAAGGAATTGGCTAAAAGGTGGTTTCCCAAGGTATATTATCAAGCCCCAAAAAAAACTTCCACCCATCGGGCTCTGGATGACATTCTCGAGAGTGTGGAGGAACTGAGATACTATAAAAAAATCCTCTTTCACCCCACAGAAATCCAACCCGACAAATAGCTCCGTAAATAAGCGGTCTGATTTGCAAAAAATACCTGCTTACCCCGGACAACCAAATATCGTTTTAGTCAAACAACTTTCCTGTAGCGATGAACAGCAAGCGGCGCCAGTACAACTATAATTCCTGCGATCCACATCAATGATTGTTCAAGAGGCCATGCAACCGGTCCCCCGACCATCAATGCCCTAGCGGCGTCTACCACTACAGATACCGGTTGATGATTTGCATAACCTTGTAGCCAGCCTGGCATGGACGCTACGGGGACGAAAGCCGAAGAGGCAAATGTAAGGGGGAAAAGTAGCGGGAAGGACATAACCTGTGCCGTCTCGCTGTTGGGGGCAAAAAGTCCGATAACGGCAAAGCCCCAAGACAGAGAATAGGAAAACAGTAAGATTATCCCCACTCCGACCAGAAAATCCACCACCCCGGTCTTAATGGAAAAACCGACCAAAAAACCGACCACGGTAATAATGATCATGACAAAAAAATTTCTGACCAAATCGGCTATCGTTCTGCCAACCAAAACGGCGGAACGGGCCATGGGAAGTGCCCTAAAGCGTTCGATGATCCCTTTTTGTAAGTCTTCAGATAACCCTATGGAGGTATTCACGGCCCCGAAAGCCACGGTTTGGACGAAAATGCCGGGGATCAGATAATTCACATAACTCACCCCAGGCACGTGGATAGCACCGCCAAACACATAGCGAAACAGCAGTACGAACATGATCGGTTGGATTGTTGAAAAGAACAGAGATTCTGGGATGCGCACAACCTTCAAAAGACTGCGCTTTGCCAGAGCTATCGTGTCGCTTACCACCCAATATAGATTTTCCATAAAAGAAACGTCTAAGTTGGGGTTGATGTGAGTTATGTGTCCGGAATTAACATCAGTCATTAATAAATATCCACCTTTATCCGCATTGAGAGCGGACATCTAAACTGTCGGGTCCGTTTTATATCAGTCTTCTGTCGGTCCCTCACCGGGGTGGCCGGTAAGGGCAAGAAACACATCGTCTAGGCTTGGCTCTCTCAAAACGAAAGTTTGAGGCTCAAGGCCGGCATTATCCAGCTCTCTCAGAACGGTTACCGCCGTCTTTGGGCCTTCGTCTACTTGAATTTCAACTGTCCCCTCTAAGATATTTAAGTTTCTGCCTTGCACGGACATCAATAACTTAGCTGCCGACGCGGCATCCTCAGCGGAGGTAAACCCTATTTCCAATACCGTTGAAGCAAGAGATGCTTTAAGTTCGGACGGAGACCCGCGCTTTATAACCCTACCGTGATCAACGACGGCTATTTCACTTGCCAGACGGTCCGCTTCTTCCAAATATTGGGTCGTAAGGAGTACGGTTGCTCCGTCTCTCACCAGCTCTTCTATAATTTGCCACAGAGAGGCCCGTGATTTGGGGTCAAGTCCGGTAGTCGGTTCGTCTAGAAAAAGCACGGGGGGTGTCGTCACGAGTGCCGCAGCCAAATCCAGCCGCCTCCTCATTCCACCGGAATATGTCTTCAGTACTCGCGTCGCCGCATCGGTCAATTCAAACCGCTCCAGCAATTCACCGCTTCTTTTCTTGGCATCTTGCCTGGAGAGGTGGTTGAGACGGGCGATCATGATGAGGTTCTCCATACCCGTCAAGTTCTCGTCTACGGCCGCGTATTGTCCGGCCAGTCCGAACAGGCGTCTGACCGTATCGCCGTGTTCAGCGACGTCGTAACCCAGAATCTTTGCTGAGCCGCTGTCTGGTCGCAAAATCGTTGTCAAAACCCTGACCAAAGTGGTTTTTCCAGCCCCATTCGGGCCCAAAAGACCAAATACGCTTTGCTCTTTGACTTCCAGGCTCACGTCATTGAGAGCCTTGACGCCGCCTTTGAACGTTTTATATACGTGTTCTACTTGAATGGCATATGACATTGACTCTCCGGTCATCTATAAAACCAAAATGAAAATATTTTATTGATATAGATAAATATAATAGACCAGGCAGAATACATCTCTTTACTCCCGCCTATTTTTAAGTCCAAGTACCGATTGCATACAGGCAAAAATTCTATTGCCTGGTAGTCTAAAAAATATTTTACCTATCGGACAAAGTGTGAGTCTTGCTCATCCAGAAATTCCCACCAGGCCCGGGCTGTCTTCTCTGCGGAATAGGCCAGAACGGATTTGTCTTCGGCCATCAACGCAAGGGCGTCGGTTGTCCATTCGGCATGGTCTTTTTCCAGTTCGCTATGGTGAGTCCAAAACGATGCCCCGAAGTTACTTATTCCGTAAAAGTTCTTCAGACCGTCTGCTTTGGTCTTTGCTATCTCAGCCGTCTGTATCTCATAGGCCAGAAACCCAGCCAGGGCAGCCGTCGGGCTCTCAGCTAAGAGCTCCTCATGTGCTCTGATGAGATTGGCCGCAGCTTGTCCGGCCGGAGCCACCGGTGCGTTCACCGCATTGGCAAACCTCTCAAATAAATCGATATGAGCGATAGGATCGCCTTCTTCATCGGCCAAATTGGCCAAAACCAAGTCCCTGGCGTCTCCGTCTGGCAACGCTGCCGTAAGACGGATCAAGAAACTCGGCAGATAGCGCTCAAATAAACGATACTGGGAAGCATACCAAGCAAGCTCCTCAAGTGTTAGTTGGCCATCCTGCCAACGGCGATAAAAAGGATGGTCAAGAAGCCAAAAGGGCTTAATAGTCTCCAAAATAAGACCTTCAACACCTACATGAGATAGATTTATCTCCCGTACTTGTGTCTTATCGAGAACAGAGGTTGCTTCACAGGATGTCATATCAATACAATAGCTCATCAAAACTTCTTATAACAGTTAATGTACACCCCGGGGCCAAAAAATCTTCCCTGTCGTTATTAGACGATTCACCCAGTGCCGTCACGATGAAAGCTTTTATCAAGTCTCCTCCTAGAAACGGAAAGGCCAATGCGGAACTCATCGCTCTCTTGGCAGAAAAACTACATGTCTCAAAAGGCGACGTAGTCATCAAAAAAGGTTTTACATCCAGACATAAAGTCGTGGAAGTATCGAACCTGGACAGAACCATTCTTTCAAGTTTTGATGGCGGAGATCAGAAATTATTCTGACATAAAAGTCACCAAATAGAAGCTCTTGGTTCAGACAGAATTCTTTACGGGATACGACTCTATTACTGCAGAAGCTTTATGGGTGCCGCCGCCAGGAGAAATTTCCTTTCCTTGTGGTCCAGAAAAGAGATTACTGCAACTTTATCTCCATCACTGCCAGTGATGCTTTTGACGACACCTTGACCGTATCTGGCATGGCTAATCTTATCTCCGACTCGGAAGAGGTTGATTTCATCTACGTCCCGCACCTTAAATGGGTTCATCTCGCCGGGGGTATGGTCTCTTCTAACGTCGGCTTTTGTGTGATTCCTATTTGATCCGGTAAAAGTTTTCTCCGCATACGACCTGCTTGCTATATCGCTATAGGAATATCGTGATCCGGCCATAGCCGATGCATTCCCCATCCCAAAAATAACGCCCTCGGGTTCATCTGTAAACAGAGCCGCATCTCTGAAAGTATCCGAGGCCCGGACGGCATGTATAGACATGTCCACCACCAGATCTTTTGGAAGTTCGCGCAAAAAACGGCTTGGCAGGCTGTCCAGCGTTCTGCCGAAAATTGTCCTTGTATAAGTATGTGTTAAATAAAGATATTTTCTGGCTCGTGTGATCCCCACATAACACAACCTGCGTTCTTCTTCCAGTTCTTCGGGATCAGACATCGCCCTGTCATGAGGAAATAGGCTTTCTTCCATACCTGTTAGAAATACGGCATCAAACTCAAGACCTTTGGCCCCATGGATAGTCATCAAGGTAACGGCTTCGTTGCCACTCTTCAAATCGTCCGAGGGGCTCAGCAAAGCCGTAGATGAGAGAAAAGACTCCAGATCCTCATGCTCCATGGCAACCGACATCAGTTCGTCTATAATCTCAAGGCGGTTCATAGCCTGATTTGCCAACGGTCCGGCCTCATCTGCCTCTTCCAAAAGATCTTCCCTATACGAAGTGACGTCGAGTAAATCTTCCATAATCTTTTTCGGTGGAAGGTCTCTGAGGTCGCGCAACAACTCCAGTTGTCCGAGGAATTTCTTTACCCCGGACCTGGCCGCAGACGGAAGCGGACAATTGTCTATATCGAGCAGTACTTCGTAAAAAGTCAGAGAATTCTCCTCCCCATAGCGCTCGATAGCTTCCAAGGCTTTTGCCCCGATTTTACGTTTTGGTACGTTGATGACGCGTCTTATAGATATCTCGTCACGTATATTGTCGATAAGTCGCATGTAGGCCAGAATGTCTTTTATTTCCTTACGGTCAAAAAATCTTATCCCTCCTATGACCTTGTAGGCAATATTGCGGTCGACCAACGCTTCCTCGATGGCTCTGCTTTGTGCGTTTGTCCTATAGAACACGGCAATATCAGCATAAGAAGTGATTTTTCCCGCAGCAAGACTAACAATTTCGTTGGCCACGAATGCGGCTTCATAACGTTCGTCTCCGGCTCTGAAAATTTTGATTTTCTCTCCCGGCCCGAGTGCCGACCAGAGACGTTTTTTTACTCTGGACTCATTATGTTCAATAACGGCATTAGCAGCGTCCAAGATGTTTTGAGTGGAACGATAATTTTGATTTAGGACAATTACTTTGGCGTTTGAAAACATCGATTGAAAGTTCAATAAATTTCTGAAATTAGCCCCCCTAAAAGCATATATGCTCTGGTCACTGTCACCTACAACGCATACATTTTGGCTTTTTGCACCTAACAGAGCTACCAGTTCGTTCTGCGCTCTGTTGGTGTCTTGATACTCGTCAACAAGCAGATGATAAAACCTCTCTTGATATGCTAAAGCCAGATCTTCGTTGCTCTTTAGCAATTCAACTGTTTTTAATAACAGATCATCGAAATCGAAGGCATTGGCATCCCGTAACCTCTTCTGATACTCAAAAAAAATTGCAGCCACACTTTTTTCGAACTCGTTAGAGGCTTTTCCCAAATAAGATGCCGGAGAATACATGTCATTTTTAGAAGCACTGATGATATGTGAAATAGCCCGTGCTGAATACCTTTTGTGATCCATATTAAGGTGAGCGATTACCAGCTCTATCAGTCTTCGCGACTCGCTATCGTCATAAATACTAAAAGAAGGTGTAAAACCAATCCGTCCAGCATGTCTTCTGAGGATTCTGACGCAGGCGGAGTGAAAGGTGGAGATCCACATCCCCGAAGCCGTCTCTCCGATCAACTCATAGATACGGGACTTCATCTCTTGTGCGGCTTTATTCGTAAAAGTTATGGCCAAGATCTGCTCAGGCAAAACTCCCTGGGCAATGAGGTATGCGATACGTCTTGTCAGAACCCTCGTCTTCCCTGATCCGGCTCCGGCTACCACTACGAGGGGGCCCGATTGGTACAGGACTGCTTCGGATTGCTCCTCATTCAAATCTTCCAATAAAGCACTCGTTCGATCAGCGGTCACCGATTAATCCTATCAAACGGACTCGTTTATAAATAAGCATTATCCATACAATATAATGGTGCTTATATGTAATAAACAGGTTGTACGTTTCATCGCCAATGCCGAAGCGATTTTAATCTGCCACCAGATAAGCGCAAGAAATGCTCCGAGAAACCTTGTAAACATTTATAAAGGCTTAAAATACAGCTCTATATCTTCAGAAGAGAGCGAGTAGAGCCATATAACAACTGGCGATTAGCAAAATATACTTTCAACAGCCAAAACAAAGCCCGTTGCTCGGTCACGTCTTGAGATGAGACAGGTAAAATACGGCTCCTAGCAAATGGGGGGGGTGGGCGCCGGTCAAAATATTATCTTTTAACATTAAGTTAATGACTATATGTACAGTAAAAAACTTATTATAATGATAACGATGCTACGACACGACAACCCTGGTCTGGCAAAACTGCCGGCTGTCTCATACGGGAAATCGCGTTCGCTGTCAAAATAACGTGACCGAGGGATAAGGACCTTAGTAATGCTACATACGGATATGGATTCAAGAATTAAACTTCCTCGCATAATTCAAGGCGGGATGGGAATAGGCGTGTCGGGGTGGAAATTAGCCCGGGCAGTATCAAAATATGGTCAGTTGGGTGTCGTCTCCGGCGTAGGCATTGATTCGTTGCTGGCCAGGCGTCTCCAAAACGGAGACCAAGACGGTACGCTGCGGAGAGCCATGGAGGCATTCCCCTATAAAGATGTAGTTAAACGCGTTCTCAAAAGATACCTAAACAACGGAGAACATCAGACCTCGTCACCATATCGACTTGTCCCGCGTCCCAGTCTGGACTGTGACCCTTTGCGCAGCGAATTAACGGTTTTGGCCAATTTCGTCGAAGTAACTCTGGCCAAAGAGGGTCACGACGGTCTTATAGGCATCAATTACATGGAAAAACTACAGATGACCACTCCCGCCGCCGTCTATGGAGCCATGTTGGCAAAAGTCGACTACATATTGATGGGAGCCGGTATTCCAAGTGAGATACCTCAACTCATCGAAGATTTCTCCAAAGGTAAAGTCGGTAAAATCACGGTGCAGATTGCCGGTGGCGAGCATGATCAAAAAACCGGGGAAATGCACACCGACGCGTCCTCCGGAGAAACAGCATCCCCGGGGAGCAGGGCTCAAAAAGAAAGTCACGAAGCCAGGGTATATCTCGATCCCCAACTCTCTTTTCACGACACTCCGCAATTGGCCAAGCCTGTTTTTCTAGCGATTATCTCTTCAAGTTCACTGGCCAATTTTCTATTCCGGAACCCGGCTACACGCCCGGATGGATTTATTATCGAAAGCCACACAGCCGGCGGTCACAGTGCGAGACCTCGCGGGAAAATGAATTTGGATGAATCGGGACAGCCTATTTACGGCCAAAGAGATGAGGTCGACTTAGCACAACTTCTGGAACTCAAACTTCCTTTCTGGCTGGCAGGCGCTAAGGCAAATCACCAGAGTTTACAAGAGGCCATTTCCCAAGGTGCAGCGGGAATTCAGGTAGGATCTGCATTTGCTCTCAGTCAGGAATCGGAAATCCTTCCCCAGATCAAAGAAGACATTATCGAGAGCTACCTTTCCGATGCCATGGCAATCCATGCCGACCCTGAAGCCTCTCCGACCGGCTTTCCTATTAAAATAGCCAGACTAAAAAATACCTTGAGTGACATAGGCATTTACAAACGAAGAGACAGAATTTGTGATGTAGGTTACTTACGGACTCCTTTTCTCGACAGAAAAGGGAAAATCCGCTATCGCTGTCCGGCAGAGCCTATTGAGGACTATATACAAAAAGGTGGTGATCCAAAAGAGGTTAAAAACAAAGTTTGTCTATGCAATGGATTGATGGCCACCATAGGTCTCGGCCAATCCCGAAAAGACGGCTATAGTGAACCACCGGTGGTTACGATAGGTCAAGATCTCTCCTTTTTAAAAGATCTGGTTTCCAGGTTTGGAAAAAAGTATTACGCCAAGGATGTAATTGATTACTTACTGCAAATCGGTAAGGATTGCTTATCCGAAGCCGAAAATAAAATAAGTAACAGGTCCAATTTATTAGGTATAACAGGCAAAACTATCCATAAAGACAGTGATGCTGATCATATAAAGTACACTATCATAGGAGCATAGACGTTCAGTAATAAAGTTATTATATAGCATATAAGATGTTAAAACTTTATACATTTTGATAAAATATTTACATATAAAAGTTTACTAGTGCTAAGCAAGGTCTTCCTGACAGCGATGTTTCGCGAGCACTTTGCTAAATCTTACAATTATAGAATAGGTTAAGCTGTCACAAAGTCCGATATCTCTTGATCGGACAAGTCATGACAGACCAAGTCCGCTCCAAGAAGAGAAAGTTCATCATAGTCAAATCGGCCTGTAGCCACCAGGATGCAACGTATTCCGGAGGCTCTGGCACAGGCAAAGTCATTTGGAGAATCACCTATAATCCAGGTATTTTTTGCTTCCGGCCGTATGTTGTGTTTGGCATATACTCTTTCTGCGGCAACTGTCACCAGTTTAGTCCTATCTATGTCATCGGAACCAAAAGCCCCGCAATCAAAGTCGAAATAAGAAAGTAAGGAAAAAAGCTCCAGCTTTAATTTTGCATTTTGTATAATATTTCCCGTTAAAACAGTCTGAATTATCTCTTCTTCTCCCGCAAAATATTCTAATATTTCTCTTGCGTTTACTTTCAGAGAAGCAGCTTCTTTGATTTCATCGCTTGCCATTGCTAATTCATGCTGAAGACTGGCCAAAACGGCTTCTATTGTCTTTGGATAATCAGATTTGTCAAAACCCAGCATATCAAGGTATTCACTTACTATTTGGGGGTCTGTTTTGCCGCTCATCTTCACTCTGGATGGAGGCTTGATCCCCAATGCTGCCACAAAAGCCCTGTCAAATACTTCGGCGCCAAGATAGCCGATGGAAAGTAAAGTCCCATCTATGTCCCATAGTATAAGTTTGCTCATTTATATTCCGGCCTTTACATGTAATCTATCGGGTTTGTAATCAAAATTTACCTTTATTTTTATGCAATTATTTACAGCATAGTCTTTTAAATATGACCTTATACCCTAAAAATTACTTTTGAAATATGAGATTTTTATAGTAACACTAAGGAGGTTATGACTAATGGCATCTCATGCTATTCGTATTGTCCACGGTCAACGTATAATTTCAGACCTCTCTTTGCGCAGCGGACCATATATCAAGAAAGATTATTCATGGATGGATGAGGCGGCCTGCAAGGGAATGGGAACAGAATTGTTTTTTCCCGCATGTGGAGAACCTACCAGAAAGGGCAAATCTATCTGTGCCAAGTGCCCCGTAAGAGAGCAGTGTCGTCAAGAAGCCTTGTCAGATCCCACTATCAGAGGTATCTGGGGTGGAACGTCGGAAGAAGAACGAAGGATGGAACGGGTCAGATAGTTTATTTCGCACCTATGCCCTGA
Organism: Actinomycetes bacterium; assembly: GCA_021798275.1. Taxonomy (GTDB): domain Bacteria; phylum Actinomycetota; class Acidimicrobiia; order Acidimicrobiales; family Bog-793; genus JAJZMK01. The sequence goes on along the minus strand of JAJZMK010000093.1, from coordinate 37,253 downwards.
CCTCGTCACCGGTCAAGTCTGCTTTTACTTTTTTGGCTTTACTCTGACGCCTATAGACCGATTGTTCCAGAATGTATAGTCCAGCTAAGATCACTATCGCAACTAAAGCCAGCCAGTAACCGGCATTTAATAAAGACGGGGCATAAGTGAAAGTGACATTATCTTTACCCTTAGGCAATCTGATCTCCATCAAGTCGCCTGGGGATTTATCAATGGCCACACTGTGCCCATTCACCGTCGCATGCCAACCCGATATGTCCGTTATCTTCGCATACAGGATACCTGCTTTGGCAGCTGTAAGCGATAAATTATAAACGGTGTCGCTTGGATGTGAACCGCTATAGAATATTGTTCTTTTCTCATTTACCCTATAAGGCCTGGCCAAATGATCGCCACCTGATGCCGGCTTTGCCCCGACCACATCCAGTAACTGACCGGGGGGCTGTCCATAGACGAACTCAAAACGTCCGGAATTTACGACTTCGGCAACTTTTAGCGTAACGCCGTTATGTCGCAGAGAAGCGACATATTTCATACCTTTTGGGATAGGGTTTGGTGGCTGTACGATGATATAGAGGACACCATAGAGTCTGGCCAAAGCAGACGAATCTATCGAGGGAGCAAAAAGGTTGGTGCCTCCGCCGTTTTGGTCATTGTTTGCCACCGGGAAAGCGTCAAAATAAGCTTTGGGGATAGTCGGGTCATGCATAGCCAATTCATCAAGACCATAGCCAAGATTCATATTGGGATAAAGCCCTATACCTTCCCATTGGCGAAGACCACAGGGGGGAGTAGGATGTGAACCGCAGCTCTCATTTGTCCCGTCCAAACCGACAAGAGAGTTGCCTACCAACCTCTCAAGATCGCTGATTGCCTCTGTCTTCGGATAAGGTGTAGGGGCGTAAGAATTGATGCCGACTCCGGCAAAAATTAAAAACCCGCCTTGGGCAACTATAAGGAACGCCAAAAAGGCCGCTATCCGCTTTGTTACCTTTACTTTGTTATCCATATGACCCATATAAAGCCAGATATCACCGAGAAGCAAAATGACCAGCATGAACGTCGGCCATAGCAAAGAGGCCTGCCTGATTGCCGAAGCTTCGGAAGAAGTAATACTAAAAGGCGTACCAGTTATAACGGCTTGGCCGACATTTGATTTATCCCACAGAGCGATCAAAATAAGGCCCACCGCGCCAAGAGACACCAGGAACTTAATTTGGACCGGCTTTTTATGAGTGTTCTTGATGAAAAAGTCCAGTCCAAGCCCGGCCAAGACGGCAATTATAAAGTCAATGAGTGAAAGTGCTCTTTGTAGAGCCACACCGCCGAGACCCATATCAGAAATCAAGTGCTGAACGGGAGCCGAGGCTCCCAACTCAAAGACCACCAAAAAAGTTACAATGCCCGATGCAATCAGCCCGACTACCGCAGGCCTTTTATAGAGAGTAAATACAGCCAAGACAGCAAAGACGATCGCCAACACTCCTACGTAGGAAGCCGTCTCAAAATAATCCAAAGAGCCAAAATAGCTGCTGTGTATCAAAGTGTGCGTGGTGGTCGGAAAGCCGTCATAACCTTGTGCAAAAAACAGCGCTACGTCTTTCAACGGAAGTCCTATGTCAGCCCCTTGAACATTTCGCACCGAAGATTTGAGCACCCCGATACCCGGCAACAACAGCGGAGCAGAGAGCAGGAAACCACCCAGAAGTCCGCCGACTATCAAAAATACCCCTTTGATGTCGATGTTCCGGTATTTAATCAAGAAAGCAATTCCGCCGAATACAAAGAGAGCGATCAAGGTAATCGCCATGAGGACATAATCTTCGGGGAAACCGCCATAAATGCAGAAAGCGGTTACCAAAGCCAAAAGAGCGATCCCTTTGACTCGATAACGCTCTTTTTGTCTGTAACACATGAGCCCGGCAAGAACAATCCAGCCGACAAATGCAAGCGGGCCGCTTATAGACCAGCCCAGCCATCCTGTAAAAGCCCCGGATAGCATAAAACTGACGGCACTAAAAGTTGAAGCCGCCGGAGATGTTTTTAGGAAGCGGAGCAAAAAGTAAACACCCGTGCCGGCAATCAGTAGTTTGACCAGAACCGTAATCAAGAATGAAATATCAAGAGGGAAAAGATAGCCCACCAATGTCGGCAAAGCGAAAGGAGCCGACTCAAAATTCAACAATTGCGGCAATCCGGTCCCCGACTCATCGTTCCAAAGCGGAACATGTCCCGAGTGGACCAGTTTCCAGTCCAAAGTATTCCAGGCAACACCTTGGGTGATGATATCCCCGTTGACAACGTTATGAACCGACGTCCCCGATGAGGCCGGCAAATTCGTCAATACCGATAAGGTTCTTCCCAGGTCAGTAGGTCCGAAACTATAGCCATCTTTAAGGGAAGGTGACAAATACAAAAGAGCGGCCAGCAGAATCACGAACAGAGCCAAAATATCTTTTTTCCGATAGGAAAAAGCAGCTTTTATCTTAGACACGGGCTTTTGGGTTGGCGTCTTGATATTCTCACTGTCAGTTTCGTTTTGCTTTGCGGCGAGTTGACCGGCAACGTCTTGTCGATCTAATGTGTGGTCTGGGCTCTCTTGATCCATATCAGATTCACCTTCAATAAGTCGGCGGCTTGCTCATATTGACAACGAGTTCCGCTTTTTGTAGCTCTCTAACATTCTGAGCACCGCACATCGCCATGCTCCTTTTGAGAACGCCGGTTAGATTGGAACGGCCGTCATTTCTTGCAACCGGACCAAAAATAATTTCCCGCAGGCTCAGATCGTTTTTTACCTCCGATAAAACGCCTCGCGGTATGTCATCGTGTTGCAAAGAACTTCCGAAATAGAAATTCTTACAAGGAGACTCTTTGGCCCTTGAAAAAAGCGATCCCGACATCACGGCATCGGCACCGCAAGCTATGGCTTTGGCAATGTCACCGCCTGTTCTCATGCCTCCTTCGGCTATGACTTGCACATAAAAGCCAGTCTCCTCCAAATGTCTTGTCCTTGCCCCCACGACGTCGGCTATAGCCGTAGCTTGCGGTATGTCAATGCCCAGGTAATCACCGCTCCGGGAGGTAGACCCTGGTCCCACACCGACCGATACTGCCGAAGCCCCGGTTCTCATCAGGTGAAGGGCGCTTTGATACGAAGCACATCCCCCCAAGATGACAGGAATATCCAACTTCCTGACGAAACTTGACAGATCTAGTGGGTTGGCTGATGATGATAAATGCTCGGCGGAGACCACGAGGCCGTGAATAAATAAGATATCCAGACCGGCATCTACGGCAATTTTAGTCATTGAGGCAACATTCTTTGGGCTTACCGCCCCGCAGGCCACCTGATTGGCGGCTGCTATTGTTTCTATGGCTTCGACGATCAATTCTTCTTTGACCGGCTCTAAATATAATTGTTTAATTTTCTCGCTTGCTTGATCCGGTGTCATCACAGATATTTGCTCAAAAATATCCGCTAAGTTTTTATGCCTGACCCAAAGACCTTCCAAATCCAAAACACCAAGGCCACCGAAGCTACCAAAACAAACTGCGGTATCCGGACTCATCAAGCTATCCATAGGGGACGTTATTATAGGAAAATTAAAATTGTATCCTTCCAACTGCCATGATATATCCACATCAGATATGTCTCGCGTCCTTCTGGAAGGGAGGATGGTTATATCCCGCAGATTATAACCGACTCTGGCTTGCTTACCTACCCCTATATCGACTTCTATCATCTGCTCCTCCGCACCACAGCATAAACCAGGCCAAAACCGTTCCCGGACAAAAGCTTTGCATAAAACGAAGATGTTTTTGCAAAGCAAATTTGTTTTAATCTCATAAATGTCTACCTGAAAACAAATTTATTAAAGGCACCTATAAGACTTGCATAATGGAGGCCTCTTTTTGTCTTAAAGCAGAAAAAATATCTTTAGCCAAAATATATTTTTACTTCACACTATCTTGGCCGATGATCTGGCCTGAAATAACTTTCTTTCCGAGGATGACAAAAATACACATCAAAATAAAATCAAGCCCCACCAAAGTGGCATTACCGAGAGGGGCGTTCCAAGGGGCCTTCCATAGAAATGCAAAATCAGGGCCGGCTATCCCGACACTATAACGACGAATTGCTTCATAAAAAGACAGAAATTGCCCCAGGGCAGCCATCAGGAGAAAGGAAAACCACAGTTTTTGCAAATTGGCAAAAATGATTACAAAGGGTTTTCTTAGGGTAATACTTTTTCTTTTCCCCTCACCGGAAGTTTCATGATCTATCCTGTCTTTGTCTGGCGCCGATAAAGCAGATGACAGACCAGACGACACCACAACGGCTTCATTTGCGACCATAACCGGCCGTGTATCTGCGGCAAAAATCTTCTTTACAATCACAGCAGCAGCCAAAATCGGTAATCCCACCGCAAAAGGTAGGGTATCTTTCCCGTTCCAAGTGTAACCGTAAAGATGAGCCTGAGAAGAGGAGATAGCGACGGGAAGCAGTATTATCAAAACGGCCAGGGCAACCAATAAGAATTTCTCTTTTTTACTCCCGGCGATAAATGAAAGCAAAAAGATGAGGACGATCATTGCATAATACAATACGTATGTAAATGCCGGAGAATAAGTATCAAAAGTCCCAAAGACACCAACCATGGTGGGAATATAATAAATGTTATGCCTAAAGGACTGCTCCAGAATATTGATCATAGGTACACTTGCAGGCACTTTGGAAGTAGACAAAACATCGGTTGCATGCTCTTTTAGAATCCATATAGTTGCCACAAGAGAGAAAAAGAACACCACAGCCATCATTACTTGGAAATCGCGGCGGCCGACGAGCGATGAAAGTCTGTCCTTCCCGGCAAGAATAACTATGAAAACAGCGATCAAAGACAGCCAAAATGGCGAGATAGGACGCGATAGCACCATTACCGAAGCAGATATTGTCAGGAATATAATCAGTTTTCGCCGGTAGATATCCTGATTGTCCGTTGCCAGGATAATACCGGTTGTCCAAGTGGCAAGCCCCGCCGCTATTTCCAAAGAGGCTGGGTTTACTACCGCCCCCAAATAAATCACCATCGGGGTTATGGCAATTACAAGGCCGGTGGCGATAATGGGTCGTGAGCAATAGCATAATGAGCTCATGACGGCCAAAGCCAACAAAGCTGAAGCTATCAAAGCCGAAAGAGCCCGCATTAAGTAGATGACCGTTTGGCTGGGTGAAATAAAACCGACGGTACCGATCACCAAATAGTATAAAGGCGGATACCTGGCATTATAGATAAAAGCTACGCCACATGGTGGAGCCGTGCTACCCGGCAAATGATGACAAGACGTGGTAGGTGGAGGGGCACAGGAAGCCGGAATATTACTATGATGATCGTAACATTTAGGTATTGCCCTGTCGACAGAATAAAATCCCGGTACATGAACCATGGAGAACTCTTGCTGACCGGGTTGAGTATCCAACTGCCCCAATAGCTGTCCGTGGTCTACGGCGTAAGACTTAATAATCTGTACCGGCTCATCCGGACCGGCAAAAAGAGGAGTGGCCAGTGACCACAATTGCATCAGACAAAAAAACAGTACAATTGCTATCACATATACTTTGGAAGGTTTTAAACTCTTAGAACTTTGTCCGTGATTCCACAAAAGAATAACCCGCTTTGCATGCTTTTCGTAAGACATTTACTGCCAACAAGCGCTCATAATAGTAATGCACAAATTGCCACTTTTCAAAAATTTATAGGTGTGATTTATCACATAACACTATTATAAAAACTAAAAAAGTACTGGATCCAAGTCTCATTTTCCCATATTCGCCGTTATGGCTCATACGACCGGAGAAAAATCAAAATAAAGTGCCAAAATGACGTTTGCCACTCGTTACTTATTTAGTTGCTGATTGTAGACTTCGGCCATAATAGTTGCGATGATACGCGCTGTCAGACCCCAAATAAGGTTCTTCCCCATGACTTCCTGATTATCAAAAAAATTAATTTCCCGCTCATATCCGTCGGAATCTGTCCAAATTTCGTTCCAAGCCGCTCCGGGCAACAATAATGAACGAAGCGGAAGTTTGAATATGTCTTCCACTTCATCTTTGTTGGCCACAAGGTTAGTTTTGGGATCTATAAAAACCACAAAAGCGGCTATTTTCTGTCGCCCATCAGAGGAAGGAGCCGTAAAGCCCATATTTTCTCTTTCACTTGCCCCATGTCCATTACCCGACACATCGCTAGAGATATCAAAACTCTTTTGGTCCTTGTCGGGGTTTGTATTTTGGTAACCCCTCTGAAGCTCAGATAGTGGACGCTCAAAAAAACCTATGAAAACGTCTTTTTTGATGTCTGCCGCATGGAGGCCGATCTCTTCTTTTGATTCTCTAAAAGCAGCCTCACGGAAATTCTCCCCTGGCTCTAGTCTTCCGCCGGGGAAAGATATATGCCCGGGATCCACTTCAAGAGTTGAAGTTCTTTTAGTCACAAAGATGAAAACGTCTTCGGCGGTAATAGCGATGGGTACAGTAACGGCATAATTATGGCCGGTAGAGAGATCTGTTTCTCTCTGTGAAAGCTGCTGCCCGTTCCCCCTCAAATCCCCGGAAAGATCGGTGTAGAGTTTTTGATGCATTGCATCTACAGATGATATGAGCAAATCACCTGTCAGATTAGAATAAAGGTAATCCGCTTTTTCTGCCCATACAACAGGGGTTACAGAAAAAGAATTCTGCTGACGCGGCACATATTGCTCATAGATCCTTTCATAAGGTTTTTCGACCACCAGCAAATCGTAGCGTAATTCTTATCTATCTAGATAGCCTATACCAACTGAAAATTGCCGTCCAATCCAAATGTCTGTTGACTGTATACTTGTTATGTCAGCAATCTTCTTTCGAGAATAGATATTAATGATTATCCATAGATCATTAGCTTCGCTAAGCAGTAAAAGACACTAAATTAGAACTGACATCTCACATTCATCACCAAATTACAGGAAATGGTTTATGGCACGAGGAATAGGTAATATGGGAGCCCTTGGTGGCATGGGATCCGTGGGCGGAGGAATGGGCCAGCTGGGAGCATGGCAGGCTATGCGTTCATTTCGCAGGGACGGTTCCGTCACGAAAAGTCAAGTACCAAAAGGCATAGTCAAAAGAATTCTGAAATTTGGCCGCCCCTACAAAAAAATTCTTTCCATATATCTAGTTTTGATCATACTAGGTGCGGTGGCAAGCGCTGCAAGCCCTCTTATCTACCGGGCGATTATTGATGACGGAATCGCAAAACATGACTCCAGAGTTATCATAGGATGGGCACTTGCTGCCGGTGTGCTGGCCGTAGTCAGCGCCATATTGACGCTCTGGCAGCGCTATGTTTCTGCCAAAGTCGGTGAAGGTCTCATCTATGATATGCGCAGCCAGGTATTTTCACACGTCCAGCGCATGCCTCTGGCATTTTTTACCAGAACTCAGACCGGCGCTCTGGTGTCTAGGTTGAATAACGATATTTTAGACGCCCAATCTGCTTTCACCAACCTCTTTTCATCCGTGATAGGGAACTTCGTTACGGTCATCATTATTTTGGCGGCCATGTTCACTTTATCTTGGGAAATTACACTTATAGCGCTGGCACTTCTCCCCCTCTTTGTTATCCCGGCTAAGTGGATAGGAAGGAAAATTCAGGTAATCACCAGGGAGTCTTACAATCTCAACGCAGTGATGACCAATACCATGACAGAGCGTTTCAACGTTTCGGGAGCCCTCTTGATGATGCTTTTCGGAAATCCTCTGAAAGAAGCCAAGGTATTCAATGAGAGGGCAGGCAGAGTCCGCGATATCGGGGTTATGCAGGCTATGTATACCGCCGGATTTCTGGTTGCCCTACTTTCAATAGCCTCTATAGCCACGGCTGTCGTCTATGGCTGGGGAGGAGTCATGGCTGCGGAGAGGACATTGCAGATAGGTACAGTCGTTGCTTTAGCCACTTACCTAACCAGGCTCTATGCCCCCCTAACGTCACTGTCAAATGTCCAAATCGACCTCATGACGGCCCTTGTCTCCTTTGACAGAGTATTTGAAGTCTTAGACTTAGAGCCTATGGTCAAAGACAAGCCGGGGGCAATTGACATTTTACCCGGTCCAGCTAAAGTGGAATTTGAAGGAGTAAGTTTTCACTACCCGCGCGCTGACGAGGTTTCCCTAGCTTCACTTGAATCTGTAGCAACCCTCGATCAAACCCTAAATAACCAAGTTCTTTTTGACATATCCTTTAGCGCTGAGCCTGGACAGTTAATTGCTCTTGTTGGGCCGTCTGGAGCCGGGAAAACCACTATATCTCACTTGATACCCAGGCTTTATGATCCAGATACGGGAAGTGTCAAAATAGCGGGCATAAATCTCAAAGACGCTACTTTATCCTCCGTAAGACAAAGAGTGGGAGTAGTTACCCAAGATGCCCATCTGTATCATGAAACCATCAGAGAAAATCTTGCCTATGCAAAAGACGATGCCAGTGAACAAGAAATGCTGGATGCCCTAGAGGCAGCCCAGATTATTCAACTGGTCAAAAGTTTGCCGAACGGTCTTGATACGGTTGTCGGCGACAGAGGATACAGGCTTTCAGGTGGAGAAAAACAACGCATAGCTCTAGCCAGATTGTTACTTAAAGCTCCCGACGTTGTGGTTTTGGATGAAGCCACGGCACATCTTGATTCAGAATCCGAATTGGCGGTACAAAAAGCTCTGGCAATAGCACTAAAAAATAGGACTTCGATAGTAATCGCCCATAGGCTTTCCACTATCAAACAGGCCGATAAGATAGTGGTCGTCAATCAGGGAAGAGTGATCGAAACTGGCACCCACGAGGAACTAATCAAATTGGGAGGCCTGTATGCCGAGCTGTACATGACGCAATTTGCCACTCAGGAAGATACCTCAGGAAAGCAAGAGTCAAACCTAGAAACGTTATGACACCATCGGTGAATCTCTTATTTCGTGATGTTATAAACACCAAGTTGACAACGACAAAGCCGCAACTATAAAAATACCGCTTATTTAAAATTTTCAAAATAGCGACTCGGCGTCGGACCTCTTTGGGATTGATATTTGGAGCCAAGGCCAGAACTACCGTAAGGTTTATCAGCCGCAGTAGTCATGTAGAGGAAGCTAATCTGTCCTATTTTCATACCCGGGTACAGTTTGATCGGCAAGTTAGCCACATTCGATAACTCCAACGTGATATGACCATTAAAACCCGGATCTACAAAGCCTGCCGTGGAGTGAATCAAAAGTCCTAGTCTACCCAAGCTGGATTTACCTTCCAGTCTGCCGACTATGTTGGCAGGTAATGTAACCATTTCCAGTGTCGATCCCAGTACAAACTCACCCGGGTGCAGAACCAGAACGTGTCCTTCCTCTATCTCAACCAATTCGGTAAGGTCGCTTTGTTCTTCTTTCACATCTATAACTTCTAAACTGTGATTCCTGAACAAGCGGAAATATCTGTCAATATGCAAGTCGACAGAAGAGGGCTGTACACATGCGTCATCGAAGGGATCAATTACAATTTCCCCGGCGGACACAAGCTCCCTAATGGATTTATCAGAACAAATCATAGATCTCTATACAATAAATCTTTTCCGCCCGATATGTTCGTGTTATCGGCTTAAAAATAATCTATAGTGTCTATTATCCCTTTAAAACAAAAATGCGGGTGTAGTTCAGAGGCAGAACATCAGCTTCCCAAGCTGAGAACGCGAGTTCGATTCTCGTCACCCGCTCCAATCACGATGCATCCGAATCGATGCCAAAAAGCAACCCATAGCGTGAATCGGAAGATTCTCCGATTCGCAGCAGAAGGACAAAGCACGACAAGGAAACTTCGCATCTCGGACAGCATAAACGAAATGTCGAAATTAAACGGTACTTGGCGGTCCTGCCAAATACCGAGTACGAATACCATGGCTATTTTGATATGAGCCATAACCATAAAATCCGCATCAACGAGTGTTCCATAGCTCTTGGGCTGGAATATCTGATAAGTAAAACCGGAAACTTTTGCTAAGGTAAGAAAAGATATGCCTAGGCCTAACATTTGGAACGTAAAGATATTTATTTACCTAAGTCAAATCTCAATACTTGCCACCATGGCCGTCTGTACATTAATTCTACCTAACGTAGCAGAAACAAACGGAGGTGTGAGTAACTTCGGCAACCACCCATCCACTGTAGCCCTTTACAGCCTGGGTTTTAGCCTTTGCGCACTGTCCTTATGGATAGCGGGACACTTCATTCTCATTATATTACCAAAATCCAAATTCCTTACCTATATTTTATTCTTTCTCGGCGAACTTTATTTGCTCATACTACTTAGCACTTTCCCCAGGGAGTACAGTTTTGCCTACTCCAGGGCTCACGATTACCTTGGTATCGCTTTATACGCAGCAGAGTTTGTGTTCTCCATATGGATCACCGGAAAAATTCATAGACCTAAGGCATTTGTCGCTTTTTTTCTGACCACATGTGGAATGTTTGTAGGCCTATTGTCAATTTTGAAAGTTGTAGATTTACTGTTTATCGGACAAGCTATCGGGGAGGTGGGATTTGCTATCGTATTATGCACAGGCCTTCCACTTATTCTCCTATCTAGCAAGACTGATTGAAGCTTGGCCAAAGCATGTCTTTTAGAGAAGCAAAATTGCCGATCTAGATATACATAATCGCAACTTCCAGATCACTATTTAAGATACACTACCACTCTCCTGAGTCGGTCACTAGAATTTCTTACTACTTACTGATAGCCATCAAGGTGAATTCAAGCAGACATAGCACCTTGTTATAAATGCTTTTACAACCTACGTTTCTTATAGTCGACTTATCAAAGTCATATCGTAGCTTCGCGCACAATTATTACACTAAGATTTAAGCTATGGGAACATACAACTACTCACCCAAGGACTCATTTGTCAGAGTTGCAACGGCATGCCCAAAAGTGAGTTTGTTTGACATAAATAGCAATTTAAATCAAATACTGGACTTATACAGACAGGCGTCTGTCATGGAGGTAAGTATAGTTGCTTTCCCTGAAATGTCTCTAACCGGATACACTATAGGTGACCTCGTACAGCAGACATCTCTACTTGAACAAGCCGAGAAAGCCCTTTTCGAGTTAGCTAAATCCACAGATAGCCTACCGACGGCTATGGTAGTAGGCTTACCTTTGCGGGTGGGAAACAACCTTTATGACTGTGCCGCATTTCTATGTGACGGTAAAATCAAGGGTATAGTACCGAAGTCTAACTTACCTACTTACAATGAATTTTATGAAAATAGGTGGTACCAAACTTTCCACCAACCTATGACCACAATATCTCTGAACGGCGATATCGTTCCGTTCGGAACCGAACTTCTCTTTGACCTTGGAGGGGCTATATGCGCCATAGAGATATGTGAAGATCTCTGGATACCACAACCACCGAGTGGAAATTTAGCCGAACTCGGGGCACATATCATTATCAACCCATCCGCATCCCCTGAACAAATTGGCAAAGCTGACTACAGACGTGAACTTGTCCGCTTACAGTCAGCCAAACTAATAGCAGGATATCTCTATGCCAGCTCCGATGCCAGTGAATCAACGGCGGAGATAGTGATGGGAGGCCATCAGTTGATAGCCGCCAATGGCTATCTATTGGCAGAAAAACGGCCTTTTGAAAATAAAAATTTATTGCTTGCCGATATCGATATAGAACACTTATCCTTTGACCGCCGCAAACATCATATCGACAATACTAAAGACTATCTGTTGCCCATTAGTACTAAAATAAAGCGTAGGCAAAGCAATTTATTGCATACTCTCTCAAAAAATCCATTTTTGCCTACAGAGACTCAGGAAAAGCGAAACGAACGGCTGCAGTCTGCGATCGATATTCAGGTACAAGGCTTAGCCACCAGAATGCGCTCTATAGGATACAGACGGATCGTACTCGGTCTGAGCGGAGGGCTTGATTCTACCTTGGCTTTGTTGATCGCATGTGAAGCCTGTTCTGTCTTATCGTACTCACCCGCCGACATGATTCATACCCTAACCATGCCGGGTCCAGCCAGCAGTAGCCATACTCAGGAAAATGCCGTCCAATTGGCTTTGCTGCTGGGAGCCAAAAACAAAGTGATCGAGATAGATAAATTAGTGATGACAGAACTAGAGGCATTAAACCATGATGTGGCTTTACAAGATGTCACTTATGAAAATGTCCAAGCCAGGGTTCGAACAAATTTACTCTTCAATTATGCCAATATGAACCAAGCGATCGTTATAGGAACTGGCGATTTGAGCGAAATTGCTCTCGGCTGGTGCACCTATAATGCTGATCAGCAAAGTCACTATAACGTCAACTGCTCTATTCCAAAGACATTGGTGAGATATCTGGTTACTTATCTGTCGGAACAACCGAAATACTCAAGTGCCAGTTCTGTTCTTCGATCCGTACTTGACACACCAATCACCCCAGAACTCACAACTACCGGGAAAAGTCAGATCTCACAAAAAACAGAAACCATAATAGGTCCCTATGAGTTACATGATTTTTTTATGTACTACCTAATCAGATGGGGAGATAGGCCGGAAAAAATAACTTACTTTGCCGAAAAAGCATTCGTCGGAGAATATACGACAACGGAAATCCAGAATTGGTTCAACGTATTTATAACACGTTTTACAAACAGTCAATTCAAAAGGGAAAATCTCCCAAACGGCCCCAAAGTGGGAAGTGTAAGTTTGAGTCCTCGGGGAGACTGGAGAATGCCTCCCGACATATCAAGTGCTACTGTTTGGAATCATCAATCCCAAATTGACGGCTAAAACTAAGATAATTTTCCACGTATCAGAGTATTGGAATTTTGCTGCCGCTAAGCCAGCTAATAACTAAAATATATTTATAGACAAAAGATAATCAATAAATACTCTGTTTGATGGGAAAAATAAATAAATTGTTAAAAGCTTAGGTGGTGCCGATATATACCGGTACCACCTAAGCTTTTATATCATATCAGTCCTTTTAGAGAGACCTAAATAGTGCGTGGTGTTGTAGGATACCCTACATCATCCCGCCCATGCCGCCCATGCCGCCCATTCCACCTGGGGCAGCGGCTTCAGTCTTCTTTTCCGGCTTGTCAGCTATCAGAACCTCGGTTGTGAGAAGCAAAGCGGCGATGGAAGCAGCATTTTGCAGAGCTGACCTTGTTACTTTGGCAGGGTCAATGACACCTGACTTGATGAGGTCTTCCACGATACCTGTCGCAGCGTTCAATCCATAGGAACCTTCCTGAGATTCCACTTCTTGAACTTGGACGGATCCCTCGAGACCTGCATTGATAGCAATCCATTTCAAAGGCTCTTCGAGTGCCTTGGAAACGATTCTGGCTCCGGTAGCCTCGTCACCGCTCAGTTCTGAGGCCAGCTTCGAAACGGCTTTACGACTACGCAACAGTGCCGTTCCACCACCGGCGACTATACCTTCGTCTATAGCTGCTCTGGTGGCAGAAAGAGCGTCTTCAATGCGGTGCTTCTTCTCTTTTAGCTCGACTTCCGTAGCGGCACCAACCTTGACAACGGCTATTCCACCGGCAAGCTTGGCCAATCTCTCTTGCAGTTTTTCCCGGTCCCAATCGGAATCGGTTTCCGCAATTTCCCGCTTGATCTGGGCTACTCTACCTTTGACGTCATCGGCATTTCCTCCGCCGTCTATGATGGTGGTATCATCTTTTGTGACTACCACTCTTCTGGCTTGGCCAAGTAGATCCAAGGTAGCGGACTCAAGCTTGAGACCGACTTCTTCGGAAATGACTTGGGCACCGGTCAACACGGCTATATCGCTCAAGATAGCTTTACGCCTCTCCCCAAATCCGGGGGCCTTGACCGCCACTGAAGAAAATGTTCCGCGTATCTTGTTGACTACCAAAGTAGCCAATGCTTCGCCTTCCACGTCTTCGGCTATGATCAAAAGCGGGTGACCACCTTGCATTACTCTCTCAAGTACAGGAAGCAGATCATGCACGGCGGAAATCTTAGAATTGACAATCAGAATATACGGGTTGTCAAGAACGGTCTCTTGTCTTTCCGGGTCTGTCACAAAATGCGGTGAAAGATATCCTTTATCGAACTGCATACCTTCGGTAAACTCCAATTCGAGACCGAATGTATTGGACTCTTCTACGGTTACCGTTCCGTCTTTGCCGACTTTGTCAATGGCTTCTGCCAGAACTTCACCGACGGCGGAGTCAGCTGCCGATATGGAAGCTATCTGAGCTATCTCATGACGGCCTTCTATCTCTTTGGCTTGGGATTTGATGGACTCAACGGCTACTAAAACCGCTTTTTCTATACCCTTTTTCAAAGCAAGAGGATTTGCTCCGGCAACTACGTTACGCAAGCCTTCTTTGACAAGCGCTTGGGCCAACACCGTGGCCGTAGTGGTACCGTCACCTGCTACGTCGTTGGTTTTTGTCGCCACTTCTTTAACTAATTGGGCTCCCATGTTCTCATAAGGATCCTCAAGCTCAATCTCTTTGGCGATTGTGACACCGTCGTTTGTAATGGTTGGAGCTCCGAATTTTTTGTCAAGTACGACGTTTCTTCCTTTTGGCCCCAATGTCACCTTGACGGTATCGGCAAGTTTATTTACACCAGCCTCCAAGCCGCGACGGGCTTGTTCATCGAAATGCAGTATCTTGGGCATTATTTACCTACCTTGGCCAATACGTCACGGCTGGACAGGATGAGCAGCTCTTCGCCCTCTACCGTTATCTCTGTTCCACCATATTTGGAATAGACGACCTTATCGCCAACTTTGACATCAAGTGGTATGATCTCTCCTGTGCTATCGGCCCTTCTACCCGGTCCGACAGCTATTACTTCACCTTGCTGTGGCTTCTCTTTGGCGGTATCGGGAATGACAAGACCTGATGCTGTCTTCTCCTCTGCCTCACTTGGGCGTACTACTATACGATCATCCAGCGGGTACAAGCTCATTTTATGTTAGCCTCCTGTTTTCTCTTTTTCTCTATGGCCTTTGCCATTTGCCGCTTTCCATTGGTCGATCTACGACACTACGGCTTTTGGCACTCTATACTGTCGAGTGCTAGTATATGTCTTTTTTCAGTCCTTGGCAACTCATATAGTAAGATCTGAGAAAATTTTTAGTTTCTGTCACAGCAGAAAAGACCGATATCAAGACAAAAGACAGTGATACCCTAAATCCCTGTCGCTAGATCATTGGATCAAACGCTCTATCAATAATACAGTCAGGCTTCGAAATGTCACAAATTTATTATAGGATCTGCATTCAAGTTATTTCGTTTGAACATTTTCAGCCACATGTCGGTCATAACTCTTTTCACCATTTTGCCAACCAGTCTCAGAGACAAAGATCAAACTGACAAAAGTCCCGAGCGAAGCTGCAATTCCAAAAAAGAGCATACCGGCACCCGGTCCGAACACAGAATCCAGTACGCCGTAACAAGTCACTCCGACAATTCCTCCAAGCCGTCCTCCTGCCTGACTCACACCTTGGCCACTACCAGCGGTAGAGGCTTCAAAACTCTCAGCCGGTATAATAACCGTGGTTTTGTCGGGTCCACCTGCTCCGAAAAAATACCCGAGCCCAAGCAATATTCCCACCCAAAAAGCCGATATGTGAGCTGACAGTAGTAGCAAAATTCCCAACAGACTAAAAGCAATAGAGCGACCCAAAAAGCCGATTATCTGTAAACGCTTTCTACCTATACGCTCTATCAAAAACACAGTCAGTAGCGCCGCAGGGATGGTAACAGCCTTGACAGCGGTTGCCCCAGCCGCACCTGTGGCGGCACTGGCTCCTAGTACACTACTCAATAACAAAGGTAAAACCAGGGTCAACCCTTGGTCTCCTGCTTGATAGAAAAATGTGGCAAACGTATTGGCTATAAGTTGCTTACGGTTCTCCCGTCTAAACAGAGAGTGAGCTATGGAAGAGAGGTTAGGCAAACGCTGCTCCTGCCAATGGTTTGATTCTCCTATAAAAGGCCGCATAACCAAAATCGGGATTGCCAAGACCCCTCCAACAACAAATACGATGCGCCAACCTTCCTGCGATAGAGAGAGGAAAGCAACGCCGAGACCATAGGAACTAAGGACGCCGAAGTTAGCTGCCCACATAATCCACGCCATTGATCGCCCGCGCTTATCATGCGGCACTATTTCAGCTACATACGGGAATACAACGGCAAAATCAGCTCCTATAGCGAACCCTGTGATCAGACGACCTATGGCGAGCATTGTGAAATCAATGGCGAGCGCAGACAAAATCGCCCCTACGATAAACATTCCAACATCTACGACTATCAACAGCCGTCTTCCTATGCGGTCTGAGAGCATTCCGGTAGTCAGCGATCCAAACATCATCCCCACCAAAGTGGCGGTTCCCAAAGTTGCAACTATTGCCGTACTGACATGCCACAGCTGTTTGACCGGGCTCATGGCATCAGAAATTGCCCCCATATCAAAGCTACCTATAAAAATTCCAGCCCCGGCAAGAAGTGCTTGGATCTGCCAAGAACTAAAAGCAAAGTGTTTTCTGATCCGCTGTCCGCTGCCATCTCTTATCATCGGTTATCCTCCAGCATAAGATAACCACTTTATCAGGCTTACCTGAATAAAATTATCAGGATAGCCTGATAATTTTATTCAGGTAATTTCTACTTCCTCCTTTAGTTCCAAGCCCGGATAACTTCAACCCATATTTTAATCTAACTAGGTATTTACTGTTTTACTCTTACCTGCCTACATACATGGTCGCATAGTCACGGTAACGCCCCAAGAAGATTGAGGTAGCGTTGTTGAATAGAGATGGATCTGGCAATGATGATACAGGATTCAATCTTTCGTTTTTTGTGGTAATACGGCTGGTTGCCAGCCGGTCGATCAAGGCTACAAAGTGGAATTAATCACAAAAAATAGGATGTCGGATCCAATCTAATTTATGCAGCTTGCAGCATTGCATACTGCCTGAAGTCTGCTATCTATCTACCTGAATTCGCCCACAATTTTTACCCAGAGTTTACAGGCTTGCGGTACTGATTATCGTCTGAGTTGGTCAATCTTTGGGTATTATCAATTTTGACAACCCGGTAGATTTTGACTTACCGTCTTGAATCATAAGCTGTACACTTTTACCTTCCAACGCCGAATGGCAAAATAGCTATTTTTATCTCGACTACGACCATTTACAACGGCCAAAACGGACCTACTTGTCATGAAAGGGAGAAAGTAAAAGTTGGAAATAGCAATTCCAGCGGTATCCTGGCAGGTCAGAGTGTCGTTACCGCAAAGTATCACAAACAGCCAACCTCGCTACATCTTATGGTGTTACAACCGACAAGTAGAGTCTTAATATATGTTTTTCTCGAAATCAAAAATACCGCAAATCGACAAGATATTGACCACTTGTCATAAGATATTTGTCAACTTTCTTATTATCGCTATCATGGTCACTGGTTCACTGTTTTCCATTCTCGCTAGCACCACAGGTGCACAGGCGACGACTACATGTAGAACAATTACCGTTATTCACCGCGGGACACATATGGTATTTCTTTGGCACCTGGTTCTGGTTGATAAAAATGGTAAGCATGTCCTAAAAAAAGAACATAGGTGGCATAAAGAAATAGTGGACGTGGGTAAAAAGAGAATAATAAAACTTGTACCCGTAAAAGGAAGGCGTCTATACAGTATCAGGTTACGTCGTGAGGACTGTACAAACTTTCCTTCCCCACAACAAGTGACACCGACGACAACCGACACGGTGTCGACTACTACCACATCTGGCACTATAACATCTACAATAATGACTCCGACAACCACAAGCGCTCCGCCACAGGCTACGGCAAATTTATCCATCAGCACAAACAATATTTCTTATGCCGGCGGTAACGTCAGTCTTACCTACACCTCAGAGAATGCCTCTTCGTGTACGCTTTCTTCCACGCCAGCACTATGGACAGGAAACAATCCGGCCACCGTCAGTTGTAACGGCAACTATTCATTAACACTTGGACAATCTACATCACAGCAACAGTGGGTGATAACTTTTACCGCAACCGCTTCAAACGGCCAATCGATTGTGGCCAACCAAGAACTTACCCAAGAAGCTCCCCCGCAATTTCAAATTTCTTCCAACTGGTCCGGATACGTAGTACCTTCTGCCGCCACCCTGATAACGGCAACAAGCGGGCAATGGACGGTTCCGACTCTAAACTGCAGTGATACCTACAACGCCGGCGAATTCACTTGGGTTGGGATAGGTGGGCTGACATGGCCCAATGGAGGGACATCGGGGACACTGCTGCAAACCGGCATAGCAGATAATTGCGTAAATGGTGTTCAGCAAGATAGCGGATGGTGGGAAGAATTTCCGTCCAATCCAAATACGGATAATACTTTTATCAATTTCCCCGTATCGCCCGGCGATACTATATCGGCAAGTGTCTTTCAAGACAGCAGTGGCTCTTGGGTAACAGTATTACAAGATATTACAACCGGTCTGGAAGGGATAATGGTTACCGGTGAAGGCTGGGGAGTAGAGCCGATCGGAGGTTCCGAATTCGTCTATCAGGGAACAACAACCGGTCTTTATTACAGCGGAGGATATACTGCCGAATGGATAGTGGAGGACTACACATCCATGTCTTCAGGCACGTACGTTCCGTTCGCCAACTACGGAAGCGTTACGTTTACGAATTTGACTACAAGTCTTACTTCATGGTATTTAACAGCAAGCGAGGGTTGTGAAATTGTACAGAACAATTCCGAATTATCCACGCCGTCACTGCCAAATACCGACGGCTTTTCCCTCTATTATACAGGTCCATAGTAAACTCTTCGTATGCAATTTTGATGCCACGTTCGTAGAGAAACGTTGCCTCGTTGCGCAGACATCCCCAAAAGATAGCTGCTTAGTTTTTCTCACCAGTAACATAGATAAGCTACCGCAGGTCAAATTTATATAATCAAAATACGAAAATATGAATTTACCTTTATAGTATATATCCGATAGAATGTATGCTTATACATAAGATGAAATTCTGATTTAACCGTAGCGTTAGCAATGATTCTATAGTTTTGCTCAGGTAACTCTTTGCTCTGGCTTTATTCCTATGAGCTTTCTTTGCACATGAAGCAATCAGAAAATCCCTAATATCTCGCTTGCATCGATGATCAGATAGTCCGTACCTTCAAGACGAACTTCGGTGCCGGAATACTTTGGGAACAGCACCTTGTCACCTATGCTCACTTTGATCATTTCTTTATCGTCACCTACCGCGACAACTTCTCCCTGCTGCGGTTTTTCCTTAGCGGTATCAGGGATGACAAGACCGCTTGAAGTTACACTTTCTTCTTCTAAAACTTTCAGCAAAACTCTTTGACCGAGAGGCCTGATGAGAGAACTCATTTCAATCCTTTCCTATCTCTTTGTATCTGTCTTTATCTGTCGATGATTTCTTTCCTACCAGTAGAGCACGTTCTATGCCACCGGCTTTAATCCAAGCAATTTTTCTACACGCCTTTGATCAAAACCTATGACTATTTGGTTGTCTATCTCGATGACCGGTACACCCATTTGACCTGATCGTCTGACAAGATCCTCTGCTGCTTTCCTATCTCTTGAAACGTCTATTTCTTTATAGGAAATTTTTCTCTCGCGTAAAAATGATTTTGCTTTATTACACCAAGGACAAGTTGGTGTCGTATATACAAGTACACGATGTGACTTGGAGTTTACTTCTGTCGCCACTTTTTTCTCCTCCTCATAATGATTGACAAGTAAGTGTTGCTAACAATCTTTACTTAATATACCCTAGTAGGTATGTTAAGTAAATGAACGTTGTAGGAACTCTAAATATTTCCAAAAAAATATTTCGGGACCAAATACCCTAATAAATGTCATTTGTCACCGAATATAGGTGATGTTTTGATCGCAGGAAGAGAATCTTAAACATCAAAATACCCCTATGGCGAAATAGGGTAAACCATCTCCTTATAGGGGTATCGACAAATAGACCCGCTAAGCGGGCGAAATCTCAGCTTCTGCCTTTATGTTTCTTCCGGAGCAAGATTAGGAAAAAAGAGAGCTATCTCTCTGGCGGCTGCTTCGGGACTATCTGAACCATGAACAAGGTTTTCGGAAGCATGAACTCCAAAATCCCCCCTGATGGTCCCCGGTCTTGCTTCTGCCGGGTTGGTCTCTCCGATCATTGCCCTGGCGGTAAGCCAAGCACCGGGAACGTGTGATTCCAAAACCATTACGAAAGAAGGTGATCTTGTAATAAATTCCATAAGTTCTGGGTAAAATGAGCGACCTTCATGTTCAATATAGTGCTCTTTTGCCACCTCATAATCGATGTGTCTCAATTCCCCGGCGACAAGTCTCAAGCCTTTTTTTTCAAAACGGCCGATGATTTCCCCCAATAAACCTCGCTCAACGGCATCGGGTTTACAAATAATAAGTGTTCTGCTCATATCAAATGACTAGATTAGCTGATTAAAACAGCTGCCGTGCACTTCCTACGACATATAATGATCCGGTTATCAAAATAATGTCATTTTGACCTCCTGCCTGCTTCGCCCATTCCAGAGCAGAGGCCACGTCACCTGAGTCGAACGAAGGTAAACCTAGCTCTTCTGCTGCCTCTTTGACAAGATAACCCGGCAAAGCCCTGAGCGAAGGAGGAGTGCAAGCTACAACGGTGATGTTTGTCGGTTGAGAATTGTCGGCGGCGGCGTTATTTCTAAGAGCCAATTTATGTAAATTTAACGCTTGCAGCATCTTTTTTGGCTCTCTACCTGATAAAAGACCCATGATAACAATTATGTTTTCAAAAAGAGGGAAATCTTCTTCGAGAGCTTCCGCCAGTATCGACATCCCGGCCTCATTATGTGCTCCGTCGAGCAGAACGAGGGGACTACGTCCCAATACTTCCAAACGTCCGGGAACTTCTGCCTCTTGTAAAGCCTCTTGCAGTACTTCCTGATCTATGGCTTGTCCGATCAACTGCTCTACGGCTGTTATGGCAATTGCGGCATTGTCACCTTGGTGGCGACCGTGCAATGGTAAAAACAGACTCTCATAGGAGGAAAACTTGGTATAGATATCTAGCAACCTCCCGCCGTGTGCCACCTCGGCCGAAGTGCAGTCAAAATCGCGTCCTCTGATCAGAACCTCGCTTGCCCCCTGTTCGAAAGCTGTCGTCTCCAGCAATTCAGACAAAACGGGGTCTCGCTCTCCCTGGACAAAAATAGAACCTGGTTTGACGATACCTACTTTTTCTAAAGCTATATGTTTCTTGGTGGGCCCAAGTATCTCCACGTGATCCAATTCTACATTGGTCAAAACAGATACAAGAGCGTCGCCGGCATTTGTGGCATCATAACGACCCCCCATGCCGACTTCCACAACAGCGGCGTCAACTGCCATGTCGCCGAAGAAAATAAAAGCAGCAGCCGTCATCAGTTCAAACCAGGTGGGAGGAATTTCCAGTTTGCCAGAAGAGAGAAGAAACGCCTCAAGATAGCTGAGAGAACTTAAAATATTGGCCAAATCATCATCAGTGATCGACTGGTTATTTACGGCTATACGCTCGTTGATCAATTCCAAATGGGGACTCATGTAAGTACCGGTACAAAGACCCAACCCCATCAGAATTGCCGAAGCAATTCTCGTCGTAGAACCCTTACCGTTTGTTCCCGTAACCTGCAAAATAGGGTAACCGTCATCGGGGCGAGCCATGGCATCCAAAATTGCATTGATGCGAGACAGCGTTGGTTCTCCCGCTCTGCCTGCTCTGCCCTTTTCTATAGCCTCCAGATTGACGTGAGAATCCAGGTAGGATAGGGCATCACCCACCGACAACAATTTATGGTGTTGTTGTTTTGAACTTCTACCGGCGGAGGGAACGTGGTTATCGTTATTAGGATGCTGCACGTCTCGGCTGGTCCGTCTTGCTCCCCGGGCTTCTTGGTATCAATGTCGGGGCAACGTGCTCCAAAACTACCCGCTGGTCAACCACGCACTTACCGACGTCGCTTCTACTTGGTATATCATACATCACATCGAGCAGAACTTCTTCGATGATCGCCCTTAGGCCCCTGGCGCCGGTACCTCTAAGTAGCGCTTGGTCGGCTATCGCCTCCAGGGCATCTTCTGTAATTTCCAGATCCACATTGTCCAATTGGAAAACTTTCTTAAACTGCTTCGTCAGGGCATTTTTAGGCTCTATGAGGATTCTGACCAGAGCCTCCCTATCCAAGTTGGCAACTGCCCCGATAACTGGAAGTCTTCCGACGAATTCCGGTATCAGGCCGAATTTCAACAGATCCTCAGGCAGTACTTCCAGGTAAACTCTGTTGTCATCGTAACGCTTGGCCTTCTTGACATCGGCCCGGAAACCTATACCTGATTTTCCTATTCTGCCTTCTATGATTTTGTCGAGACCGGCAAATGCCCCACCGCAGATAAATAAAATGTTTGTGGTGTCAATCTGTATAAACTCCTGGTGGGGATGTTTTCTCCCACCTTGTGGAGGAACGGAAGCTACTGTACCCTCCAAAATTTTGAGCAAAGCCTGCTGGACCCCTTCCCCGGAGACATCTCTGGTAATAGAGGGGTTCTCGCTCTTCTTTGCTATCTTGTCGATCTCATCGATGTAGATAATACCCGTCTCTGCTTTTTTGACGTCGTAATCTGCGGCTTGTATCAGCTTGAGTAGGATATTCTCCACGTCTTCGCCTACGTAACCAGCCTCAGTCAGTGCGGTGGCATCGGCTATAGCAAAAGGCACGTTAAGCATCCTGGCCAATGTCTGAGCCAGTAGTGTTTTACCACAACCGGTAGGACCGAGCAGAAGAATATTGGATTTGGCCAACTCTACATCTCCGTCAACGCGTACGGAACCAACCTGCATTCTCTTATAGTGGTTGTATACAGCGACGGAAAGTATCTTCTTAGCCGTTTCCTGCCCTATCACATAGTCGTTCAAGAATTCATTTATCTCGCGGGGCTTTGGCAGGTCTTCAAAATTGACCTCGGTTGAGTCCGAAAGTTCTTCTTCTATAATGTCGTTACATAGCTCGATGCACTCATCGCATATATATACGCCTGGACCGGCTATCAGCTTTTTTACCTGTTTTTGCGACTTGCCGCAAAAACTACATTTAACGAGCTCTCCTCCGTCACCGAATTTAGCCACAGGCCCCTCCAATAATCAGACCGCTTGTGCGACAGCGATCGTACCTACATTATCTCTGTTGGTTATCACTTCATCGATCAAACCATAGTCACAAGCTTCTTTTGCGCTCATTATAAAGTCTCTGTCTGTATCCTTTTGAATACTCTCGACGGGCTGACCGGTATCTTCGGCCAACATCTCGTTCAACAGATCCCTCATTCGTAAAATTTCTTTTGCTTGCAATTCGATATCGGTAGCCTGTCCGGCTGCCCCTCCGTATGGCTGGTGAAGTAGAATTCTGGCATGCGGTAAAGCGTAACGCTTGCCTTTGGTCCCAGCTCCGAGTAATACGGCGGCGGCTGAAGCAGCTTGGCCAAAGCAAAAAGTTGATTTATCGGGGCGTACATACTTCATGGTGTCATAGATGGCAAATAGAGCCGTTATGTCTCCACCGGGGGAATTGATGTAGATATTAATATCTTTTTCCTGATCTTCCGATTCGAGAAAAAGCATCTGCGCACAGACCAGATTGGCTACTGTGTCGTCTATAGGAGTACCGATGAAAATGATCCGCTCTTTCAAAAGGCGCGAGTATAAGTCATATGACCTCTCACCCCTGGCATCTTTCTCCACCACTACCGGGACTAGATATCCGGTTGCTTTCATTTACTACATACCCCCACTCGTTGAGTCTGTATCAACACTTTCCAAAGCATCTATATCTAGATTACCGTCAGTTGAAGTTTTAGCTTCTTCTTTGGAGGCATTTATTTCAAAAGTTTCGCTTTCTTGGTCACTCTCGTCTTCTTCGAACAATGAGATATCAAGTCGGTGCCCCTCTGGATCAACTATTTCCACTTGACTGAGGAGATATTCAAGAGCTTTTTCGATCCGCTTTTCCCTTCTGAAATCATCCAGTTTGCCCTGAGCTTCAAGAGCTTCACGTGCGGTTGAGACCTGAATTTTCATCTGCTCGGCTAATTTGACGAGTTCATTGTCCAGCTCGAGCTCATCTACCTTTATGTTCTCTTTTTCCGCTACCGCAAGCAGCGCCAGATCGGCAAGAACTTCCCTGACGGCTCTCTCCCGAGCTTCGTTCACAAGGTCTTCTTCGCTTTGGCCCACAATTTGGAGATACTTATTCATCTTGACCCCCATTTGGTTGACCCTCGATATCAAACCCTGCAAAATACGACCGGTGGCATCTTGGACCATGGACTCCGGTGCCTCAATCGGCAAAAGTTTGACCAATTCGGCAATTGTATTTTCGCGCAACGACTGTTTGGCGGCAAAAAGTTTTGACTGCCCGATTTGGGTAGCCAGATCGGCTCTGAGATCGGCAATGGAGTCAAACTCCGATACATCCTTGGCAAAATCATCGTCTACGGCGGGAAGTACTTTTTCGCGTATCAATTTGATATGAAAAGACATATGCGCTTTGCCACCGGGGGCTTCTTCGGCATCGTATTCCACGTCGTCGCCGACTTTTACACCGGTAAGGAGTTTGTCGGCATCTTCAACAAGGCCGCCTTTGCCCAGTTCATAGACAAAGTCTTCGACAGTCAGGTCATCTACCTCGACGCCGTCTCTGGTTGCTTTCATATCCAAAGTGATAACGTCTCCGAGTTTGCTTTTCCTCTTCACTTCTGTCAAAGTGGCCATTTGCTCGCGCATGTGATCTATCTGGTGCTCGATATCATCGTCGGTAGCTACCGGAGATTCCACTTCTACCTTGATATCGTTATAACCATCGATGTCGACTATGGGTCTGATGTCGACAGTGGCTTCGTAAACCAGCTTGCCTGACTCTTCCCCTTCTTTGATATCTATTTCCGGAGCGGCGATGACGTCAATATTCTCTATCTCAACGGCTTCGTCGTACGTCTTTGGTACGAGATCTCTCAGAGTCTCCTGTCGAATAGTTTTCTTACCGAGTCTCTGAGCCAGAACGCGCGGCGGAACTTTGCCGGGTCTAAAACCGGGCACCCTGACTTCACGAACAAGATGGCGAATCGTCGCCTCTTCTGCCGCTTGCAAATCTTCTTCGTCAACCTCTACGGTAAGTTTGACTTTGTAACCTTCTAAAGTTGTGCTTGATGTATGCATACTTATTTGAGCTTACCTATATTCCGCGCCCGTCTTGGCCAATTTTGAACTAAAGAAAAAATATCTTCAAAGAATGTCCTATTTGCCGTAAATATTGTCTACGATGTAAATTGTTACAAACGGGGTGTGGCGCAGTTTGGTAGCGCGCGTGCTTTGGGAGCATGAGGTCCTCGGTTCAAATCCGGGCACCCCGACCACTACTCAGCCGTTTTCTGCCAAGACCCACCCCACTTGAGGATAGGTTTTTACGACTTCAAGATATGGCTAAAACCGGATTGCCTCTTTCTGTATACAATAGAATGACTACAAAAGCCGGTAAAACTACCATGGGAGGCTCTTAGGGCATGTTTCTTGGCTATGAAACTCAATCCGTACTTACGACCCGCAACCGGCAGGCAAAGTGGATATAAGACAGTTTTTTTTAAAAAGTCATATATTTATCATTACCGGAAAAGGGGGAACCGGTAAAACTGTTTCATCTCTTGCTCTGGCCAAGTTAGCATCTGAACAGGGATTAAAAACCCTTCTTGTCACTTTGGAAACGGACTCTCATATATTTAGCTTCTTTGAGATAGAGGACCCACCCATCAATTCATCTTTAGAAGTGGACAATAACCTTAGTTTGCGACTTATTACCCCCGAAGAGGCTCTACTTGAATACCTACTGGAGCACGGTTTGGGTAAGATCTCCCGGAAACTTATCTCCACCAACACGATAGATGTCATCGCAAACGCCATTCCCGGCATACAAGAAATTCTGGTACTTGGGCGACTGAAGAGATTCGAGCGTGACCGTTTAGCCGATGTCATTATCTTGGATGCCCCGGCAACCGGGCATGCGGTTACTTTGCTGACGAGCCCCGCCGGCCTCACTTTTGCGGCCAGAGGTGGGGCTTTGAAAAAGCAAGCTGACGAAGTCGACGAAATGCTGAAAGATCACAGCCGTTGCCAAGTTATTCTGGTGACCATACCCGAAGAGACACCGGTCAACGAAGTCATAGATGCAGCTTATGCCGTCGAAGAAAAGACGGACGTGGCGCTAGGCCCTATGATCATCAATCAAATGTATACAAACTTGGAAGGGCTTGATATCAACCCCATCGAGGCCTCCCTTGAAGCCGGGGCTCCGGCGATCGATACAAAAACCGAGGCACTGCTTCTCCAAGCTAACCGGTTTCGCATGGGTAAAATAGAGGCTCAAAATGAGTTACTCAAGAAATTGGATGAAAAAATAGCGTTGCCAAAAATTTATTTGCCGCTTATTTCAGAAGAAAACTTGGGCCAAGATTTCATTGCTCTACTTTCCAAAGAAATCGGGGCACAAATTGCATCAATGTATGACTTCGAGATAGACAATCCTTGAAATAGCTGAGCAATATCGTAAGACATATCTTGTTATATTATCTTCGTCTGCCAAATTAGATCTATTGCCATACATCTGATTGGTTATCGATCTGATATATAGGTAATCGTTATTTATGCTCTCAGCTTGCTATATATTGTAATAACTTACAAAAGCTTTTGCCAGAAACAACAACATAAACTCTACCAATATTAGCTATACTCATCACGGTAGATATACCCCGATACATTGATGAGAGCGACGACAATATTTGATGCTGGTTTTTGTTCCTGAAAATAATTTACATATCATCTATATATCAATCCGTTATCGGCGATCATCAACAATTTACTAAGTGCCTTAAATCCAATTTATTAATATCTCTATGTAAAAACTTTTTATAACCTATAATCTAAAGCAAGATGCTTTCGGAAAACAGCCGCGATACTTTTAGCACATGTCCGATAGTAGGGACTCTAAAAGAGACGTTCGGGATAGAAATGGCGTAAATCTAATCTGAGGACATTACGAAAGCGATCTCAGAACTTACGGTGATAAGATTACCTTATATCGATAATTTTTCAATATGAACGACTGTCCGACGATACTTATAATAGTGTAAAACCAAGATGAACATAGGCGCCCATTTTGAGGAAAGCGTACACACGCAAGATGACTTATTTACCTGTGACGCATTACTCCGAAAATCCGTATTGATTTGCTTAGGCCCTGGTGGCATCGGCAAGACTACGGTCTCAGCAGCCTTAGCCGTGGCCGGTGCCACCAAGGGCTTAAGGGTTTGCGTGATAACCATAGATCCGGCACGGCGCTTGGCAGACGCTCTTGGTATCGGACATATCGATAATAAGCCGAAGACGGTAAATGGTCCCTGGTCTGGGAAATTGGATGCCGTAATGCTGAACGCAGGGGCGACTTTTGATGACTTGATCACAAAATACGCCAAAGATGCATCCCAGGCAAATGAAATTCAAAAGAACAACCTTTACATCAACTTGACCTCCAGGCTGTCTGGGACGCAGGAATATATGGCCAGTGAAAAGCTGTTTGAACTACATGACTCCGGCGGCTACGATTTGATCGTAGTGGACACTCCTCCATCGCGCCATGCCATAGATTTTCTGGATGCCCCGGAGAACTTATTCTCATTTCTGGACAACAAAATTTTCCGATTGATTACCAATCACAACAGATATGTAAGGGCTGTTTCCGTCGCTACCCAATTACTACTAAAAACGATAGCCAAAGTCGCCGGTGCCGAAATTGTCGAAGATGCAATTTCCTTTTTCCGGGCTTTTGACGGCATGGAGGAAGGATTCAGAGAAAGAGCCACCGGCATAACACATCTTTTTAAAAGCGATCAAAGCGCTTTTGTCCTGATCACCTCCCCTCAAAAAGAAATTATCCATGACACAAAATTTTTTTCCGGAGCTCTCAAATCACGATCATATGAAATAGACGCTCTCGTAGTCAACAAATTACTGCCGGCATTTGATGAAAAATATGAAGAAATTATTTCCGGCAATCACACAGCCTTCGAGATACAAGACAACCCGGTATCTCATATTACATACCCTATAGCATCGGATACAGAACACGAGTACGACCGTTCCAATCGACAAGCAGGTGAAGATCTGACCAAGCCTTCAAATAGTCACTTCCTAAAAAGTACAACTTTATCTCCGATGGGCTTTGATGAGAATATAAAGTCCATTGCCTGGTATAACCAAGTCCGTAATATAAAAGAACTGGCCGCCGTAGCCGGACAACAAAAACGTCTGGTAGATGAGCTGACGACTACGTTGAACGTCGATTACATATTGAGAATCCCCCTTCTTGAAGAAGATGTTCATGATCTGAAAGCTTTAGAGATAATTGCCGACAAGCTCTTGACAGAACAGCTACCTTTAAACCATGGCTAAAATATTGTTGATCAGCGATACCCAAGTCGTTTTGGATGAACTGGAATCTGTTGTAGACGACGGTAATCATGAAATCGGAACCATGGCGGATGGAACACAGCTTCGCCAAATACTGGCCGAGGATCCGCCGGATCTAATTATAGCCGACGCCCAAATAGGCAATATGGGCGGCGTTGCCATTGCCCATGACGTCAAACTTGAAGAGTCTTACGGGCGGATACAACCTGTTGGAGTCCTTGTTCTCTTAGACCGCAGAGCTGACGTTCATCTCGCTCGACGCTCTGGGGCTGACGGCTGGATTGTCAAGCCCTTTGATTCCATAAGAATACGTGCCGCTGTTGAAAGTATTTTGAGCGGTGAAAGATTTGAGGATGATTCCTTCAAGCCTTTCGACACCATGGTAGCCCAGAACGAAAGCATCTAAATAACCGACATTTCTCCCCAAGGTGACTGTTTGGACAATGATCTCGAAACACAACTATGGGTCGCGGCAACCAAAGAAAGCCTAAAATTCTATTTTTGGTATCAAAATATTGGTAAATGACATGAGAAGGGCTTTATCCGACAATTGATGATAACTAAAGTAAAAATTAGGTTATGTAATCAGAAGTATAGAGGCCGGAGAGGGATATGAAATTTCCCCAACGAAAACGCTCCCGGGAGAACAATGCAGACATTACCCCTTTATCAGAGCAAGAAGAAAAGATAACGCGAGGCCTTGACTCCCTACGAAACTCAAGCGTAAAAGAACTCATGACACCGCGGGTGGACATAGTGGCTTTGGCTGCACCGGTACATTTTTCCGACGTAGCAAGTGCCGTGCGTAAATCAGGTCACAGCCACTTTCCCGTTTATCAAGGCGAGCTCGATCATTTGCTTGGAACCCTATTTGCCAAAGACCTTTTCCATTTGGAAGAGTTCATGGCGGCCGATAAAAGCGGAACAGAAGACAGCCACTTTATTTCGACAGACCTAGACGTCACGAAGAGACTCAGGGAACCATATATAGTCCCCGAGTCAAGAGCTGCACTTGAAGTATTGGCGGAAATGCGACTACGAAAAAGAGGTTTTGCCGTCGTAGTAGATGAATACGGTGGCCTGGCCGGTGTTTTGACTATCAATGACCTGGTAAGTGAACTGGTAGGAGATCTCCATGATGAATTCGACAGAGGAAAGTCACCTCAAATAGTGCGCATCGACAATACCAGGTATTTGGTAGACGGTTCCTGTGCTATAGATGAAGTGCGCTCAGAGTTAGAAATAGACTTACCGGATGGTGAATACGTTACCCTAGCCGGTTTCCTGCTTGATATCTTGGGCAAGATCCCTGAAGAAGGTGACATCTTAGGATATGAAGGTTGGACTTTTAAAATTACCAGAATGGATAAAAGACGCATTGCAAAAATTGTCCTCGAGTCACCGGATACGGCTTCAAATAAGTTATAGACCTAAATGATAAGATAGTATAAGTTGTACATATTTCGGGAAGTAGCGCAGCTTGGTTAGCGCGCAGCGTTCGGGACGCTGAGGTCGGGGGTTCGAATCCCCCCTTCCCGACTGATTATTTTTCAGCACCAACATCAACTGTGGTAGCTGATTCACCCAAAATCGTGGATCAAGGAAACAAAAACTGACCGTGATTTCGTCTTTATGGCTTTTATTTACGTTGTTCAACATAACAGCTTACGAGGTTTCAAAAACCTACATACCTGGTGTTTTGCAACTATCACATCTCGAAATCTTGAACTTGATGATTATATAAAATAGACTCCAAAGATACTGCCATCAGCTACCAACGAGACTGATTTGCTTACCGCTTACGCTTTCCTTTATCCATTAACAAGTTCGCCACCAAGCCAGTCCAACCTGTTTGGTGAGAAGCTCCCAAGCCATGCCCGTCATCTCCGTGGAAATACTCGTGGAAGAAAATCACGTCATCCATAGTCTTATCCCTAAATAATTCATACTCTCCAAAGACAGGTCTTTTCCCATCCTTATCTTTACAGAAAATAGATATCAACCTGTCGGATATGAAATCTGCGACTTGATCGAGCGGTAGAGAAGTTCCTGACCCGGTAGGACACTCTACGGTAAAACTGTCTCCCAGGTAGTCATGAAAGCGCCTAAGTGCCTCTATCAGTAAAAAATTAATGGGGAACCAAATGGGCCCGCGCCAATTGGAATTGCCTCCGAAGAGACCGGAGATTGATTCGCCCGGTTCATAATCGACACTGGCGACTAAATCACCTATTTGTAATACAAAAGGGTCGTCCTTATGGATTCTCGAGACACTTCTAAGTCCATACGGGGAAAGGAATTCACTTTCGTCAAGCATTATCTTTAAAAGACTTTTCAGCTTTTCCGGTTCAACAACAGAAAACAATTTGCTGCCGTCACCATCTGTCAAGCCGTCGTGAACTATATGGCAGGTAAACTCCGGCTTGCGCTCTAAAAACCACTTCATATGATAGTCAAATTCAGATTGGCGGATTTCCTCTATCTCACTCAAAGTCGAGGTAGCGCACATCGGTATCAGCCCGACCAGTGATTTGACACGCAAAGGAATTTTTTCTCCTGAGTCCAGACAGAGTAGATCATAATAGAAACTGTCTTTTTCATCCCATAGATTTTGAGAATACATTGCACTTCCTATATAGGCAAAGTGCTCAAAAAATTTTATTGCCAAATCTTCATATACCTTATCGTGTAATGCTAACACTAATGCTATTTCCAGCATATTGAGACAGTACATGGCCATCCAAGAAGTTCCGTCCGACTGCTCCAGAATACCCTTCACGGGCAATTGGGCGGATCTATCTATCGGACCGATATTATCAAGACCCAAAAAGCCGCCCTCAAAGACATTATTGCCGGCCGCGTCTTTCTTATTTACCCACCATGTAAAATTAATAAGTAATTTGGTAAATACTTTTTCTAAAAATAAATAGTCTTTCGAACCGTCTATTTTAAATACCTGTAAAGCCGCCCATGCTTGAACTGGCGGATTGACATCGGAAAAAGCCCACTCATAAGCAGGAAGCTGTCCATTCGGATGCATATACCATTCACGACACAGCAAGATCAATTGCTCTTTGGCAAACTCGGGATCAATGTAAGCCAAAGTCGCACAGTGGAAAGCTAGATCCCATGCCGCAAACCACGGGTACTCCCACTTGTCCGGCATGGCCAAAATATCTTTATTATTTAAATGCCTCCAATCTGCATTACGGCCATGTTTCCTTTCCTCGGGCGGGGCAGGCTGACCTGGGTCTCCGTCAAGCCATTCCGCTACGTCGTAGTGATAATATTGTTTAGACCAGAGCATGGAGGAAAACGCTCTGCGTAAAACCATCTTTTCATCCGGACTCAGATTAGAAGGCGTAACGGCGGCATAAAACTCGTCAGCGTTTTCCTTGGCTTTTTCACAAACGGCGGTCCAGTTATCTGCAACGCCGCTACTTTCATTGTCAGACAGCCGCAATTTGACGTTGACGGTTTCACCGGGTGGAACTGTTAAATGATAGAGAAAACACGCTTTGGTACCTTCTGTGGCTTTTAGGTCTAAGTCATAATCGTGCAGCAAATAATCATTAAATCCGTCTTTGAAAGGGCCGTCGGCTTTCATGTCGTACAGTCTTGTGTAATTGGTCTCATTTTCCGTAAAGAGAACAAGGGGTGAGCCGTCGCCCGATAAATACATATCCCCCAGGTAAACGTGTGTTGCTTTCAAAGAGTTTCCCATACGTGAAATAATTGGTTTTCGTTCATCCCGGCCGTATGACCAAGTATTTCTGAACCAAAGAGTCGGCATTACGTCAATGTCTGCAGACTCTTTACTCCGGTTGGTGATAGACAACTCGATACGGTAATCCGTAGGTGATGATTTAGCGTATGTCGCTGTTATGTCGAAATAGCGCCCGTTGTCTAGTACATGGGTATCTACAAGTTCATATTCCGGTTCCAGTTTACCCTTAGCTTTGTTCGTGTCCACCAAGTCTGCATAAGGGAAAGCGTCAATCGGATACAAATAACGCCAGCGCATATAAGAATGCGTGGGGGTTGAATCTAAATACCACCAATATTCTTTGGCGTCTTCACCGTGATTTCCTTCATTTCCGGTCAAACCGAAAATTCTCTCTTTGATGATAGGGTCTTTTTTATTCCAAAAAGCAAAAGCGAAACAGAGGAACTGGTGATCGTCACTAATACCGCCGAGTCCGTCTTCGTTCCACCTGTATACCCTGGACCTTGCGTGGTCATGGGGGAAGTACTCCCAGGCTTCACCGCCGGCGCTATAGTCTTCCCTTACCGTTCCCCAAGCTCGCTCCGAGAGGTAAGGACCCCACTTTTTCCAAAGAGCACCATCGGTTGCAAGTCTCTCATGCTCGGCGGAAGAAAACAAATTCTTATCCTGCTTATCACTTTTTAAAGGTGTATCTTTGGCCATGCCCCATTCTTACAAAAAGGAGCGACCATGACAAGCGAAATAGTGTTTGGAAGACAAATTTGTGGAAATTTGGAAGAATCTTCTCTCCGGGAATGGCTGTGCGCTGACGGATTGGGGGGGTTTTCCTTCGGGACCGTAGCGGGCTTACGGACACGCAGATACCATGGCTTACTCATAACCGCCAACGACCGCGCCAGTTTGCGCAACCTGGCTCTGGCAAGCTTGGATTTAACGGTTAAGATCAATGGTAACTCTTTTCAACTGGCCACCCATGAGTGGCAAGACGGGACGATAAGCCCCAAAGGTTATCTTCACTTAGAAAAATTCCATATACAAGAAGGGGTCCCGGCATGGACTTTTACTATCGGAGAGGTCTCTATAGTCGTTGAAGTCGCCATGGATTATCAAAAATCTGCTGTTCAAGTGTCATATTTTCTTGCCCATTCTCCGGACTCTTTAGAACTCGAAATAAAACCGCTTTGTACTTGGCGAAACGCCGATCAAGAAAGATTCGGCCCGATTAGCCCAAAAGTAGAGACTTATGAGGACGGTTTTGTCTTTGAGGATTCCTTTAGACTAAAAGGTCCCGGTTACAAACAAGAGGGACTTTGCTGGTATAACGGGGTTTATTACAGACAGGAGGCAGACCGCGGGCTACCGCCGACAGAAGATCTCTTTTGTTGCGGTACTTTTAATATAAAATTAGATCCCGGTCAAACTTCTTATATAAGAGCCTGGGCAGGCACCAAAAACAACCAATCTGATGACGATTTAGTCGCTAAAGCTCGTCAAAGGCGGGTGTCACTCCAAAAGCAAGCCGGCATCGAAGAAGGAGCGGCCGCACTTTTATGTGGAGCTGCCGATCAATTCATTATTGCCGGGCCAAACGTCATAGCGGGATATCCTTGGTTTGGAACTTGGTCGCGTGACACTTTAATAAGTTACCGGGGACTTTTTCTGGCCACCAAAAGATTTGATGAAGGACGACTTCTCCTTTTACGTATGTCACAAGAGATCAAGGATGGACTTTTACCAAATACCGCCATAGCAGAAGATACTCTCTACAACAGCGCCGATGCCCCTCTGTGGTTTATCCAGGCTGTCTTTGCTCACTACCTAAAGACAAACGACAAGGACCTGCTATCACAAACGCTACCGGCTTTGATGAGCATAACGGACAATTACATAAGAGGCACGAAATACAACATAGGCCTTGATCAAAAAGACGGTCTGATCAATTGCGGGGCAAATAATATGGCTCTTACATGGATGGATGCCAGGATCAACAATACGGCAGTTACCATGCGTGCCGGAAAGCCGGTAGAAATAAATGCACTGTGGGTAAGCGGTCTTGAGATCATCACTAAAATCAGTAGAATTTGCGGGATAAAAAACCCGCCGTATGAAACCCTTTATCAACAGTCTCTGGGAAGTTTTATGAAGCGTTTTCCAAATCCCTCGGGAACCGGACTTTACGACGTCTTGGATTCATATACCGACGAGACAGAACTCAAAACGCCGGAAAAACTTGTAAACGATACAAGCTGTAGGCCTAACCAGTTGTTGGCTTTAGCTTTGGGTTTATTTGACGCCGACAACACCGCACAAGACCCGTTTCATATTATGCAAAGCGTCGCACCACTTATTACATCCAAAGGACTCAGATCTCTTTCACCGTCAGACAGCCGTTACCTGGGACGACATAGGGGCAACTCCTATCAACGGGATATGGCATATCACCAAGGAACCGTCTGGCCGTATCTGATGGGAGGTTATGCAGACGCTGTAAAGAAATTAGGTGCAGTAGATGATTTCTTTCTGGACGGACTGAAAAGCCATATATTTGAATACGGGTTGGGATCTGTTTCAGAGACCTTCGAAGGAGATCCGGCTCATATGGCCACCGGCTGTCCTTTTCAAGCCTGGTCGGTAGCCGAATCACTCAGATTGCTAACAGACAAGATAACTTAGATTCATAGGTAACGTTTCGCTCCGGCGAATCGATGGTGTCAATGACCGGAGCGAAAAGTTATTTGATTGCCAATCACAATTTGCTGATGTTCACCGACTGCTTGGGTGCAGCAGGTACTTTAGCGTGATCCCACGCGGAGAAATCGACCAGTTCTCCGACTCCTTTGGTCGTCAGCTGTACTCTCTCCGGGAGATAGGTTCCGTCGGCAGCCACATAAAAATCTTCGCTGATACCCTTCGGAAGAGTCGAGCTGACACTTCCGGGTACGGTACCCACAATGGCATAAGAATTTACTTTGTTGATAACTAAATTTTTCCCCAAGTGATAAGAGGTCAGAGAAGAGGGAAACAGGCTTTTGAAAGCGGCACCGATAGTCATATCTCCGGCTGCGCTCACGTATAGCGAACTGTTCTTCTTGGTATCGGGAATCGCTACCCACCTGTTGTTGGCTTTATTGGCCTGGGCGGGAGTCAGGCCGCAACCATATTCCAAACCAAGTGTATTTCCTTTACAGTAAGCAACTTTGTTACTTAAAATTTGGGTCAGATTACCCTTCTTTTTATTTACAATTATGTAGTCCTGCAATTCACCGCCGGATGTTGCTATATTCCCGTCGCTGTGTTCAAGTATTGCACCTTTATTGATTGCAAAGCTGGCACCAATTTTTACCACTACCGACTTTTCAGTATTAACTTTTTTGTGTGTAAGACTGATAATTTTAGCAAGCTCGCTTATACTTTGTGTATTGGAAGATTTTGATTTCTTCTTCTCCGTAGTTCCCTTTTTGACGGATTTCTTCGCTTCGCTCACGTAAGACTTGCCCGCAATATGCTTTGGGGCAGGAGTCGCTGCACCTGCTTGCGTGACATACAAAGCGCCGGAGGACATAAAAAGACCTGAAGCGGCAAAAATCATTACCTTTGAAAATTTTCTCTTATACTTTTGCACAGTTTCTCCAAAAATCTATTGAGTTGTTTATTTAGAGTATATTACCAAATTACCGAATAGGTCCTGATTACAAAAGAACTCATCTTTTCCTAACTTATAAAGACTATAGAGGCAACTTTTTTATAAAAATACCCTAACAACCTATAGTCATATAAGCCTAGAAACAGCGTTTTGTTCGAAATCACATTTTGTCGATAGCAACCGAGAAGCGATAGATTCTATCGGCAATACCAAGCTATGTCTGGGAGTATTTTATCTACAAACCACGGTAACTTTTCGGTCAGTTATCTTTTGAAAAGCACTTACTACAGATACCTACGACCTCAATTACATGGGTTATATTATGAAAACCGTTCTCTTTGGATACTTTTTCCGCCCATTCCTCAAAACCCGGAGGCTCGATCTCTATCGTGGTACCGCATACTTTACATATTAAATGATGGTGATGGGCGGCGCTACACTTCCTGTACAGAGTCTCGCCTGCCTCTGATCTAATAGAATCTAATTCCCCTTGCTCAACAAGCGCTCTCAACTGGCTATATATGGTGGTAAGGCCGATATTTTCCCCTTTGCCTCTCAGAATTATAAAGATCTCCTGGGCCGAGAGGAAGGAGTCCGAAGACTCAATGACTTGCGCCAAAGCTTTCTTTTGCTTTGTGGACCGCTCTCCGGTGCCAACAGGACCGGCTTTTGGACTCAAACTACTTTCATTGTTTTGACCGGTTAACGAAATTTTCATATACACCTACAATCTGTCACCGAAATCGATATAGCGAATTGCCTCTAGCTCCAGAGTAGCACAATTTATTGATACTTATCTGTATCCGTTACTATTTCCGATAGTATAATGATATGTAGAAATAAATATTTAATAAGAAAGGCCTTTAATGTCAGAGCGGACAAGCCATCCAAAAGGGAGTCTAAATACGATGCGGGTTGCTCTCTTGGCACCTCTTAGCCTGGTTTTTATCCTAAGCGCCTGCAATAGCTCAAGCCGGGCAACAACAAAGTCAACGATAAACGTAGTGGCGGCCGAAAATGAATACGGAAATATCGCTCAACAGATCGGTGGCCGATACGTAAATGTAACTTCTATTATGTCGAACCCAAATACCGATCCCCATGACTATGAGGCGTCCCCCTCTGTAGCCGGTCTGATAGCAAACGCCGGACTCGTCATCCAAAACGGGCTTGGTTATGACAGTTTCATAAATAAATTGGAAGGTGCT
>JAJZMK010000116.1 GCA_021798275.1 Actinomycetes bacterium | reverse complement strand
AAACTATACCTATCTCAAAGGCATTAAACCCTACGGTTGATAAATATATGGCTGTTATGACACCCGATAATGCCCTGGCGGCACTCATGGAGGCTCTGGCTGCAAGAAGTACCAGAAAATTTTCGTTATTGACTTTACTTCCCAAACTAAATTTAGCCAAAAAACCGCGAATATAGTTTTTGGGAAATAACAAAATATAACTTCTTCCTTATAAGTCTATTGCTTTTTCAGTCCGGAAACCACGGCGGCTTCGTTGATAACTTCCATACAGGCTATATCGATAAATCCCGCCTTTTTAAGCATCGCTTGCCATGCGGCTGTCGATACCGGCCTTTCGTAAAAACGGAAAAGATACCTAAAGGCATTTTTGGCAATCCGCCACCAGCCGGCCGGCCCCCGTTTGAGCATCAGCGCAAGCTTTGATCCTATTATCTGCCTGTCCCGCACATCTTTACCTCTGCCAAACATCATATCCCCTATGACGAGTTGACCGCCGTCTGCAAGCCAGAAAAAGGACTTCTCAACCACCAAAGCTTTGTCTTTATCTTTTAGGTGATGTAAAGCGTAATTGGTAACTATCACATCAACCGATGCGGCAGGCAATGAGAGGTGCTCTATGGGAGCAACCATTGTTTCGATATTGGTAATTTTGCTTGCCTCGGCATTTTTTACAAGAAGATTAATCATATTTTGGCTTATGTCAACCGCTATAACTTTTTTTACATAAGGCGCAATTTTAAGTGACAGCTGTCCCGAACCGCAACCCAAATCCATAACGACCGAGTCTTTATCTAACAAAGCGGAAGCTATAACTTGATCAACGACTTTCACCAAACCTGGATTGTTGCCGGCACCATGATCCCAAGATCTGGCTCTTTTTCCCCAAAAGCGCTCTTGCCTTAGGATATTGGATGTTTTAGATTGCGTATCAGATGTCACGACTACTCCGGTGATAGAATGTATTTATAAGGTAATATTTTTGGGTTGTTGATTTGTAAAATCGACTTGGAGCCGGTTGTTATTGAAAAAGAAGTCGGTACGGCGCCGAATGTGACTTCCGCACTGCCCGTGATTTGCAAGGTTTTCACTCCCACACCGGGTTGCAACACCTGCTCAAAAAGAATTGACGAGGAGTAGGCGGGCGAATACACTTTCACCCAACAAGGCTTTGCAACCGTAATATTGATATCGTAGCCGGCA
Source organism: Actinomycetes bacterium (assembly GCA_021798275.1). Classification (GTDB taxonomy): domain Bacteria; phylum Actinomycetota; class Acidimicrobiia; order Acidimicrobiales; family Bog-793; genus JAJZMK01. Next base: position 4,595 of record JAJZMK010000116.1, on the reverse strand, counting down.
GCCGGCACGAATATTTTCTCTTGGGTTGCTCCGGTGACGACCGAGCCGTATGGCTTAGATAAAACCTTTTTGACTCTATGCCCGTGATTAGATGAAGTGCTACCTGGATTGCCTGTTGACACAACGGCGCGCAGGGAAGAAAACCACTGGGGATGGGTCTTTTCCGCCCAAATCCCGCCCAAAGCTATCAGGAGAAGAAACACGCATACCCACGCCAAGGCACGGAGAGCAAAAGGGGCCGGTTTCTTTTTTTGATGCCTGCGCGCCCCAGGTGACATGGGTAGCTGTAACGAATAGACCTCTTGCTGGGGGATTTGGGGAATTTCGGCAGTAACGGCGATATCGAAATCCTTACCGCCGTCTTTCCGCAGCCTTCCCTTGGCTCCGGAAGCACCGCTTGTTGATCCTTTAGTACCGGTGTTTTTTATGGCCACAGCGGTACTTGCCTCCTTAGAAAATATTCATAGCTACCTATCAGATAGGCCGAACTGTTCAAAACTGCCATAATAATCCGATGAATTCCCACGTTACACAAGGCTTTATAGTCCAACAACTACGGTTTATCATTTATCATTTTCAAAAACAAGATCATACAGGCTCTTTGAACCGTTATTTTACCCTACTGCAAGAACACAGGCTTTCCGCTTATATAATTCTTAATTAATTCTCAGGTAAATATTATTCTCAAAGCAAATATTTCCCGACACAACCCATACGAAGAGCTCAAATATCCTTCGGGAGCCATGCCGCTCCCACAACTCCCGATCCCGTGTGTACCTGCATGGCTATACTGAATCCGCTGATAAAGTCAGACCCGCCACACATGTTGCTCAACTGTTCCGCCATCGAGCGGGCTCCGGCGTGAAAGACGGCCAATTGCGAAACCCCTTTGCCGGTGGTTTCGTGAAAGACATCGGCAATTGCCACCAAGGCCTCTTTGGCCGACTCCACTTCTCCCAGAGATTGAATCTCTCCGTCTTTCATGGAAAATATACTCCTGTGGCCCTGTGTCATCAAAGAAATATCGTCTTCCGTCAGTACCGAACTCCTGGCTATATGCTCCATATTGCCCAATGCGGCTACCAAAATAACGTTTTGGGAAGCTACTTTCACAGCCTCCAGCACACCATTTAGTCCCCGTTCTTCTTGGACGGCTTTTGCCCCTTGCAGCACTACCAAAGCCTGTCCGGCAGCTGCCGTTCTGGAATCTATTACATAAGCTTTCTTTTGTGAAAGTGAAGCCGCTACCGCCGCATTACGATGCATGGCGGCAAATTCGTAAGCGGGAGTAATGATGACCGCACTATCTGAATCCGATGATTCCACAGCGCTAAGATACTCCGTTACAAAAGGGTGGTTGGCTCCCGATAATTCCTGTTCCACATACTGACTGAGCAAACCCTCATCGGCTGATTCGCTGTCGTCGCCAAGCTCGCCTTCCAGACGCTCATTAATCGGTAAAATGGTTATATTAAAGTCCCTAGCCAAGTACGGCGGGAGGCAGGTGCTAGAATCGGAGATAATCGCTACGCGGTCCATAATCTTTAAAGTTAGCTTTGTAAAAGGTTCCTATGACGATAAAAAATTCTTTATCTTCCCATCAGAGTGAAGAATTTTCTATGGCCGAATTGGTAGAGAGAACAAATACCAGTTCAGCTACCATAAGATATTATTTTTTGGAGGGGTTATTACCGGCTCCGATCAAAATTACACCAAATAAGTTCTTATATGACGAGCGGCACGTGGAAGCTGTTCTATTGGTCCGGCTGTTTCGAGAACGAAGACAGCTCTCCATAGAGGCAATTAAAAGGCTTATTTCCGATCTGTTGCCTGACCTCCATGGGCTAAAGGATACGGGAACGTTCCGACCGGAAATGTGGAAAACCATCCTGGATTCCCCCAGCCACAAAATCGGTTCCGATAATACTAAACAACGCTTACTCCAAGCCGGTCTCGATCAAATCTCCCAGATAGGATTTGACGACCTGACCATCGATGATGTCTGTCGCAAAGCGGAAGTGGCCAAAGGTACTTTTTATAACTATTTTACCTCTAAAGAGGACTTTTTCATCGAACTGATAGGAGAAGTTGGTGACGAGCTAAAAGCGACAACCCGCCAGATTATGGGCGATCTTTCTTTAAGTAATAACCGTGAAAACCGTTTTGATATGGACATTACAGAGGTCTTTGAAAACGACAAAAAGCAAGATCGCGGCGACTTATCTGATTTCTCTATCATAAATAATGCTGGGGTTGGGAAAACCCCGTTGTACCCAAAAGATGATGATCTGGCGCAATCTTTCACCATGCACCTTGGATATACACTTGTCCCATACTTACAGATTGTGATCGATCTGTTGTCTCTCAGCATCAGGAGAAGGCTGTCGTTCGAACCGTCTCTGGAAGCTTTGATACAAAAAGCGGTACCTAAAAATTTTGAAACACCGAAACAAATTTTTATTTCCGCCGTATGTGTCGCGATATCGGAAAAGATTAGTTGATTAAAGGTTTTTATTCTGTAAGAATATCGTATAGAGTTATGATGACTTTCCGGTCATTGAACTATGTACAATGATTAATGTTGCATTGCGAGCAGTTCTAAAGGGTAGTTTATAAAAAGCTGGAGCGCATAGTATATGAGCATAAGCATAGATAAAAGTAAGGCAGACGGTGCTGGCACCATTGGCCTGAACGGATTGGACCAAGTGGAGCACGGCAGTAGAACAGAAAATAGCGCTACGGCAGGTATCTTACCAAATAAATCCCATACCAACACAAACTTTGATTTGGCCGAGAAAAAATATAGTTTATTAGATAAAGTAAACTCTCCTCTTGAGTTAAAGCAGCTCACCTTGACTCAATGCAATGAACTGGCCGCGGAACTCCGGGAATTCATCGTCGACAAAGTAAGTAAAACGGGAGGTCACCTGGGCTCCAATCTGGGAGTGGTGGAAGCTACAATAGCCCTACACAGGGTATTTAACTCCCCCAAAGATGTTTTGCTGTTTGATACCGGACACCAAGGATACGTGCATAAAATCCTGACTGGCAGAAGAGAATCTTTTGACCGCCTGCGTCAAACCGACGGATTGTCCGGATACCCCAACAGAAAAGAATCCGAACACGATTTTATCGAAAACTCCCACGCTTCCACGGCACTTAGTTACGCCCACGGTCTGGCTCTCGGATTTGCCAATAATCTAGAATATGCGGACAGAAAAGTTATAGCTTTCATAGGCGACGGAGCTCTCACCGGAGGGATGGCTTATGAGGCTTTAAATAATTTGGGGCACAGTAACGCCAAAGTACTGATCGTCCTAAACGACAACGGAAGAAGCTATGCCCCGACGGTCTCTAAACTCTCGGAATCACTCACGCAGTTGCGGTTAAATCCTTCCTTCTCGGCGATCAGAAACAAAATAACCAAAATATTGGAAGATTTACCTCTGATGGGTCACGTTGCCGAATCCACGCTCAGGGCCCTCACCACGGCGTTACGAGAAGCGGTGGAACCTCATGTCTTCTTTGAAGCTCTTGGTATACGCTATACCGGCCCTATAGACGGCCACGATATATCGGCACTTGAGCAAGCCCTCAAAAAAGCCTCTTCGTGGAACGGGCCCATCGTTTTGCATATCCTCACCGTCAAAGGGAAGGGCTATGCTCCGGCTGAACAAGATGACGTACAATGCCTACACGATTTGAAAGTCACTGCTTCCGCTACGCTTGGCGCACCGGGTCATGTGACGGACTCCGGATCCGTAAGGGCACATAGCGTTCCTTCTTCCATCAGCTATACGGAAGCTTTCACACAGTCTCTACTTGAGTTGATGCCCGCTTACAAGCAAATCGTGGCCATTACGGCAGCCATGCCGGGACCAACCGGTCTCCTCCCGCTACAGGCCAAATATCCTTCCCGCGTCATTGATGTGGGAATAGCCGAGCAACACGCCATGACCGCGGCAGCCGGAATGGCTATGGCGGGACTAAAACCAGTGGTATGTATCTATTCCACTTTTCTCTCGCGTTGTTTTGACCAGGAAAATCTCGATGTCGGGTTGCATAACTTACCCGTTATCATCTGTGCCGACAGAGCCGGAATAACCGGTGATGACGGACCAAGCCATCACGGACTCCTGGACATGGTATTGGGATTGGCCATACCTAATCTGGCGATTTTCGCACCGAGCGAACCTGCAGAAATAAAGCATATGTTAAAAGCCGCTCTTGAATTGGGGACGCCGTCTCTCCTCAGGTGGCCAAAAACACCCGCACAGGCCTCTTTTGGAAACAGTTCGTCTGCATTGACGAGCAGATGCCTAAAGCGAGGCGACGACAGCGTAGTCTTGATAGGTATCGGTAAAATGACAGCTGCAACCCTAGAGGCAGCGACTTTATTGGAAGGGCACGGTCTCAATCCGACTGTCTTTGATGCCAGGGTAATCAGACCCGCCGATCCCCTACTGATTGAGGAAGCCTCTAAAGCCCGTTTAGTAGTTACGGTAGAAGATGGTTTTGTACACGGCGGAGCGGGTAGTTATCTATCCGGGCTGATCTCTAACAGAGCGGCAGAGAGTGAAACAAGAGGGCCTCTT
>JAJZMK010000111.1:2058-5910 GCA_021798275.1 Actinomycetes bacterium | reverse complement strand
GTGAATACAGTAGGTAACCTAACTTCTACAGACACTGTTCCTCCGCTTTCTCACTGACATCGTTTTACAATTCCTGACTAACTTAGTCATATTATACCTCAAAGCATCCCCTTCCGTGCATAGGAGACACAACAAGATCAATAAAACAGTTACAGATAGTTTTGAAAAACGGCAAAAGGAGGAACACCGTCAAGCGGTCATTTTGCAAACATCACAATACCGCTTGAGCGCAAAGGTAAAGGGTTTAGAGTCGACAAACCCAAATTTTCTTGTCTCTCAACGTTATTTGCGAAGACTAAATACTAAGCAATACTATATGCCATGTTCCTGCAATAATACCTGCTGTATTGGCTACCAAAACCATTGTCAATGCCGATAAAATAAGAATGATGTCGCGTCTTTGAATTGCTTGCTCCCTGGCGGAAGTTCTTGCCACTTTTAGGTTGAATGCCCTCGCATCCATCGCCAGAGCCAACCTGGTGGCTTTTCTGATCGCTGACACAAAAAGAGCAAACACAGATGTCAAAAACAGAGGAAACTTTGCAATAAACCCTCTCCCATAGTCAATCCCCCGCGAACGTCTGGCCCGCATAATAAGAGAAAACTCTTCACTCAACAAAGGCAACAGCCTGAAAGAGGCCAGTGCCGCGTATGCATATCTGGGTGAAACATGACATTGCTGTACCAATGAGTCCGCCAGATCAACCGGATCGGTAGAACTGAAAAGCAAAATGCCGGGCAGCGAAATTGCGATCAGCCGGAGAGATATGCCGGCTATGACAAGGGCGGGAGCTTTGGAAGCCACAATATTTGCTATGGCAACGCTCACCGCCGCCAAAAATAAAGGATATGTTTTTCTCAAAACGGGTTTATAAGGAATCGCGAATACGCTCAGCGAAATTAATTCAATCGTCAGAGCAACCAAGGCACTTGTTATATCGTCGCTTACCAAAAGACCCAATGCTATCAACAGCGCTGCCAATAACTTCGCTGCCGGATTATACCTGCTCAGCTTTCCCTCAAGAAAAAACAAACCTGACGGGGCCATCAATGTAACCCTTGACTGAACTTTCGGTTGATATTTTCAGCCAAAAATAAATCCGAACGCTTTGAACTGAATAAATCCGAATAGCTTTCTCCGACAATTGAACCTTGTGACAGATTGACGACCCTGTCCGCCAAAATATTGGTCAACTCTATGTCGTGAGTAATGACCACCACGGCTTGCCCGGCATCGACATTCTCCTCCAAAAACGAAATAAGCTGGTAAAAGGTATTGGCATCCTGCCCAAATGTCGGTTCGTCTAAGATCAATACGTTCGGATCGGCCATCAGTGCAGCCGCCACCGAAAGCCTTCTCTTCTCTCCGCCCGAAAGCGTAAAAGGATTACAGTGAGCCAGAGTCGCCAGCTTAAACCTCTCCAGGAGCTCATCTGCCTTTTGTTTGGCATCTTCCTGCTTCATTTTTAATCGCTTCGGCAAAATAAGAAGTTCTTTCAGTACCTGTGATGTCAAAAATTGATGTTCGGGCTCTTGAAATACCATTCCCACGTATTGAACAAGCTCTTTTGCCCTCCAGGAAAAATAACTTTCTCCGTTTTTTACGCCGATAAATTCGACTCGGCCTTGCGTCGGTTTCAGTAAAGACGCCAAAATAAGAGCCAAGGTTGTCTTTCCGGAACCGTTCGCTCCCATAACAGCCAGCACCTGTTGAGATTTTATTTCAAGGGAAACGTCTCTGACCGCCAAATGAGATTGACCGGGGTGTTTGGCGCTGACCCCACTTGCCTGAAGGCAGAGATCTTTGCCGAAAGATACGGGCCTTTTCCGCTCTATAATCTCATCCGGTAAAAAAATGCCGGACTTTTTCAAGAAGTCACCATGCTTATAAAAGATTTCATCCGGAGGACCCTGGAGAACCGACTCTCCCCCGTCGACCAAAACGATTACTTTATTGACAAGCTTTATCAACTCGGTAAGTCTGTGTTCAATCAATACAACTGTGGTATCTGTTTTTTCATGCAACTGAAAAAAAGTTTCTATGACAGATTTTGCTCCCAACGGATCCAAATTTGCCGTAGGCTCATCCAAGAGCCAAATACCTGGCATAAATGCCAGCAGGTCGGCTATGACAAGTCTCTGCTGTTCGCCGCCCGACAGGGCACTCGTATACTGTGAAAGAGGATAAGAAAGTCCGACTTCGGCCAAAGCCGCATTGACTCTCGACCAAATGACGTCTTTGGGTATTCCGACATTTTCCAAGCCGAAAGCCACTTCATCGCCGATACGGCTCATCACCAATGAGGTAACAGGATCCTGAAACACTATCCCCACGTTGCCTTGCATGTTCAAAGGATGGTCGCCGTTGACAAGCAATCTGCCTTCCTCTGTGCCAAGAGAGTTTGAACTCAAGAGCCCTGCCAGGGCATGTAAAAAAGTGCTCTTACCGGAACCGGAGGGCCCCAACAACAAGACTTTGTCTTTCTTTTCAATTTCTAAATTTAAATGTCTTAAGGCGTACTTTTCCCTATCAAAATAGCGGAAACCCCAGTCGACGGCTTGTATCAGCGGGGTTGACACTTAAATATTTGTTTTTGCGTGTCTCGAAAAAGTATTCAATGCCCCTGTTTTTTCCAGACCCTTAACAAGAAACCATCCAAATATACCCGCAATTATGGCAGAGCTTGCCATAACAATGACGACATACGTTACCTTCCAGTCGCCATGCCAAGCCGAATAGTAATAGTAAAGATCAAGACACGAGGCCGCCAAACCTGCGGCTGCACCGGCCATAACAGAAGCAGGTAAACGAAATACTCTATAGAAAAACAGAGCAAAAATAATCTCGGGTGCCAATCCCTGTGCCAAACCGTAGAGTACGACTGAGAGACCCCATTGGCTTCCCAAAAGTGCCTCCACTATAGAAGCCAGCAATTCGGTATAAAAAGCCGCCATCGGTTTTTTGATGATTAGCCCGCCTATAACACCGGGGGCAAGCCACACTCCGTACATAACGGCCTGAGCCGGAGGAAAACCGGCAAAAGCGGCGGATGTGGTACTCCAAAGCTGATCCCAGCCCCAAAATATAGCCCCACCCGCAACTGCTATAACAGAGGCAACCACTATATCGATGGTTCTCCATCTGTAACGGGATAAAATATTTTTGTTGCCCGATGCTTTACCTGCAGTATTTGTAGATTTTGCATCCGTCGATAAAATTTCTATGTTGCTTGCCATTTCGACTCCCTTCGCTGGCATTATCCAGATCAGGTTCAAGGGTCTGCAGAAAACTGCACTCTCAGCTGAACGCTCCCCTGTCCTTATTTATTTTTTACAGCCAATACTATATACCTTAAAAATAAAGACGCACTGAAAAATAAAAGAAATGTGATAACGGTAAGTACTGTTTTCAACACAACTGCCGGTCTCTAAGTGCTTTCCTCGGACAATATAGGTTCTTCTGTTATTTGAAAATCAATGATCCTGTATGAACGCATCACCGGAACTTCATGACACAGCGAAACAAGCACATAATGCCAACCGGGGTCGGGGGCAAGCTCCACATCGGTGGAGGAAGGATAAGGATCGGTGTGGGTGTGGGAATGGAAAACGCCTATTATTTCACATCCGCTTTCCTCGGCCTGTCTGTCGGCGCGAAGATAGTCTCTACCCTCTATTGAATATAACTTGGCCGATTTGGCGGCATTTTTCGCCAAATACGCATCCGTAACGGTATGCCTGTCGGCTGGTCCCAAAAGCAAACCGCAACCCTCCTCCGGCAACGCAGAAAGGCACCACGCCATCATCTGTTTTTGGATATGGACAGGGATTGTCAAATATTGTTCACCGCTG
>JAJZMK010000111.1:0-2048 GCA_021798275.1 Actinomycetes bacterium | reverse complement strand
CCGCTGTCGTTTAGCACCATAAACCGCCTTTCAATTGCTTGTTCCCCGTCATTTTAAACTATTTGCACAAAAAACTTATACTTGGATGCCGGAATAAATCCATATTTTTAGAAACGACAAATTGCAAATTTAAAACTTTACGCAGAGTTCGACCTATACTTTTGATAAGTTCTAAGAGCTCTTTCGGCTTCCCTGTTCGCCTCTCTTTCGGCTAGAGTTTTCCGTTTATCGTAAATTCTTTTGCCCTTTGCCAAAGCCAGATCCACTTTGACAATCCCGTCTTTGAAATAAAGTGACAGCGGAATCAGAGTAAGCGATTGTTGGGTAACCTTCCCAGCCAATTCGTCAATCTGTTTCCTGTGAAGAAGCAATTTTCTCTTACGATCAGCGCTTACGTGGCCAAAACCTGTCGCGTATACATATTCGGATATATGCGCACCCAAGAGCCAGACTTCTCCGCCCTCAATCCTGGCATAGGCATCCTGAAGATTCGCCCTTCCTTCCCTTAGGGATTTGACTTCTCCGCCGCGTAAAGCAATACCGCATTCAAATGACTGCAGTATTTCGTATTCATGCCTTGCCCGTTTATTTTGGCAAATGGTCCTGTTATTTGGATCATTCTTTCCTTTTTTGGCCGCCTTGGAGTTTTTAACTGCCGCTGCAATCCCAGCATCTGTCAAATAGTTTGATTGCCTTGGCGTCATATACACAATTTAGCTGTTGAATCAAACAGAATTACCTAAACCTGTAAAGAGTCATGACACATGTTCTCTTTCATGCCCATTCATCAAATGAAGCACGGGTCTGGGCTTTAGGAAGCAGTGTCTTTTTTTCGCCAACCCACAGACAATAAAATGAACGAAAGTGCTGCCAAATATAGCAGATAGATATTAGCTCCGGACCAAGGCTCACCTGTATGTATTGTGGTGACGCTCTTAATTGTCTTTTCTGTCGGCTTTTTATCAATTGCCGTCTTTGACTTGATCTGCACCTTTTTCTTGGGAGGAGATTCTTTCCTCATTTTAACTTTACTGAGCAGGAGGGTGGTCGTGGTTGGAGCAATCGTGGTCGTGGTAGTCGAAGTGGTCGTAGTGGTAGAAGTCGAAGTGGTCGAAGTCGTGGTTGGAGCAATCGTGGTCGTGGTAGTCGAAGTGGTCGTAGTGGTAGAAGTCGAAGTGGTCGAAGTCGTGGTTGGAGCAATCGTGGTCGTGGTAGTCGAAGTGGTCGTAGTTGGCGGTGGAGAGAGAATGATACGCACGGCATCAATAATTCCAAATATTTCCCCAGAAAGAGTTATATACAAAACATCTGGATTTTGTCCCACAGTTATATAACGTGGCATCATATAAAAAATAGGATGAGCAAAATCGGGCACAAAATCGGAAATTATGTTTGGGGAGATAATCGGCAAATTCATAATGAAATCAAATATACTGCCGTTACCGGAACTTGAATTCAGCCCATACAGCGCATCCTGAGATGTTACGGCATAGACTTCTTGGGACATCGGATCATATACCATCACATCTATAGAAACTCCGCTGTTTTCCACACCAGAACTTGTTACACCGGAACCGCTGGGTGTATTGGGGAGTAGTGCCGTTAACGTCACTCTATTCGTAGCACAATCAACCACAGTGACAATTCCATTACTGCTACCGGTAGAAGCAGCCAAATACAAAGTGTTATTTGTCGGGTCAAATACCGCTGAGGTGAGTCCACTCGAAGTAGCGATGGGTGTTTCCGGCTTATTTGTCAAAGTGTTGATTGGCGTAATCGTGCCCGAGTATGCAATGGCATACAAAGTGTTATTTGTCGGGTCAAATACCGCTGAGGTGAGTCCACTCGAAGTAGCGATGGGTGTTTCCGGCTTATTTGTCAAAGTGTTGATTGGCGTAATCGTGCCCGAGTATGCAATGGCATACAAAGTGTTATTTGTCGGGTCAAATACCGCTGAGGTGAGTCCACTCGAAGTAGCGATGGGTGTTTCCGGCTTATTTGTCAAAGTGTTGATTGGCGTAATCGTGCCCGAGTATGCAATGGCATAC
>JAJZMK010000021.1 GCA_021798275.1 Actinomycetes bacterium | reverse complement strand
ATCTGATGGATGTGCAGAACCCTTCGGGAAGCGGCTTGAAAGGTTCTATTGGATTCAGCCCAACTGCTGTTTCATAGACATTCCTATCGTATTTTGGCGCGGTTGCAGGTCGGTATCATCACCTGCACCGGCGGCCTCGAAAAACGCTCAGATGCTTTGACCATATAGGCTTAGCCCTGTTTTTTGGCTGAATTCAGTCCTGCAGGAAGACTTCAACGCGTGTTGAGCTTTTGATCGTTTGCTCAGATGATGTTTACTTCCTCGAACCGATTAGTTGCGTTGGACTGTTTGAAGTCTGACGGGACGATTCCTCCGTAATGTCCCACGGCAACGTGCGGAGCGAACCATATCCGCCTGCCGAGAGCCTTGAACTGGTGGCAGAATGACACGTCTTCACCGGAATAATGCATCTTACTGAGCCCGTGCCAGGATTCTGTGAACCATTTTTCCCTCGGATATTGCTGGCAATATTGTCTAAGTCCTTCCATTTTCATCATGAAAAAGCCAAAGCCGCAGATGTCTATTGGAATGACTGTCTGCTGTACCCTGTGAACCGCGAAATCCCTGTCCTGGAGCCAATAGATGTCATTATCTTCATTAACTATCCGTCCCGCCATGCTGTGTCTGTCACCGTGCCTGTTGTAATAGAGGCCGGAGACAGCGTCCAGGTTTCCCGCAACACAGCAGGCAGCAAGCATGCATATGTGCTCGATGCCGAAAACCTGATCCGCATCAATCCACAGAAGGTAGTCGAATTTTTGACTAAAATCATGCATCATGGCTGCCCGCAGGAGGTAGGTCCTATTCTGCACAAGGTAAGGCCCGCCTTCGAGCCAGAAGAAACGGCTTGCAGGGTGAAAAACCTGATGCAGAGCGGAAGCCAGATTCAAAAAGCAGGTCACGTTTTTCGGATAAATGTTGCTCCCCATCGGCGTCAGTATAGCTATTCTGATGTCATTCAGTGTAGTTGCCACATTCTTTTCCTTATTTTCACACTTTTTTCTTCCGAGATCGGATGTTTAGACGATCGACAAAGTCGATCGGTCCAATCACACGCGCCTGGAAATTCTAATTATTACGGGTTCGGCCTCTACTGCAGAGCCGCCTTTTGAAATACTGGAACATCTGTCCTCATAGGTATTGATGCAGACCCTGCCCGCCTTACAATAAAAATTGCCGGCTGCATTAATATTGGCCCTCTAAATGGAGCTGCTTCTTCCATCCCATACCTCGAATGGTATTGACGCGTGAAGCCATCGCAGATAAGAAAATGCGAACATTGCAAACACGGACCATTTTGGACGTACATTCCCTTTTTCAGACACTGGGCAATGAAATGATGAAGTTCCTCCTCACTGCTTGCTGCTACTCTGACGCTATCGGGCAGCTTGTCGGAAGGCGCGCGTGTTTCCGGTGCATACCAGCTGCAAAAGTCCCATTCGTTTCGGTCGTAGCTCAACTGCTGAAAATTGATGCACTTTTCTTCGTGCCCCTTCATATGGCAGAATGGAAAATACCTTACATTAGCCTCCAGCCCGATCCGATCGCAGTGTTCGAGGGCTTGGACCAAACGGGGGCCGATTTCGCAATGTCTCGCCTGGAAATCTATGTCCATTTTGGCCTTCCATTCCTCGAACGGGTTGAAATTGATGAAGTTGATAATCCGGCAGTTGCGGTCTTTTACCCATTGGACAATGTCTTTCAGTTGATCCATGTTGAGCCGGGTCAAGGTGCAGTTGGCCCTCCAAGGTATCCCGTGCTTGTTGAGATTCTCGATGCCTTCGGTAAGATTATTCCATCCATGGCGTGACTGAACGATCTCGTTGTATGTGTTTCCAAGGGCGTGCACTGAACATAAGAAGTCGAAGACCCCATGGTCTCTGAACTGTTTCACTCTGTCTTCATTTGCCAGTGCCTGCACATTGGTGATCAAGGTCGGCTTGAGATCGATCCTGTTGCAGAAATCGAGGAGTTCATAGATGTGCGGATAGATGGTCGGCTCGCCGCCCGTTATGTCCACGAAGCGATTGCCATATTTTTCCCTGAAGAGGCTCGCGTCCCGCTTGCATTCTTCCAGCGGATGCCACTCTTTAGTCTGGTTATAGGTGTAGTAGCAAAATTTACATCGGATGTTACAAGGAAACCCGACGTAGAGAACGCCCTTTTCCGTTATGGGGATGTTCCCGCTCGGAGGTCGGCCCCATACGGGAGAGGCGTTTTTTTGCAGTACAGATGGTGCCGACGATGAAATGGAGACAGTCGCGACCTGATGCCGGGCGTCGCCTCTGCCGCAGTTCTCCATGATGCCGAAGCCGCTAAGGCTTTCGGCCACACCGAACAGCATGTGGTCGGCAAAGGAGGGAGAGCAGGTCTTTCGTTGGAAATCGGGATCAAAAGAGTAGCATAAAGTGCTGCAGCCCTTGCAACCGGAAGGGCCGGTAGCTTTCCTTACGGCACTTTTGAAATCTTCGCTAAAAATGATATCTGCTATGTCGGTTTTACTTACGTCCCTCGGGAAGCCGTACCGAGCCCAATCGTGATGATGGCAGGGGACTATTTTTCCGTCCGGATACACGATTATAGATCGATGCGGGACAGTGCACAGCAGCCCGGGATGTACAAACTCATTCTTATCATCTTTTGCAAGGATACGGTTCTTGATCGATCGTATCGAATCCGGCGTCAGGGTACCAACCGGTTTGTTTTCGTTCCGGGCCGCTTGGTAGATCCTCAATAGTTCGCTTTCAACAGCATCTGCGTCTTGCGGATGGATTTTAACTTTATCCAGGTTGGTGGAACCCGGTTCGTACAGGACAAACCCATGCCATCGATAGGGTACGTCCGAAAAGTACCTATAACAGTTATACATATCGCGGTAGTTGATCGCCTGGACAACCGTGTTGATCGATACAGAAACGCCTCTAGCCACCAATCTTCTAAGGGTCTGGTCCGACCTGGTAAACGACAACGGCACCCCCCTGATCTGATCATGGGTTTCCGCAAGTCCATCCAGAGAAATCTGAACGTGAATATTATTGCAGGAGGCCATAAGGTCAATTTGTTCATCTGTGACCAATGTTCCGTTAGTCGTTATGAGAACCTGCGTCGGCGAGTTTTTTAGCACTTTGATGATATCTTTGGTGTAGCCCAGGATGAAAGGTTCCCCTCCAGAGAGCTCGATACAGGAAAAACCCTGTTTTAACCCGAACTCTGCAAGGCGAATCGCTTGATCCTTTTCAAGAGTTGACGTATTACCCCTTGTCATGCACATTATACATTTAAGATTGCAATTTCTTGTCAAGATTATAGTCATCTTGCCGTGCTGAAAATCAAAGAATGATTGATCCATGTTTTTCAATGCATGTCTCCCACTTGTAAAAATAGGCTCACTTTCGATGAGAAAGCGGCGCTTCCCCGGTTTTGCTATAGAGCGCCGTTGACTCGACCCCGTTTGCTTGGGCGCTCGACGAAACCTTTTTGATCTAAAAGCTGCTTACACGCCATCTTTTTCCTTCCTCCGGATCCGGCTATGAGCAGGCACCTTGACTTGCCGAAGGCCTCCTTATAATTGATTCCCTGCACGCACAGAGGACTTTTTAACACTGATGCGTTTTAATCCCGACAGTTTTTTAGCAACGATCATGCCACAGGAAAATCCCGAGCGAAAGCCGGCGATAAACCTGCCGCACAAAGCGGAGGCCGCAGCCTCTAAGGCTGCTCTACGCTTGAAGATATCTTCGAGACCGGTTGGAAAGAAGTTTTTGAGAAATTGAATTTTGACGCCGGCCCCAAATTCGATCAATGGTGAATATTTTTACCCCTCTGATCTTTTATCAAGGGTTATTATGCCGGGAAATTGACAATAGTACTCTAAATTTAAATGTATTTCTGAATGCCGCATTCCGACTGATACGCGCTGCGATGACTGCCGCGGCGCATTGGAATCGTCTGAATACCGAAGCTGCGGGAACCAGGCAAATACGGCGGTTTGCTGCCGTGCCGTGGCACCCCGAGATGGAAAATCCGGCAAGACCCACCCTGGGGGTATGGAATTTTGACAGGCATCCCTTCAGTATCGACTCAGCCCCCTCAATCCGTCGGGAGAGACTGTTTCGCGATCAACAGCCGCCCCCGGGGGTGTCTGTCATGAAAGAGCCATGAGAGAAAATTAAGAAATTTGCAAATAATGCCTTGAAAAGGCAAAACACGTTACGGGGCGTTTGCGTCCGGGGCAAACCGACTCGCCACGATGCTTGGCGTGTAAGGGGCCGTTCTCAATGCGCATGGTCCCATTGGGACAGTATTTCGATACCTGTCCAAACGGCTTTTTTGTCCTACACAAAGCGCTCTCGCCCCCTGGTTACGCCATTGACCGACAGAAATGAGTCTCGCCCTGCTGCTGCATGCTTTTCCTCCGGTCGTCAGCATCGATTCTGGCTCACAACCTATGACAAAGGTTGCCCGAGATTGGCAGTCACGGTGCGGTTTTGCTTCAAGCCGAGTCTTCCTTGCATTACCAAATTCAGAAAATCATGATTGACATCCCAGAATTCCCAGCGCATCACCTTGCGGAGAATATCGCAACGTTTTTCGGTCCACTCGAAATGCATCGGTATTATATGCGGTTCATGATAAAACCCGATCTGAGCGAAAATCTTTCCATATGGGCTGGCTAATCTACTCTGGAGTAAATCAATGGTTTCTGCGAGAGACTGGTCAATCAGATGTTCCAGCACATCGTTGCATATTATGAAATCGTAGGTCCGATGCTGGATATCGAATGTATTGACGAACTCCACCGGCCTTTTTCTGCTGACGTTGAAGTCGCGACCGAAATCAAAAGCAGGCGAGCCCAAGTCGTAGAGTTCCACAGTCAATTTCGGCATGACGTCTTTCAACATGAACCCTATCACCCCCATCCCGCAGCCAAAATCCAAGACGCGGGCTTCCCGGTTTTTGGCCCTCACCTCGATGACGATATCCATGTCCTTGTCTCTTCTGCTCTCAATGTCGTGGTAGCGCAGCAGCTCGGCAGTATAGTCGACAGACGAGTAAAAATTGCTCACTTGATCAGGGGTAGTGGGGTTCATTTTGTTCCAGAGCTGAGCCATGGCCAAGGGGCAAACTTCAAGTAGCCTATCCACCTCTGCCTGCGTGTAGTTGTGCCTCACTCTATAGCATTCGATCATCTCGTCGATTATCATTCTCTGTGTCTCCTTGGTTTTATGACGTGAATGGAAGGACGCTTCCGCAAACCTTTCCGTCACGTCCGTATGGGCTCAAATTGACGTTTCGGGTGCCGACCCAACAGCCAAGCAAGGAATGTACCGTTTACTGCAAAAAGGAGGACAGGGAAATAACCGTGTCTGGGCAAGGTAAGTGAATGAAAGGGCAGGCTTCCCTTCAAGTAGCCAGTGCACTGCGAGAAGGGTCCGCGGTGAGTAGACCGGGGGAATCTCACCCCCAGCCTCCCTCAGAACGGTGCTGGAGCCTCCCGACTCACACCGCCGCCATCAAGCAAACGCGTCCATCGTCCTCTTCCAGTGAACAAACACATGCGGCTCCCTCTTCGCAACGGCTATCAGGAATTTTCCGGCTCGGGTTTTTGGCCTCTTGAGCTTCTTGTACTTCCTCATTGCCCAGGCAATCAACGTAAGGTCGAAATGCCTCAAGACCGGCTGCATGGCCGACGCATGGAAGCGCCGATAATAATTCAACCAACCCCGAAGCACGGGATTGAACATCCGGGCGATTTGCGTCAGCCCAAGATCCGCTCGATTGCGAATATTCCACTGGCGTGTTGTTTGCCACATGGCTCTTGGAGGCTTCGAACTCGCCGCCGGCGTAAAGCTCACGAACGATTTCTCCTGTCTGAGATTCTTTGCGCTTCGCGGCCTGAAGGCATATCCGGGAAAATCGAACTTCGTGTTCGGATACTTGCCTCTGCGATTCGAGTCTTTACAGTAGACAATCCGGGTTTTGTCCGGTTGCATTTGAAGGCCACATTGCGACAGCCTGTTCGCCAGCGCCGCCTTGACGTCCTGCGCTTCCTGCTCCGTCTTGCAGTGGACCAATCCGTCATCGGCATAT
>JAJZMK010000113.1 GCA_021798275.1 Actinomycetes bacterium | reverse complement strand
AGGCCCAGATTCTTGCCGCTTTTGGCTACAAAATAGACAGTGGGGTCTTACAAGGAATTTAGAGCCAACTTACTGTTGTGCTTATGTTTCTGGCATTTTCACCTCGGAGAAGTCTTAAACTCCTGTCCAAGAGATTTTGGTCGATTTCCGCCGGGGGATAGACCTGCAAAAGTTCGTGGGGCGATAATTCGCGACTGCCGTCGCCGGAGTAACCATAGAGGACGATCCTGTCGTGCATATCGAGATTATCGGTCATTGGATTTTCCTTCTTTGTCCGGCGCCTGGGTGTCGTCGCTATTTTTCCGGGCGCCCTTCGGCTTTCTGGTATTTTCAAGTCGGCGCTGTCTCTCTCGCTCCATTTTTCGATTCGGTCTCATCGTCATTTCTCCTGCAAAACGTTTTGTGAGGTGATTTCCCGTGTAAAGCGTCTGAAGGCCTTTTTTAGGCGTTTTTTCATTTTTCGGCTGTGTTGGTGTATCCCTTGCCGCCCGCAAATCGATCCTGGGGCAGTCTGGAGGGGTGATCGGAGCTTTAACGGGCGTCCGGGGTAATGTGGTTTAGCATTTGTGTGATTAAGCCCTGGATTTTGCCCGATTGATCAAGTTGGATTGCTCGGGTAACGCGGGCTGTCGCCTGCATCGCGCCGGACTCTACAGCCGGTGAGATATTTTTAGCTTCATGGAGGATTGCAAGCACGTCGCTGTCGATGTAATCGCGGGCGATCTGTTCCATGATTTCGCGCGGAACACCTCGTGAGTCGGTTTTTGCTGCCTGGGCCAATACTGCGCCGCTGAGAAGGGCTTCGAGTTTTTTGAGTCTATGGAGTTGGGAACTTTTCATTGATGATCCTTTCAAGGTTTGAGAGTTTGTCTTCAATTTCGCTGCTCTCCATCACGCCGCGCATGATGTTGAGTAAGTAGCCAAGGGCCTTTGCCTTGCTTTCGGATAGTTTATCGGCTTTGAGCTGGTTAATTATGTCGGCAAGCTCGCGCCGGATATCGGATAAGCTCCTGAATCTTCTCATAATTATCTTTCCAAAGTTTACAAAAAGCGGGGGCCTATGCGTCAAAATGGTCCATGACAAGCCCCGACAGAAAGTCCGGGATTGACTGCCGGTTCGCCCTTCGTGTTCGAATCAAACAGAGAAAAATCTGGTGTAGGGTGTAGGCTGGTGTAGGCAAAATCAGAAAGTCCTTCGCGAGAAATCACTATGGAAGTTATTTTCCGATATTGGCTACATCTCCCTACACCCTACACCACCTTATGATGTTATTTCCCCGCCGCCGAACTTTAAGCAGACTCCGACGTAATAATTTCCGTGTTTGTCGCGCCCCCCAGCCACCCCCCTTGCCAATAGCCGCGCCCGGAATTCTTTAATGGCGACGATATCGACTCCGTTTTCATTGCCCCATTTTTGATATTGCTCATACAAGGTGCCCGCTCGAACTATCTTGGATCTTTCCAGGATGCAGCATTCGTCGATAAAGCCTGCTACACTGTCCATTTCCGTCCTGTAGCTGTCGGTAGCTGCTTTAACTTCTGTCGGGGGATTCAACCCTGCTCGTTGCCATGCGAGGCAACCCCTAACAGCCCATGCGAGGATTCCGGGGAGTTCAGCCTTAAGCTTTTCTTTGAGTTTGGCGTCTCGCTCTTCGGGGGGAATCGTCACAGTAAACGGGATAAGATGTATGCGCCGCCAAATACCGTCATCGGTCCCGGAGACCTTTGGCTTGTAATTGCCGCCCAAAAAAAGCTTGAACGCGGGCCGAAATTCGAAAAAATCTTGATACAACCTACGGGCCGCTATCGTGTCTCCGCCGGTAAGCTGCTTGACTATGGTCTCCGCCATTTTTTGATCTGCTTCGGTTTCGCTTGCGGTAATGAGCCTTGCCCCTGCAAGCCATGCGATGTCGTTGCGCGGGCCGCCCTTTGCCGATTTCGAATAAACAAATGTCGTAAAGTCCGCCTGTTTGGAGTAATCCGCTAGTAATTCCTTGATCGTTTCCAGGAATGTCGATTTCCCATTTGCGCCTATCCCGTACAGGAAAAACAAGCATTGTTCGCTCGTATCACCAGTAAGGGCATATCCGAGCGCCTGCTGAAGGAATCCGATCAAATCCTTGTTTCCAGCCATCACGCGATCAAGAAACGACTCCCACAAGGGACAGGTCGCGGTTGGATCGTAGTCTATAGGCAAAATCTTGCTTTGCATCAGCCCACTATCGTGCGGCATAAGCGCGCCAGTCCAAAGATCGATAACGCCGTTCTGAACATTGAGTAACCAGGGGTGCGCGTCAAACTGATCGGATGTTACGGGCATTCCTTTTTCATTTTTGGCAAGGTTCACCATCGCTCTAAGGCTTTTTTCAGACTCGCTTTTGCTCGCGTGCGAAGCCAATTGTCTTCGCCGGGTTTCGTCGTCTGAGGCCTTAGCTTCGCCGTACATGGACCGCACTACATCTTTTGCAAGCTGGTAGATTTTACTTCCTGCTGGATCGGATACCCATTGTTTGCCGGTCCATATCACCCATTGTTTCGAGGTAACGTTGTACCGGATGGTCTGCCCATGATGGAATACCAATCTTTCGGCATTGCCCGAATCGGTTAGATTGTATTCCGGGGCATATCTCCAGGCGGATTCCACTTTCCGCCGGGCATCTTCGGGCACGAACGGCGGGACACATCGGGCTGCCGCCTCCTCGATGAGGACATAGGCTTCCTCCATTGATAGCCCCCGCATCCGATACCGGCAGGCCTCCCGGAATAGGGCGTCATCCCTGGAGCCTTTGGGGATTCCGTCAAAAATGCTTTTCGAATCAGAAGCCGAGTGCCGTCTTTCATCGGGTGCCTTTTCGCCAGCGGCAAGATCAAGTATCCATTTCGGAGCCTCGATCATCGGCGCATCCCTGAAGATTTCGTATCGCATGCCGGTTTCGGGGTGGACCGACCCTGGAGCAATAACTTGTCCACCGTCGCCCCGGATGTCGAAGCCATGAGAATCGTGTAGTGCCCGGTTGCTGTATTTGCGCCCGTCAGTCGGGTATTTATAAAAAAGATGGTATCCTCGGCCGCTCCCGGTCTTGTGGATACGCGTTTTTATTGCTCCCGGTGTACCATGTTCAAGTAAAGTCTCTTTGAACCGCTTAAAATCATCGATATCAACAACCAAGCTCCCTGAAGCGGGGCCGGTTGCAATGCCTGCATTATCGCTGGGCACGAATCCTATCTCGTCATATTCCCGCTTCTCGTGACACCATCTTTGCCAATCTTTTTCCAGGGGTCTTTTTCCGCGAGTACGAATGAGAGAGAACTGGCGCGATAATTCTCGAAAAATTTTATGATCGGGAAAAGCGGGTAGGGTTGGCTCGGCTGTTACAGTGGAGGTTGTTTCGGGCATCATCACATCGTCCTTTCAAGTGAAGGGATTATTCTCGTCCTTCCAAAATTTTTCCAAGTTCAACTAATGCCTGTGTTACTGCTGCGACTTCCAGGCCGGTCAATTTGTTCCCGACCTCATCGAGTTTGCGCTCCAAGAGAGGAATCATTCGATTCTGCATCTTGTAAACTTTTTGCAGGTCTTCCGATATCGGCTTCTGTTCATTGGCCTTGAAGAAGTCGATTTGGTTAAGACCACTGTTCCGGGCAGTCTTATTGATTTCTACGTTCACTGTCTCAAGCCTCTCCAAAAGAGTGTTCATCGTCATCGTCTCGTCTCCGTACCGTGGGATTGAACGTTACTTGTTTCGCAAGGATCGTAATGCCAAAAGCATCAGTTTTTCGAATTTGTCCCCCATCCTGTAATGCCCTGACAGAACATTGTAGCTGTAGGATTCGCTATAACCTGCCGCTTTACTAACCTGACGGATGGGAATACCTAAATCAATTATGCGTTGACGCAATTCTGCGCCGGTCATAATTTCACCTTTTTTCAGTTGTCGTTGGGATTTTATGTCGAAGTATATGTGGTTTTGCTATATATGTACTAATATCATATCACTATGTGAAAATCTGTCAATTAGAAAAATAGCCTTGATTTATGCTAATCAAAACGCTTTCCGTAAATACTCTAATGAAAATCCTTAGCAAAACTATTGACCAGGAGAGGTGGTAAAAGTGGTGGTAAAACAGCCTGGAAAATCCTGTAAAATTGGGCCAAATTGAGAAATTTCTGAAAATCACAATCGGCCACTGGAGCCAATCTACCGGGTTTCGGCCTCCGTATCTGTTGCCTGTCACGCCGGAGGCCGAGGGTTCAAGTCCCTTCCACCCCGCCAGAAAATCCAGGGAGTTCCTTAGAACTCCTTTCTTCATCCCAAACGACCCTCATCCCTGCTGGGCCATGAAGTCCAAAAGTCTTTACTTCGCCATGAATCTGGTTAAGGTGCTTGCTCCGGTGCGCAGTCATGAACCGCTCTTCTGCGTTAAAACACGGCTTGGCATGAGTAACACTGACTATACTGTAGTTACTATTAAGGGCCGATATACTCCAGTGTCGTATTCCGTAAATTCATACACATTTAAATATAGTTGGCCTTTTCACATGTCATCATTTCGGCATGGCTTTACCGTGAATCCAAGGACCTTTGAAAGGTCAACTATTTTACGGACCGCAACACTAGATTCGGCCCTTCCCACTGACGGTAACTTTTTATTAATCTACTTTATGAACCTTTACCGCCTGAAGTCCCTTCTGACTATTCTCCACATCGAAGGCTACTCTATCGCCTTCCGCAAGAGTCCGGAAACCTTCGGATTCAATGCCGGTATAGTGAACGAAAATGTCTCCATGGTCCTTGGTCTCAATGAAACCATAGCCCTTTTTATCGTTGAACCATTTCACTCTTCCCTCAGACATCTCTAAACTCCTTTCATCATATTGCCTTACGTTAACGATAGAACTCCCTCGAAGCAGATCTAGGTTTACTACCGAATGCGTACATGGAGGATTTAATTTGAGGATTTCACCATGGATAAATGTAAGTTGAGCATGCCACTTTCACAAATGTCGAACATAGGCAGGTATCCAATCGACTCCTCATCCACTCAGCAACTATATTGTTTCTCTGAAATTCTACTTATCTGTGGCGATCTCTCCTTTGAATTCATTGTCACTTGATATAATTGCACTTTTCACCTACGAGATCATAGGCAAATTTCATTCCAATAAGCATCGAAGATAGTGATCGAGATATTTCGCATAGTTAGTCGAACGCCGCAGAATACACGCTGCTGCTTTGTATCCTCCACGTGACACCTAACTGTCACCGAAAGGTTTCATGCATAACAGACTCGAAGATTATAGATTTGGTATTGCGGTGATTGGCAAAGTGATGACAAAAAAGGACTGTCCCTCATCTACTCCGACGAGCAGCCCTTCAGATTATCACCCATAGCCGGGCGGGAATTGAATTGGCCGACTTCACCTTCTCCTATTTCAACGAACCGAAATTGACGGCTGGCCTTTCTTGATCCCCAAAAGTCTTTCGGCATTGAGATGGGTGATTTTGGCTTTCTCGCTCATACCGATGCGCAGTCCGTCCAGAAATTCACGTCCATCCCGGTTCGAGTTGTAAGGATAGTCAACCGCGAAAATAATACGGTCGGCGCCAATGGTCTCAAGAGCAAGGACAAGCGGCGGTTCGCTGAAAAAGCCGCTGGTGGAAATATAGAAATTCTCCCGGAAATACTCGGTGGCCTTGCGTTTGAGATTCTTTGCGACCGGCGTCATCCAATGCTCGATCCGGTCGAGCATGAACGGAAACATCTCTCCCATGTGTCCGATGATCACCTGCAATGCCGGCAAGCGGTCAAATAGTCCTGAGACGATCAGCCGAAGCGCATGGAGCCCCACCTCGGAATGCCAGCCCCAGCAGGTGGTCGCCAAAAGGAGGTTAACATCGGGATCAAAGCCGGTAAAGTAGGCATCCGCCACCGGCTTGGGCGGGTACGCGGGATGGATATAGACCGGCACGTTCAGTTCGGCAGCCTGCTTCCAAACGGGAAAAAACGAAGGGTCGTCCAGAAAAAGTCCGTTAGCCCTGCCGTTGCACATCACACCGTTAAACCCGAGCGAGCGCACCGCTCTTTTTATTTCCTCGACCGCCGCCTCCGGATGCCCCCAGGGCAGAATGGCAAAGCCGGCGTATCGGTCCGGATGAGCTGCGATGGCGGCGGCAA
>JAJZMK010000043.1 GCA_021798275.1 Actinomycetes bacterium | reverse complement strand
CGCCAAAGCAGGCTCTAGTGGCATCAATATACCTCCCTCTACTGCCAAACCCCCTATATTGCCGCTTGATTCTTCCCAAGATGTAGACTCGACAGCACTGATTCAGTATGCGGATGCCTCGCTTATTAAAAACTGTATGGCTCGAAAAGGTTTCCCCTATCCCATATTGTCTTTGAGTCAGAACGAGCAAGTAGATTCCGCCACTATGGGAGAACCTACAATAATCCTCGCTAACCTTGGTGTGGACACCCTCTCGGAAGCCAAATTGTCTGGATACTCGTCCAATTGGATAAAATACAGACTCAGTATATTTAATGTCTTAAAAATTGTTCTTGGTTCTCATAGTCCTGAGAAGATAGTGCAGGGATACAAAAATAAATACGGTTCGAGTTATGAGGCTGCTTTGGGTATACCCGGCAGCAAAAGAGGTTGTGCAAATAACCCTCCTGGGGGCTCGACTATCATGCATCTAGCGGTAGAATATAATAACTTGAACGCATCCTTGACAGGTGCATCTGGCACTTTTGGGGTAACTAGCTTAACTGCGCAAACACTTAGGAACCCTCTGGTCATGAAAGCTATGAAGAAGTGGTCTGCATGTATGGCATCTCAAGGATATGATTTTAAAACTCCTCCTTCCGCCGAAGGATCCCGTGCTCCTACCAGATCACAAATAGCAATGGCCGTAACAGATTACAATTGCAAGGAAAAAGCAAATCTTATCAACACATGGCTGGCAGTTTATGCTTACTATCAAAATCAAATTCTTAATTTACACCCCACTCAATTTCAAAAAATGGAGCAATTGACTTCGCAAATAGCTACGGCGGCACAAAAAGTGATTTCCAGTGTGAAGGCTTAATCAACTACTGATGTTGGTGCAAGTAGATGCAATTCGCTCAAGGCGCAATTGATAAGAATAATTTGTAGAGAAAAGAAAGGACTATCGGGAATTGGTGCTAATCAAAGAGGGTTCTGATGGATAGGAAAGGTAAAGTATTTTTAATTGCAGTAGTCGTACTAGCTATTACCTCTGTCGTAGGTGTGGTATTATCTTCTGGAATTAAGTCGCCTGCGGTTATAGCTGCGGAAACAGCACCGCCAACCCCAAGTCTAATTACTTCATCTGTTGAGCGCAAAGTACTCGTCAATAATTTGGTATTCAGAGGAGTATTTGCAGAACGTAGCAGTATGACAATAAATCCATCTGGACTGTCGGGGTCATCTTCTCCCATTATAACGCAGATATACCACTATAACCAAAATACCGTATATGCCGGTGATGTTTTGGCAGCTATTTCCGGTAATCCGCTATTTATTATGCAGGGTAATATACCATCCTATCGTAATATCGCACCGGGCGATCAGGGACCCGATGTAGCGGAACTCCAGCGTGGTCTGATAGCTCTCGGTTATTCGATAGGAGAAGATCAAATAGGCACTTACGGTAACGGTACCAAAAAAGCGGTAGCCGCCTACTATCAACATATAGGATTTCCTGTGGCCTACAAAGGCAATTCCGGTGATATTTCCTCTTTAGCTCTAAAGTTAAACAAATATGAAGGCTATATATCCGCAAATTTATTAATGGAGAAGAAGGCCTTAGCCAGCCAAGGCGTGCAAACGTATAGCCCAGTCTCTGAAGCAGGGGCTAACAGCCTGGTAATAACGGGAATAGACGTTCACGTTGGATCGATAATAAAGTCAGGTGACCTTATAGCCTCAATATCGAGAAGGCCGCTATTTATTATGCAGGGTAATATACCATCCTATCGTAATATCGCACCGGGCGATCAGGGACCCGATGTAGCGGAACTCCAGCGTGGTCTGATAGCTCTCGGTTATTCGATAGGAGAAGATCAAATAGGCACTTACGGTAACGGTACCAAAAAAGCGGTAGCCGCCTACTATCAACATATAGGATTCTCACCGGTTACAGCTGGAAGCCAATCTGCGATACAAGAAGCTCAGCAAACCGTGAGTAGTGATCAATCAACTCTGTTGGCAGCCGAGAATACTCTGTATCAGGCAACCACCACAACCACAACTTTGGCCGAGTCCCCTTCTGTGGTATCTCCCGGTTCAATGGGTAATACAGGAGTGGAGGAATTGCAGCTACAATTGCAAAACGACAGGCAAGCTCTGTCTCAAGCAGAGCAGAGTTTGTCGCAAGCCGAACTCGCTTTTGGCCCGGAAGTTCCCATGGCAGAAGTCATATTTACATCATGTGTCAGGCTTGAAGTCGCTTCTGTTTCTGCATCAGTTGGCGATCCCCCCGGAAGTCACTTTATTGGTCTGCGCTGTCTGCGTTATAAGAACAGTTCACAAGGCAGCGAAGCACAATATGTAAGCCACTTTCTGGATCAGCACAGCTCAGGCTCATCGGGTAGCTCAGGCTCATCAGGTAGCTCAGGCTCATCAGGTAGCTCAGGCTCATCGGGTAATTCGGGGCTAAACAACTCGCAAAACTCGCTGAGTAACATCAAATCAGTGTTAGCTTATTATGAACAGGAGGTGGCAGTTCTAAAGCAAAGTTTGGATGCCAAAGAACAAATAACCGGCCCGGAAGTTCCCGAATATGATGTTGCTTTCATACCGACCCTTCCGGCACATATAGTTTCCATATCAGGATCGGTCGGGACCAAGCCTGGTTCAGATTTCATCAAACTCGCGGCGGGCTATCCCATCCTTAAGGTACAGCTGAATCCAAGCTACATCTCGGCTGTCCATCTGGGACAAGAAGTAACCATCTCAGACAGCATCACTTCCTATAAAGGACAAGGAGTTATAACCCATATAGGGCAGTTATCCGCAAGTGGTAACTCTGGTTCCAGCGCAGTCTCTTCAGGCAGCCTAAGTAATTCCGGTACCGGATCTTCTTACTACCCCATAACAATAACTCCTCTACGCAACTTAACCACATCTTTTCTTGGTGAAAATGTGCAGATAAATATTCTTGCGGCCAAGACGAAAGGCTCTGTGTTGGTAGTACCGATTTCGGCCATCTTTGCTACGTCTGATGGCAATACCTATGTCAGCGTATTAAAGTCAGGCCAAGAAGTGCGTGTCGCCGTAAAGACGGGTATAAGCGGAAACGGCGATATCGCCATTACGCCTTTGCAATCCAATACCCTATTGCCGGGAGAGCAAGTGGTAGATGGTGTCAGGTAGGAAGAGATAAAGATGTCATTGATAAGAAGAAAACAGAGCCGAGACGATACTTTTTTGCAAGTAAACTCTGTTGTTAAGATGGAGGGAGTCTCGTATGTATATAAAGGTCCACCTCCATTGCAAGCTCTTTATGACATAAATATGGAGATTATAAGAGGCGAGTATGTAGCTATCCTTGGACCATCCGGTTCCGGAAAATCAACTTTTCTCAATCTGGTTGGTTTGCTTGATAGATCCACTTCAGGGAAAATATATATAGATAACATAGACGCTGAGACATTAAATGAACGGACAAGAAGCTCTTTGCGGGCTAGAAAGATAGGTTTTGTTTTTCAGTCTTTTCACCTTCTATCTTATAAAAGTGCGCTGGAAAACGTGATGCTTGCCCAGTTATACATCACAAATTCCAGAAAGCAAAGGTCAGCTAATGCCTTGGAAGCTTTAGAAAAAGTGGGTCTGACTAAAAGAGCGTATGCATTGCCGAGTGAGTTGTCGGGAGGCGAACGTCAGCGGGTGGCAATTGCCAGAGCCATAGTAAATAAGCCAAGTCTTATTCTCTGTGATGAGCCGACAGGAAATCTGGATAGTACAACGGCGGCCAAGGTACTCGATATTTTAGATGAGCTTTCTTTATCGGGACTCACTTTGGTAGTCATTACTCACAGTAAACAGGTGGCAGACAGAGCCAAGCGTTCCCTGTTGTTTTCAGATGGTATGTTGGTCAGATAGCCGACGATGTCATCTGCCAGGTCTAACAGGAAAAATTATTTACCGGAAAACTCCCGGCTATCGGTTATCGATCTTGTATTTGAGTCGGTGGCGGCTATTTTACAAAGACCACTACGTTCTATCATGACCATGGTGGGAACTTTTCTTGGGATAGGAACATTTGTAGTTTTGATAGGGATGTCGCAAACGGTGTCGGCCCAGATTAGTAAGCAATTTAATATTTTGGACGCTACACAAGTGAATGTCACCGAAGTAGCTCCTTCCACAAATAAAGGGATCTATGGCTTTACGGTCGATTCGGATAAAGATATTGATAAGTTAAACGGTGTCTTATCGTGTGGCATCTGGTGGCAAGTTCAAGAAACTGCCCCCGTGACGGCTCTTCCCGGTGTCGACGGGTCTTCGGCGATATACAATTTATATGCAATAGACGGATCGCTTCTCAAGGCTTCAGGAGCTGTCATTTCTCAAGGAACTGGTTTTAATCAATTTGATATTTCTACCCATCAGCACGTGATCATACTTTCAAGTGCCGTGGCTACCAACCTCGGGATTAACGATTTGGTCAACGCCCCGGCTGTATTCATAGGCGGTCTTCCCTTTACGGTAATAGGTATACTTTCAAGCGATCAGAGACTGCCGGCGTTGGAAGTCTCCATGATGATTCCCACCACTACGGCTATGGATACCTTTGGCCTTCCAAGTAGCCAGTATCCGCCACAAATGCTCATACACACCAAACTCGGGGCAGCCGATCTGATCGCAAGGCAAACTCCCGTGGCACTTAGTCCCACTCACCCCGGTTATTTTACCGCCATATCGGCTCTGAGCTCCAATTCTCTAAAAAATCAAGTTGTGGGCAATTTGAATACACTGTTTTACATACTGGCTGCTATAGCAATTATTATAGGAGCAGTAGGAATCGCAAATACGACCTTAGTGGCTATCTTGGAGCGAACAAGCGAAATTGGTTTGCGTAGGGCGCTTGGCGCAAGAAAGTATCACATAGCCTCACATTTTTTGTTAGAGTCTATTTTGATGGGACTTCTGGCGGGTTTGATGGGGTCTTCATGCGGAATTTTGATAGTTATTCTGGTCGGATTGGCAAAAAACTGGACAGTCGTAATTGATCCCTATGTAACCCTGATCGCACCGTTTGCCGGAGCGCTGATAGGTATGTTGGCCGGCCTGTATCCTTCAATTAAAGCGTCCAGTATAGAGCCGGCGGAAGCTCTTCGGAGGTAGATATATTTATAACACTCTAATGCTATATTAAAATAATTTAATCACCGGGCTATATATTTTTGACCATTGCAACAAGCATAGTGATATCACTTAGAATTTTCGCAGCATCAAGGGAGGCAACATAACCCTAACCGAGTTGTCGCCAGAGACAGGTTTTGTCCATGGAAAGCTTGTATCAATAGGAGCACACAAGCCATTAGGTATGACCTTGAGGAAAGATCTGAGTAAAACCGGTATTTCAAAGTGAATAATGCAAATGCAGTGGAAAAGACGTACGTTCTTAGTATTTGGCTGACCGTAAGCAGATAAGAAATGGCGGAGGAGGTGGGATTTGAACCCACGGTCCCTTGCAAGACACACGATTTCCAATCGTGCCGATTCGGCCGCTCTCGCACTCCTCCCGATCTATGCTAATATGTACTTTAGCACACGCGATTGTGTGCAGTGGCCGGGTTCTGCGCAACTATGTTCCGTGAACCGAGTCAGGGTCGGAAGGCAGCAGCTCTCAGCGGGTTACCTGGTGTGCCGCAGGTGACCTGGCGGCTGCACACAATCGCGTTTTTCAGATCACTTATCTGTTGCTTTGCTTGGGGTATGAGCTTGCGGGTACTTTAGATTTGTGATTTACACAGGTATCTCATGCTTGTAATTGCTCTGTATCTTATCAATACCGATAGTTTTTAGATATCTCTCACATTCCGGTGACTTATCAGATAGAGCAGAGAATTGAGGCAGTTAAAGACAGATCCTAATAACAACCAAACCGGTATGCATATATGATTGTTTTAATATCGGTTACATGGAGAAGAAACCGCTGTTTATTAGTAATCAAAAAATGATGCCAATAACCTATTTTGCCGCTATGTAAATCGTGAATAGCAAGAGACAATATTTGCATGGGACAAAAAGCGCTTTGGAGATGGTAATGATATGCCGATATCAGATAGGGTTTGAGCGAAGATGGAACTGGAAAAAGAAGTGTCTCAAGAGGATGTAAGAACTGGCCAGATTACGGGACAAAGTAATTACCAGTCTCT
>JAJZMK010000090.1 GCA_021798275.1 Actinomycetes bacterium | reverse complement strand
GCATGACAGTTTCTTATGCACCGATGTATTACATAGGCTTAGTCGGAGCGGGTCGGCCTTGAGGCATCCGGAGATTTTCAGCAGAACTATTCAATCCATCTGTTGATATAGTCGCTTCTTTTCTCCCACCACTCTTCACTGGTAATGGCGTAACGGACGTGATCTTCCCAAACCCCGTCTATCTCCAAGTATCTGACGGCCACGCCTTCTTGTCTGAGTTCCAGCTTGCGGGCCACCTGTCTACTGGGAGTATTTCTCGGAACAATGGCTATCTGGAGGCGATGGAGGCAAAGCTCTTCAAAAGCGTATCTAAACAGTACCGCACATCCCTCGGGGATATAACCGTTCCCGGCCAATTCTTCATCGATCCAATATCCTACGTAGCCGTTTTGATAAGCCCCTCGCTGGACGGAAGACAAATTAATTTCCCCTGCAAACCGACTGTTGACAAAAAGACCAAAACTATAGGCAGTGCCTATTTGTCGCTCTCTGTCTCTGATTGAACACCTGGTAATAAAAGTCAGCCTGTCTTCGGCCATATGCGGAGCGCCGGCCGGACGAGGCTCCCATGGTATCAGCCATTCACGACATCTAACCCTGACTTGATACCAATCTTCGTAATCGGTAACATCCAGGGGCCGCAATCTGACTCTTTTCCCTACCAGATCAGCCGGTTTAGTGGAAAGAGAGCCGGTCTCCTTGTTGTATGCCATCTCTCCCCTCCGTAACCGAGCTTTACGGTAAAAGGCGTTAACCTTAGCCACCGAATCAGACCGCCTAACTAGACTTCACTATTCTATCAGTATAGGTCATAGGGTCGTCATTATCATAAGCGGTTACCTTTTACCTAATTTTAGTCAAATTTCCCCGGATAGACAAAACCATTTCACGGTTTGTTTTATCACAAGCGACAAAAGGCATTAAAATAAGTTCCGCATTGTCTCTGATACAATTAGATTATGCCGTTGCCCTATAACCGGTCGTAAAACCTCCTAAAATGGGTACTAGCACTTAACATAGATCACAAAGGCCATTATTTAGGTAATTTATGACGTATAGGAATCAAGCGACAAACGACCATATCCCGATTATCATCTGCGCGTCCACAAATACCGACGATGATGGTTTGTTGAGTGAACGACTCGGCAAAAATAACATACTCATACCAGACAATTACGGCTTCGGCCAAAATACGACATTTGCAACCTATAGGTCTGATCCGCTCAACGAATTCGAAAGAGAAGTACTGAAGGAACTGGCTATAGAAGACTTCATACCTCCCAGTCTTGAAAGGATTAAGCAATGCTTGGCAGACGAAAAAGTTTTAGAACTGCTGAGGAATCAAGCCGATAAGACTCTGAAGACCATTTTGACCTCTCAAGTCTCAAACTCTTTGCTATCGCCTGATCAAGAAATCGGAGTTGATGCGCCCAGACAAAACGAGCCGAATTCCCCAACCGCAGGGGACCTCCCATCACCCAAAGCTTTGGCCCTTTCATACCCCTCATCTTCACCCTTGATATACATCTGGCGGGCAATACTCAACGTTCCCATGGGAGCGATCTTAATCGCCGAGGATCCAAACACCGCCATATCGCATCATCTCAGCCATTCTCCATGGTTAGACACAGAGACTTTTAGATTGGCTCGCTACGAACGTTGTCTCCGTAATACTTTGTCGGCTTTCAACGGGCTACCCACCCTTATACTCGACACAACTTCTTTGGCTTCTAGGACAAGCGACTTCGACAATTCTTTGGATAAACTTCTGGAAATCTGTTTTTTACCAAAAAACAGAAATAGCCGCAACAGTGAATTAGAGCAGTCACTTGGAAAAATACCCGCAGAGAAAAGTAAAATTTACATTCCCAACGATCATCGCGGAAACGGCAATATTTTACCCTCACAATACGAGTTGTATGGAATATGCCAAGAGCACTTCGGCCTCTCCGATGAATTACATGCCGACCGTGCCCTTGAAGCCGAGAATGACTGGGTAAGTCTGGTCTTACAATTGAGCAAAGATATTATCCATACTTTCGCCGGCCTTGACTGGGCTGTCAAGCAAATAGAACCGATTCTGCGTCTACCTGAGCCGACCAATATGTCCATGATCGGGAAAGCCCAATCAGATGCGTTGAAAGAAGACGGCCGATCACCGGAAGACATCGATCCGCTTGACGTTAAAAGGGCTTATCCCTTGAATGCCAGCGAAGATAGACGCGCTTACCACAGATGGCTTAGAGAAAGACACTTACCTGTCAATGTCAACGATGCTTTTAGCGTCGGACAGCCCAGGAAAAAAGTAAAGCCCTCTAGAAATCCTTTAATCAGCGTTTTGGTTCCCGTATGGAAAACCCCCATCTGGGCTTTGGAGCGCTGCGTGGGATCGGTGCTGAACCAAACATTTACCGACTTTGAATTGATATTGTGTGATGACGCATCCGGGATAGCCGAACTAACTTCTTATCTCAATGAGCTTCCAAAACGCGATAAAAGAATTAAGACAATCACTTTGGAAGAAAACGGCGGAATTTCCAAAGCCACCAACGCTGCTTTGGAAGCTTCCCGGGGACAATTTATATCGTTTTTGGACCATGATGACGAGTTGGAGCTAAATGCCCTGGAGTCGGTAGCTCTGGCGATCCGCGATAACAACGAGGCCGACGTTATATATTCCGATGAAGATAAAATAGATGCCCACGGCGAGAGATTCGATCCTTTATTCAAACCGGAATGGTCACCGGATCTTCTTTTAAGTTTTGCCTATATCTGCCACCTAACCACAGTCCGTCGGGAATTGCTTATGGAGTTGGGGGGTTTGAGATCTGAATTTGACGGCAGTCAGGATTACGACCTGACACTCAGGGCAACTGAAAAAGCCCGGCAAATAGTGCACGTCTCTGAGGTGCTCTATCACTGGCGGACGCTACCGGGATCGGCGGCAGGAGATTCACCGGGTGCCGTAGCCAAACCTTGGGCCTATACAGCCGGACTGAGGGCGATCAAGGACGCTTTACAGCGGAGGGAAGAAGACGGTGATGTAGTCGCCGAGCCTGCATTCCCCGGTCGTTACCATGTAACCAGAAAGCCCAAAGGCGACCCGCTTGTCAGTATCATTATCCCTTTCCGAGATGAGCCGTCTCTTCTGGCTATTTGCTGTGAATCCCTGCAACAAAACCCGGGCTATGACAACTTTGAATTTATCTTGGTTGACAACGGAAGCGAATTACCGGAAACGTTTACCCTTCTCGATAAATTAACCGCCTCCAGCAACACTACCGTTGTCCATATACCTGGTCCTTTCAATTGGGCCCGGATCAATAATGCTGCCGTGGAAAACGCCAAAGGCGACGTATTGTTGTTTTCCAATAATGATATTGAAGCGCGCTCTGACGGATGGCTTTCTGCCATGCTTGGCCATGTCACCAGAAAAGAGGTAGGCGCCGTAGGAGCCAGGCTCCTTTATCCGGACGGAGGCATACAGCATGCCGGAGTAGTGGTCGGTCTGGGAGGGATAGCGGGACACGTTCTACGCGGCTTACCAGGTCAATATCCGGGATATAACTCCATGGCCATACAAACCCGCAACTGCTCTGTCGTTACCGGAGCCTGTATGATGACAAGAAGAGAAGTGTTTGAAAAAGTAAACGGTTTCGACGAAAATCTACCGGTGGCCTTCAATGATGTTGACTTTTGTTTAAAACTCAGAGAGCAGGATTATCTTATTGTCTATACTCCGTTGGCCGAATTGATACACCACGAGTCCAAGAGTCGCGGTCATACGGACGATTTAACCGAGAGTGCCCGTATTATTGAACGCTGGGGCCATGTTATAGTAGCCGGAGATCCATATTTAAATAAGCACCTTAGCCACTGGCGTTATTGGTGTCCGCTTTCAACCGCACAGGAGAATGATAGATGGAACAATTATCTGGAAACGTCGGTGCTGACTCGACAATTGTCATGGAGCACCTGAGAAGCGTAGTGGAAAAAACACCCAATTCATATCCGAAGAATTGGCTTCCCCAGGCCAATTTTGACGAATTGATGACGAGAACAGACCGTGACCCCATCCACCTACACCCAAGTATCCACCACTTACACCGTAGATGGGATATGACCCATACAAGGAAAAGTATCAAAAAAGGTTACGGCCCCCGGGGAATCGCCCACCGTATCTTAGATAGGTTAATCACATCCGCTCTCGGTACATATTTAAACGAAGAACAGGACTTCAGGGCGGCTCTGGCGCGCTCGATAGATGCCATAGCATACCGTGTCGATGAAGTCGCCAGTGCCGATATGCGCAATATGCTGGATGTCATCCGGAACGACATGATTGACCTTGCCCGTTATGTGGACGACAGAATTGAATCAACACACAGTGAAGTCCTGAATCATAAATAATTTCCAAAGCTATATTGATCCCGTTTACTCATAGAACAAAGAGTGTAGCCGGAATATCGAATAAGAATGTTCATACACAAACAACATGGGAAATGCCAGAGTGAAGAAAAAAATAGCTATCGTAACATGTCATTGGGGAAATGACAACGACGACAGGACCTCAGCGATACGCCTGATAGCGGGGGCGGCTTCCCGTGACTTTGCAATAGAAATTATTCACCTAAAAGAAGGAATCTCTAAAGCCGAAGTTCACCAGGACAGTATCTTCAAACTCCACGAAATTCCTATTATAGGTAAATACCCTCTCAGATCAGACTTGATCAAAGTAGCTTTGGCCAGCTACGACGGTGGGAGAAGAATTCCCAAGGTGGCCGCCGAAGCCATACGCTCATACCAAGGTCAGGCCCTGTTCATAAACGATGTGTTAGCCAATATCAATCCAGACACAATAGTTCTTGGTGGTCTGGATCAGCCTTATGACATCGCGGAATTAAATCAGCCGGGCCCTGGAACCGGAAGCAATGCCAAAATTGTTACGATCCCTCTTTTGAACCAGGTCAAAACGGAATTGTCGCAAGACCAAATACGCTTCCTGGAAATATCTGACAAGGTAGCCACTTTATCTCGGGGGGAAGAAAGATTGATCAATACCTTATTTCCTCAAAAAACCGTGCGAGTACATATGGTATTCAATATCAACAGACATGCGGCTAAAAATATGCTTTTTGGGGTGCGCTATTTCGGTCAATATATCCTATTGCTACGCTCTTTTCCCCCGGAAACACAGCGCTTTGAGCGATCTTTGACCCATGAAGTCCTGAGATCTCCCATCGCTCCTCTTTCCGTGGCGGAAGTCGACAATGACTATTGGCGCATATCTGACGATCAAAATACCCTCCAGCTGCCGGTCAGTGCCAGCAGAGTTAATTTATGGCGATTAATGGCTCATGCGGAACTAACTGTTGACCTTAGACCGCCCAGACCTCTTGGAAGAGAGGCTATAGAATCCATGCTACTTGGAACACCTGTTATAGTAAGCGAAAACTCGATAGCATACGAGCATGTGAGAGCCGCAAACGGCGGATTGTGGTACGACAACTACGAAGAACTTATCAACGTCATAAGATTAGCTTTAGATAAAGACCTACATAGTAAACTTAAAAATTCAGCGCTTGATTATGCAAACTCCTATCATTGTGATTCGAAAAAATTTATAGAGGAAATCAATCATTTATTTGCCTAAAAGATTACTTGCTATTGATATAGACATGGACTATTTTTAGGTATATTACTTATCTTACAATATATCTACATGTATATTCTCTATATTTACTACTATCAATCTATTGAATTTGGCTTAAATGCCTGAGAGATACGATCTATCTTAATAAACTTTTTTTACCATGCGTGTCATTTATTAATGAGATTTTCTTTGTAGATCGGTAACATTGATGGACGGGGATAGGCGACTACTGGCTTGCAACAAAGTAAATTGCTTTTGGGAATCAAGCTATCTGATTACAAAAAGTATCGGCTTACTGTTTTAGATATCAGATTATAGCTACCAAAGAACTATCATCGCTAGTTTTCTGATTGTGCTTGTAATCTTGATTTTTCTTTATCAAGCACTTGCGTGCATTTATGTATGTAAACATATAGGGCCCCGTGATATCACGGGGCCCTATATGTTACTTCGATCGGATCAAAAGATGATCCTTACGAGACAGATGTTACTGTCTGTAATTTGTTGCTAGGAACAGCTGACGCTAGGTGCCGAAATAGTACCGGAATCTGTACCCTGGAATCCATAGGTAGTGGATTGACCGGCTGACAATGTTCCGTTGTAGGAAGCATTTGTCGCCG
>JAJZMK010000130.1 GCA_021798275.1 Actinomycetes bacterium | reverse complement strand
TCGTTACGCTTACGGCATGTTAGCTGCTGAAAGAGGTGTACACAGATTAGTGCGGATGTCGCCTTTTAACTCCAAACACACCAGAGAGACAAGTTTTGCTTCTATTGATGTCATACCTTTCTTTACAGAACTCCCCGGTGAGATAGATATCGACGAAAAAGATTTGCGCATCGATACCTATAGGTCTCACGGAGCAGGTGGCCAGCATGTAAATGTGACAGACTCCGCAGTCAGAATTACCCACTTGCCGACCGGGATAGTGGTGTCATGTCAAAACGAACGTAGCCAGCACCAAAATAAAGCTAAAGCCATGCAAATATTGGCCGCCAAATTGATAGAGGTCAAAAGAGAAGAGCACGCGGCTGAGCTTATGGCTTTGACGGGTCCGAGAGAAAAAGTAGAATGGGGCTCACAGATACGTTCGTATGTACTGGCTCCCTATCAGCAAGTAAAAGATGCAAGGTCACAAGTGGAGACCACGAACGTAGAAGCGGTTCTGGACGGAGATCTGGATAACTTCATGATGGGCTACTTGCGCTGGCGTCGACAAAACCAGACCCTTGGTGATTAGTAGTTTTAGAAAAATTAGACACAATGCACAAGCCCACTTGGGACGGGAGACAAGAGAGATTTGTGTCATCTGTCGGATAAAGAGACAACTTTATCAACCAAGACATGAAAGACCGAGCATGGCGCTAATCAAAGCAACCTCTCGTTGTGCTATATTGTTAAGAAATTGTAAAGACGCTTTATCCCCTTTTACGCCCGATGCTTTGTTAGCCTTGGGTGAGGGAAAGCAGTGATTTTTCTAAAGCTAATACATTATGGCAATATAAAAGCAGAATATTTTTAATAAACCATTGATATTTTAAAGGTTAAATCAATCGATACTGGGGAAGAGGTCTATGATTCGTTTTGACGACGTGACGAAAGTCTATAAAGGCGGAAGCCCCGCTTTGAAAAATATAACCCTCGAAATTCAAAAAGGGGAGTTTGTCTTTCTGGTAGGTTCCTCCGGATCGGGTAAAACAACTTTTTTGAAACTTATTTTAAGAGAAGAAAAGCCTGATCAAGGTGCTATTTATGTCGCCGGCAGGGATATAGGGGTTCTGTCTGCCTGGAAAGTCCCGCATCTCAGGCGCAACTTGGGTTGTGTATTTCAAGATTTCAGATTGCTTCCCAACAAAACAGTGGCTGAGAATGTGGCCTTTGCCTTGGAAGTTATCGGGCGGCCGCGTCAGGTAATCACCACTCAGGTAGCTCAGGTGTTGGATTTGGTCGGTCTCGGTCAAAAGGCTTCCAGAATGCCCGACGAACTTTCCGGAGGGGAACAGCAAAGGGTGGCTATTGCCAGAGCTTTCGTCAACAGACCCTTGGTCTTATTGGCAGACGAGCCTACTGGTAACTTAGATCCCGCCACCAGTCAGGGTATCATGAGCTTGCTGGATAGAATCAACCGCACCGGAACTACGGTACTGATGGCAACTCACGATGTGGGAATCGTGGACTCGATGCGCCGGAGGGTAATTGAACTGGATCGAGGCACTTTGGTTCGCGATCAGGCTCGCGGCGTGTATGGCCTGACCGACGAAATGCACAGCTCCACTTCCGGTTTGCCGGCGGTTCCGCTCAGTCCCGCCTTTGCCGAATTGCTGGACAAAGATAACAGACGGAGTGGTAAAGCGGATTTAGACAAACAAAAATTGCCGTTGTCAGATGATGTTCCGGTATCAGATGCCGGCAAAGGTAATAGCCGCGTATCATCGGTTAGGGCGCGGAGAGGAAGTAGATACTAATTTTTTGGTAATAGCCAAGCGATGAGACCAACAATCAGATATAGACAAGGCCATCTGCCGTCTGTCATTTCCGGTAATTTTTGATAGTAGGTAACCATTAATAAGAACAGGACAAGCCGTATTACAAAAGTCATACGGCGTTATATGGAGTAAAGATCTAAATCAAATGGGACTTTCCGTAGAGTATGTAGCAAAAGAGACGGCCACCAATTTATGGCGCAACAGGCTAATGGCCTTGGCGGCCATCTTGACCGTTGCCGTCTCTCTTTCGTTAGTGGGTACGGCTTTGCTGTTGCGTCAGGCGGTCAACAGGCAGATAGGAGCTGTGGCAAGTAACGTTAATTTACAAATCTTTGTCAATCCCGGCGCTCCAAAATCACAACTGGCCTATATCAGACAGGAGATAAAAGCCACCCCACAAATAGAGAGCTGTAATTATCTAAACAGCACCGAATCTTATAACCAAGCAAAGCAACTCTTGAAAGGACAAAAAACCGTTCTTTCCGTATTGTCGCCGGGAACAGTTCCCACCGATTTCCGCTGCCAGCTGCATAATCCCAACCAAGCGGCCACAGTCGGAGCCCTGTTCTCCGCCGGTATTCCCGGTGTCTATAAAGTTACTTGGCCTGGTCAAAGCATACATGTTATGGAACAGGTTACAAGTGTGCTGCAGCTCATTCTGCTGATAGTGGCGATAGCACTCCTGGTCTCCTCCCTCGTACTGATTTTAAATGCCATCAGAATGGCTATTTTCTCGCGCAGGCGTGAGGTCTCTGTCATGAAATTGGTGGGGGCCACCAATTGGTTCATCAGGATACCTTTCATGGCCGAAGGTCTTGTGCAGGGATTCTTGGGTTCTCTGGTGGCGGTCGGGATCGTCATGCTTTCCAATTGGGGGCTAAGCTACCTTTCGGATAGAGTCCAGGCCTTGTCGCAGGCCACCGTGCCTTCCGGTGATCTCTTGGTAACGGAGATTCTGGTTGTTCTGGTGGGACTCATAGTGGGGGTAGTGGGTTCGTCGGTGGCCGTACGTAAATTTTTAGACGTTTGATTTTACTTTTATGGCGGAAGTCCTATATCAATTCCTCAATGACTCAGTACCTGAAGGCACTTCTCTGGGAGTGGTAGATGGCGAAAAAGTCCTTTTTGCCCATGGCGATAGAAACCGCCTCTATCAGGTAGCTTCCGTTACTAAAATCTTTACCGCTCTGGGCGTTTTGATGGCAGCGCAAAAAGGACTTTTGGATTTAAATGATGAGGCCGGCCCAAACGGTGCCAAGCTCTCCCATCTACTCAGTCACTCCTCGGGGTTATCTTTTGATGACAGAAATATAATATTGGCCCCACCCGGTAAGAGGCGCATCTATTCCAATGTCGGCATGGAGATCGCCGCCTATCATGCAAGCCAAAAAATCGGACAAGAGCTAAAAATCTTTATAGAGGAACAGATTTTTTCGCCCTTGGAGATGAAAAGTAGCAGATTGCAAGATTCTTATGCGACAGGAGGACTCTCGACGCTGGATGATCTGCTGAGGTTGGGGCAGGAGTTACTTCGACGACAAGTATTGCCCACCGTTGTGCATGAGAAAATTTCTGATGTAGCCTATCCCGGTTTGATCGGAGTCCTGCCCGGCTTCGGACGACAAGATCCATGTGATTTTTCACTTGGAGCAGAGATCAAAGGTTCTAAATCCCCGCATTGGACGGGATCTGGTAATTCGCCGGCGACGTTTGGTCATTTTGGCCAGTCCGGATCCTTTATCTGGGTTGACCGACAATCCGGGCTTTCGTGTATATATTTAGGGACAAGTCCTTTTGGCGAATTACACAAGCAGATATGGCCCAAATTGTCGGACATCGTTTTGTCTGTATATAATGGGTCTATCTGAAGCCAAGTTGAAATACATTAGATAACGGTTCGTATTATGAGAGACCGGTATTTATAAAGATATCCGGTAAAGAGAAAGGTCTTGTGATGAAGGGAGTACTTCTGGCTGGGGGAACGGGATCAAGGCTGTACCCACTCACAAGAATTACCAATAAACATCTACTACCCATTTACGATAAGCCGATGGTGGCTTATGCCATCGAAGCTTTGGTGGATTCGGGTATCACAGATATCATGGTGGTAACCGGCGGAACGCATGCCGGCGAGTTTTTGCGACTTCTATCTAACGGCCATGAATACGGGGTAGACAGACTTTCCTATGCTTATCAAGAATCAGCCGGAGGGATAGCCGACGCTCTTTCTCTGGCGGAACGCTTTGTGGGAGATGATCTGGCTTTCGTGCTCTTAGCGGATAATATTTTCGGACAGTCCATTTCTCCCACGGTAGAGAAATTTCAACAGCAAAAAGCGGGAGCCCGTATTATTTTGGCAAAAGTTGAAGAAGAGGAGCATCTGCACCACTTGGGAGTGCCGGAGCTGACAAGTGACGGCAAGGTAAAGGCTATTATTGAGAAACCGGAAAACCCTCCGAGTAGCTATTGTGTGACAGGGGCTTATTGCTACGATCCGTCTGTTTTTCAAATTATCAAGACCCTGGTTCCTTCCGGGCGAAACGAATTGGAAATCACCGATGTCAATAATTACTATATCAAACAAGACTTGATGAGTTACGACGTTGCCGAGGGCTTTTGGGGCGATGCAGGCGAATCTATAGATGCTTACTATACGGTGAACGACCATGTAAGACGTTTCGGGGTAAATAAGCCGGCGGTGCGGGTTTAGGAAAATCTTGACAGCAAAGAGTATAAAACCGTTAAAAGCTCACGCTTTTTTATCCCGGCAGAGTGCGATGATATTTTCGGGTCTTGACCACCAGGCTGTTCCCTCATAGCATTGTAGGTAAATTGTCTCTAGGTGAAAGTCCTTCCGGAGCACGACATAGGGTGATCTTAGGGGTAATACAATTACATCAGATAGCGCGATCTGACATTTTATCTAAATATGTGCCTCTGACATTGTATAAGAGTAGCTATTTTCTTGGCTTTTAGGGCCAAGACCTCGCTTGAGTGGTTTTTAGGTATGGACTGTGGTCGTATAACCAAATACCGTGCCGATGTGACGCTTCAGATGATCGGTCGCGGTGGTTTAAGAAGTTTCAATAGCGTTTGCCAGTGCTTCTTTGGCATTTTGGTACGAGAAATCAAATCCCGCTTCAAGTAAGACGTTAGGTAAGGCTCTTTGGCTTGCCAAGACAAATTCGGCTGCCGTTACTTTCCCTACAGCGAGCTCTAAGGCCAACTGGGGCATATGAAGATGCGCCGGCTTTTTGACAAGCTCGGCCAGTGTATGCGTCAGATCTACGTTTCTCACGGGTTCCGGTCCAGCTACATTAACCGGTCCCTCTATGTCGTCCCTGTCGATCAGGAACATAACGGCTCTGGCGACGTCAACGAGCGATATCCAACTGGTCCACTGTTGGCCGCTACCAAGTTTTCCCGCTACCCCGTTTTTAAACATGGGAAGTACACTCTTTAGAAGACCTCCTTCTTTGCCTAGTACTATACCTGTTCTGAGCAACACAACCCTTGTTGCCGAGCTTTGGTAAGACAAAGCCGTCTCTTCCCATTTGGCGCATAAATCCGACAAAAAGCCACTGCCTTTGGCTGATTTTTCCGTTAATATCTCATCTTGGCGCGAGCCGTAATAGCCGACTGCCGATCCGGAGAGAAAGACTTTTGGCCAAAGCCCAGATTGTGTAAAGGCATTTCCTAAGAGCTTTGTGGTATCAATCCGAGAATTATAAAGGTTTGCCTTTTTGTGAGCGTCCCAGCGGGAAGCCGTTATGGGCTCTCCGGCTAAATTGATGACGACGTCAAAACCTTTTTCTATACCGAGGCCTTTTTCGTTCCATACTCCTTGGCCGGTATTTCTATATAGGCAATGGTCATCGTAGCTAATTAGTATGTCGCCTTCGGAGGGATTATTGTGAACGGCCTTGACGATTTCATGGCCGGCCTGAAGTAATTGGTTACATAAAAAGTTGCCGATAAATCCGCGTGAACCGCTTATCAATATACGCATGTATCCTCCGAAATTAAATATTTTTAAGAATCCTTACGATTGCGTATCATACCGGAACTTGAACAGCGATAGGCTCATATATGTGAGTGATTCGGAACAAACAGCATTATCTATAACAACTAAATCAAATGAAGGAGCCCTTGGCTTGAATGCCTGGCTCGTTGAAGAGATGTACCAATCTTATAAAAAAGATCCGGGGTCAGTCAGCGAGAGCTGGCAGGAATTCTTCCAGGACTATCAAAGTCACGTGCCTTCCTTAGAACAAATACCTGAGGCCTTAGAAGTACCTAAGACTGAAACGGTATCCATTCCGGGAAAGATGACGCCGGCGGGGAAGGCAGACATTAGATCGGAGCCTTTTATCCCCGATCCGGAGGTGGAAGTTATCAGGGGCGGATCCAAAAAGCTCGTAGATAATATGGTAGCCAGCCTGGCCATTCCTACCGCTACAAGTG
>JAJZMK010000146.1 GCA_021798275.1 Actinomycetes bacterium | reverse complement strand
GGCCTGTCACGCCGGAGGCCGAGGGTTCAAGTCCCTTCCACCCCGCCAGAAAATTCAAGGGTTTACGGGTTTTCCGTAAGCCCTTTTTTAGTGGCGGGAAGGGCTGGTGGTAAAATTGGTGGTAAAAGGGGTTTCTGATTCGTTATGGAGCAACGCCATTACATCAGCCAGACCGGAATGAATTTTTTTCAGATACCTGTCCGTTGTCGAAACCCGTTTATGCCGCAAAATTTCCTGAACTGCGTTGCTGCTGATCTTGTGCTTGTCGGAAAGAATCGAGCCGACATACCTTCTGAGAGCATGATATTTGAAGACCTTCACCCCTGCCCGGTTGCATAGAGTTTCCAAAAATCTCCTGCGATCTACAAAGGGCTGCCCGTAAAAGCGCCCTGGCTTGGTAATCGGGAAAACGTACGGATTATCGGGGATAGGCTTGTTGTTCCATAACCATTTCAGGCTTTCGTAAAGATCGTCGGTCATGGGAAGCTGTTCATATTCCATTTCGCCATTACGGTTTTTCCTCGAACCAAGTCGGACCTGTCGCTGCTCAAAATTTATGTCGTCGTTCCAGGTCCACCTGAAAATTTCGGATTTCCGCGCCCCCGTTTGAAGATAGGCGTCCAGAAAAACCCGTTCGTGCCGGGTCGCTACCATGAGAACTTTCAAAACGTCCTTCTCTGTCGGGGTGTACTGTTCTTTTTCCTTATGGGGAAGTTTCTTCACCTTGACCGGGTTCGTCGGCAGATCATGAATCTGCATGCCCCAATTCCACAAGGCGAGCAAATTCTTTCGGTCTTTGTTTGAGGAGTTATTGGAAGCCCGCCTTAAAGGATGTTTCAACTTGCCGTTTTCGTTGTATTCGGCTTCCGGGGCCTTCGTCGCTCGGTCCTCAAGATACTTCGCTACCATGGCTGGTTTGACATCCTTCACTGGGATATCGCCGCCCCAGCGCTTCGATAAGGCCTGGAGAAGCGCTTTCTTTTCGTCGTAAACCTTCGGGCTGAAATGAAGCTTGGAATAATCCAAATAGAGACAAAAAAAGGTTCTCAAAGACATGTCCTCCGGCTTTGGTTCCGGCTTGGGCGTGTTCTGTTCGACAAGGATTTCCGCCTTCCTGGTTTCTTCCCATGCGCAAGCCTTCTTGTAATCTTTCAGGTCAAAAAACTTCCGCTCCCGTTTACCGTTCACCATGATGCATGCACAGTATTTTTGTTTTATTTTGTCGATATGTGGCATATGTGACCCTCCATGTGGTAAATTGGGTGGCAAAAACTCAGTTCA
Organism: Actinomycetes bacterium; assembly: GCA_021798275.1. Taxonomy (GTDB): domain Bacteria; phylum Actinomycetota; class Acidimicrobiia; order Acidimicrobiales; family Bog-793; genus JAJZMK01. The sequence goes on along the minus strand of JAJZMK010000146.1, from coordinate 5,016 downwards.
AGTATGTGTTTTTACTTCGAATCAACGAGAGCAAATGGTAAAGGCCATGCACCGCCGGGTCTGTCTCCTGATGTACCTGGGGCTTTACTGCCTGCGGTTTCAGTTTCTTCTTCGGAATTGGAGCCGGGTCTTTTTTCTTGCGGGACTCCATCCGCGCATTATCAAGGGCTTCCTTCAGTGTTGAGCGGCGAAAAATGATGCTTCCGCCTATCCTCGAAGCACCCAATTCCGCCGCATTCGCGTAGCACCATGACGGGCTTTTCCCAAGCATGCGAGCAAGATCGATAGCGGAAATGAAATCTTCCGGGGAAGACGAAAATTTGCTGATCTCCGCAGGCTCCTGGGCTTCCCATTCATTCAGGGGTTGCAGGTTCTTAATCTCGCCGACTAGGTTCCTGATGATTTGCAAATTGGTTTTTCCTGCCATTGTTTTTACTCCACAGACCAGGGGGGCAGCCGCCCGCCCTGGGGATATGGTTCAATTCAGGCTGATTACGCCGCCTCTTCTTGAGACATCTTCGTGCTGCATTCATCGCTCGGGATGCATTTCTCACACTCATCGGCGTTTTCGTCAAAAAGGACGCCGAAACAAGACGGTCGCTCCTGTTGTTCCGCGCTCGCTTCCCCCGACTCTTGTTCCGTTAGAACTGGGTCAGGGGCTTCGATAGAGTGTTCATGATCGGAAATGGGGACGATTTCCATCAGCGTGTCGAAAGCCGTATTTAAGACATCCAGACGCCTTCTCATGACTTTGCGCGGAATCTGCTTCCACCCATCAGTTTGAGCGTCTTCGATGATAGTCTGAAGGTCTTGGAATCCAGCCTGAACTGCTGATGCCGCAGTTTCGAAATCCCTCCAGAGATTCTTTTCGGGAACTCGGGGGATATCTGCGGTATTTTCAGTGGGGACATCTGTCCCCAATCCTGGTTTTGCTCTTTTAGATGATCTAACCCGCGCATCCTTTTTGCGGATCGTCTCCGGTTTTATATCTGTGCCCAAGCTCTCAGAATACATTTTTGCCAGCCTTATAGCCGCCTTCCGGAGAGTAAGCCCCTCTTTTAGAAATTCGTCCATTTGCTCGTTAACTTCGATTTTACAGACATCTGTGATAGCCATCCTGCTTTCCTCCCGTGCCTTCTAGAGCTTGACTTCAGCCTCTCGCTTTCGCCGTTCCATGATCTCTTTCATTCCCGCCGATGGTCCCTCCTGTTCCCCCGTTTGCTTCGCCTCTCGCGCCTGCCGAACAAAATCGGCCATAAAGTTGTGGATGATCTTTTCCGGGTCTGCGCCCTGGTCGGCGCATACCTGTTCGAAAGCTTTACGTTCTTCGCTCTTCAAGACGCCAGCCTGCAAATGGTAGAAAAGCTCCTTACCGCCCTGAGCCTGCCAATACCTCTCCAGGTCGCTCCGAGATATCCTGAAGTCCCGACCAATCCGAGCGGCCACGAGACTACCCGTTCTGATTGCCTTCCTGACGGTGTTTTCATGGCAATTTAAGACGTTCGCCGCCTGGGCGATTGTGAACACGTCAAGGTTGTCCAGGGCCTCTTTCAAGGTCTCTTCCCATTGTTCAGGGGTGGACTGCCCGAGTAGCTCAGGGTGATCCCTGGCGATCGCATCAAGGCGGGTCAGCGCCTTTTTGACCCGCCCTAGATCCACTGCTTTCGTCTTCGGCATGGTGATATCTCCTTTATGCTGCAAGCATTCTTTGGATCTGTTTCGCGTCGAATGCGTTTCCATTCCGGGCCTTGAATCCTTGTTCGAAAAGCTCTTTCGAAATTGTCCGAAGAGACAGACCGCACTGCTTGAGTTCAAGAGCCTGGGCAATGACAAGTTGTTCCGCTGAGTTCTTTTCGAGGGTTTTTCCATCTTCGGAAAGAGAGAAGCCGTAGGGGATGGAGCCGACTCGTTGACCGTTGCTCTTCTTGTGGCTCATTGCGCTTTTGGTGCGTTCTCCGATGATTCCGCGCTCCATTTCGGCAAGTGCCGCCGTGAGGGTGAAAAAGAACCTTCCCATTGCGCTTTGAGTGTCGAGGGTTTCCATTATCGAGTGGAAGCCGACACCCCATTTATCAAAAAGGCGGGTGGTCTCCAGGGCATCTACTGTAGAACGAAACATCCTGTCGAGCTTATAGACTATAACGGCCTGCACCTGCTTCGACTTTGCCATGGACAATACCTTTTGCGCTCCGGGCCGGTTCAGATTTTTTGCGGATATGCCCGCGTCTTCGATGATTTCAACAAGGTCCAGGTCTTTTAAAGCTGCATAGGCCTGGATTTTGGCCCGCTGATTTTCCAGGGACACACCCAAGCTCGCTTGATCTTCCGTCGAAACTCGAATATAGCCGATTGCTTTTTCCATCGCTTTTCTCCCCGTCATCGAAGTTACAGTTTCCTTATACAGCTGTCGGGAAGAAAGCACAAGCGTTAATTAACTTATTTTGCCATTCTCTTACTTTCCGTGACGGAGGGAACGGTATGTCACACGCGGGGGAGAAAGAGAAGCCAGAGATTGAGAGGGAACTTCCTTTACTGTGGGATCAGTTTGCCATAAATAAGAAAATGGAAGTCCAGTCAGCGCATAAAAATCGGATCAATAAAAAAGAAGGGGAGAAAATGGCTACTGCGGGAGGACATAATGGGTAAATGCAAATATTGCGGAAAATCGGCAGGGCTATTTCGAAATGAACATAAGGAATGCGAAGCCGAGCATAACCTGAGGGTATATGGCGCTCTTAATGAGGTCATAGCTGCCATAAAGGGTGCGAAGAGTTTCGGGGCTTTGGAAAAAACATTGACGGAAGCCGAGCAATCTGGACTGATTAAACCTGGTGAACAATCTGCTCTCCTTGCCTTGGGATTTAGCAAGGTGGTGGAAGAACTTCTTGAAAATGGAACTCTTAAACTCGAAGATGATAAAAGATTTCTAGAGTTCAGAGAGCATTTCTCCCTGTCGGATGAAATATTGAATTTGGGCGGAGCACTGGAAAAATACGTGAAAATGGCGACGTTGCAAGAGGCCATGGAAGGAAAAATCCCCGACCGTATGAGATTAGATGAATGTCTGCCGATTAACTTTCAAAAAGGTGAGCAAATCGTATGGGCTTTTCCCAACTCGAAATACTATGAAGACAAGACTTCCCGCCAGTATATTGGAGGTTCGCATGGCGCAAGCATTCGCATAATGAAGGGTGTATATTATAGGATTGGGGCCTTCAGAGGACATGCCGTTGATAGTGTAGAGCGCATACACGTTGATACCGGATGGGTGGTTTTAACTAACAAAAACATCTATTTTTCCGGAGCGCACAAAAGCATGAGGGTCCCATACTCGAAGATAGTCTCTTTTGAACCGTACAGCGACGGCATCGGTATCAGGCGGGATGCCGCAACAGCCAAGCCACAGATTTTGGTGACTGGCGACGGATGGTTTACCTATAATTTGGCGATCAATCTCAGCCAGATCTAGGCCATTTCGGCAATACTGGAAAAAATATTTGGGAAGGTTGAATGGGCGGAACTGATCGACCTTTCCGAAAAGTTCAATGGCGCATGTGCCGCCGGTGCACTTTTGTGCAGTTGGTTGGAGACGGAAGAAAAGGGCCTGAGATTCATCCCGCGCCTGTCTATGTCCCATTCTGGAGAATAGAGCATAGAAGTGAGGAAGGTTTGATCGGCGAATATTGATAGATCGCAACATTCTCCTGAGGGTCAGATATTTAATGGAAACTTTCTTTGCAAAGGTTCAAAACTATAAGTAAGATAACGCCTTTCCATGGGGAAGCCATTCTTCCTATAACGATTTTTCACGTCAAGACTGAATAACAGTCAACTTACAGAGGGGGCTTAAATGGGCATGGTCCGAACGATAAAAAGTGAAATACGAGCGAAATTGATTTTATGTTTTCTTGCCTATATCATCGCTTCTATTATACAAACAAGAAATACACTTGCATATAATCAAGACATTAATAAAATACTTCAAACACAAAAAACATTGCAATCATCGGAAAATACGAAGGCAATACGTGAGAAGAAAACAGAACAATATATTAATATTATCAAAAACAATTTTAACAAAATCGTACAATCTGCATATTATGAGTTGAAGGCAAAAGGAGTTGAGTTCGACGATGCGGATAAATATGTCAAAAATGCACAACAGTGTTTAGTTAGAATGAATGCTAAAGGCGAGTGCTATTATGTATATAAAAAGCTAGATTCAAATAAGCTAATTATTGTGTCATATTCATTTGCCGTTTTAGACAATTTATACTCGGAAAAATATATATGTTTTGCACCTATGGGATTGGGAACGTTATATGCACTACATATTACATCCACAGATACACTATTAGATCCAAATGGTAATATTAACAAATCGTGTAGGTGTACTGTCAAATCAGGGATGGACCAAGATGGAATGGATCAAAAGATAGAAGAAATTGGAAAATGGTCTTGTGCTGATATGATTTCTGGAAAATGGGGGGTAAAAGTGAAGGACGCTATAATTGGGAATTTGCTAAAGACCATGAACGAAAAACAGACTAAACCCTCCTCGCCAATACTACAATAATATATTGGGAAGGAAGCATGGGCAAACTGATCGACCTGGCCGATAAACGGCTAGATGCAAAAGTGTGCTGCAGTCTGCTGTCGGCTGTTTATCTCGACGAAATGCTGACACGCGGCATCAAAATGACCAGAGTAGACTTTGAAGCCGATTTGCGGATTATCCGAAGATACCCGCGCCGAATAATCGATCAAACGCTCTGCGATTTAGAGGTTGCGGGCATGGTCATCCCTGATCGAAATCAAACAGGGTAGGGACAGGGATTATTTGAACAAGTCAAGATTCAACGGTTCGAGTGTGAAGAGACGGGGGGCCAGGGGTTCGATCTTATCCAACAGGAGTTTAAGACTTCTTGTATCTGGAAGCGTATTTCCATTGTAAAGTCAATCAGTTAAGTCCAGCCAACACGTAAGACCCTACCTTTTTATCATAAATATGAATTT
>JAJZMK010000069.1 GCA_021798275.1 Actinomycetes bacterium | reverse complement strand
AAAATGCCATCAATGAATACGGAGACAGGCTCTCGGGTGTCATGAAGTCCGGTAAATTCGGACAATCAGCTGACCCGGGAAGCAGTTATATTGTTGCTCACAAGAGCGGCCCCGGTCAATCCGCTACAGCAAAGAAATCTCATTCTGCGACCACCAGACATATATCGTCTGATCTCAAAGACATCGTACCGGCGAGAAGGCTCCAACGGGCGGAATCAATATTGGCCAATGCAACCAGGGCTTACGAACGCGATCGTTTTCCTGAAACCCTGTCTTTGCTCAATTCTCTCGGAAAAGAAGCCCTGGCAGTCCCCGAAGTAGCTGAATTAATGGGACTCGCTCTTTATCGACAAGGGCAATGGTCGAAAGCGCTCAAAGTTCTGACGAATTTTGCCGAAGCAACAGAATCCAAAGATCAACATCCTGTCCTGATGGACATCAATAGAGCTTTGGGTCGTCATAGGCAAGTTGAAGAGCTATTCGAAGAGCTGAGACAAGCGGGTGTCTCAAGTGACTTGATGGCGGAAGGCAGAATAGTAATGGCTGGAGATCTGGCCGATAGGGGGGACTACAGGGCCGCTATTAAGCAAATTCTTCCCACAGCCTCCCGTCCGGTCAGGAATCCGCAGGCTAGACATATCAGGCAATGGTTTGTCTTGGCTGATTTATACGAGAGATCTGGCGATGTATCCCTTGCCAGGGAATTATACAAAAGAGTTTTGACGGCCGATCCTTCAATGGCTGATATTGCGGAAAGGCTGGCAGCTCTCAGTTGATAGGGGAATGAGCGTAAAGGTTTGTTTTTAGGCGGAAACCATATAAAATCTTTTCCTACAATTTGAATTACCTCTATGGCAGATAGGCAATTATTCTTATCGCTATTTATCAAAAAATAAAAGGTTGTCTTGGGTAAGATTTCTTGGTGATAATACCGCGAGCGGACTTATGGCCTAATTGTAACTTTATGCTTATGGGAGAACTTTTTGAAGTGTTATGATATGTAAAGGTAACGATCATATAGTATTTGTTATCGGTTGATAAAAATTGTTTCGCCGTGTCAATGTATTTGGTTATTTTGGCGAGAGCACCGGTAAAGCGGCTACCTTGACTAACTTTAGTAGGTCTGGAGACGTTCATTCTAAGTCAGAATTGACCGGGCAAAACCTAGAACATGATTTATGAGAGAGGAAGAATAAAGTGGCGGTAGATATCGGCAAGCTATTGGGTAGCGAAGCGGATGAGCTTTTGGAACACAGCTGCAAAGGTGTTGGGAAAGAATTGTTGACTTTTCCGGGACCTGACTACATAGACGACGTTTTTGCTTACAGCGACCGCAAACCTGCCGTACAGAGGAATCTTGCCCAAATGTTCTCCACGGGAAGATTAGCGGGAACAGGCTATCTTTCTATTTTCCCGGTTGACCAAGGTATCGAGCATTCAGCGGCGGCAAGCTTTGCCAAAAATCCGATATATTTTGATCCCGCCAACATCTGTCGTCTGGCCATCGAAGGAGGTTGTAGCGCCGTTGCTACGACACTGGGCGGCTTGGGTATACTTTCCAGACGTTTCGTTCACAAAATTCCTTTTATAGTCAAAGTAAATCATAATGAATTGTTGACTTACCCTAACAAGCATGACCAAATTCCTTTTGCGTCAATTCAGCAAGCTGTTGATCTTGGGGCCGTAGGTGTGGGAGCAACGGTATATTTCGGTGCTCCGGAGTCAAACAGACAAATACGCGAGGTCTCGGCCTTATTTGCCGAGGCTCATCGGCAAGGATTGTTTACCATTCTATGGACGTATCTCCGCAATGATGCTTTCAAAACAAAAGATGCGGACTACCATCAATCGGCTGATTTGACAGCCCAAGCCAACCACTTGGGAGTTACCATAGAAGCGGATATAATAAAGCAAAAACTCCCTGTCAATAACGGCGGTTACAACGCCGTCAACTTTGGGAAGACAGACCCATTGGTCTATTCTCAGCTGACCACGGATAACCCAATCGATCTTACCAGGTGGCAATTGTTAAATTGCTATGCCGGGAGGGTTGGACTTATTAACTCCGGCGGTGAATCTCATGGTGCAACGGATTTGGCCGATGCCGTGAGGACCGCTGTTATCAATAAAAGGGCGGGCGGCATGGGCTTGATAGCGGGCCGTAAAGCATTCCAGAGACCATTTGAAGAGGGCGTGGAGCTGTTGAATGCCATACAAGACGTATACCTTGATAAAAGCATAACCATTGCCTAAGTGTCAATAGGCAAGGGTTGCCGTATCCAACGATAAGAACGATCAAAGATAACATACTAAGTGTGAATTATGACAGTTGCTAGCGATAAAAGAAGAATAAATCTAGACGCCCTGGTTATCAGGTTCGCCGGTGATTCCGGTGACGGAATGCAGGTAGCAGGCGACAGATTCACGGCTGGAAGCGCAATCTTTGGCAATGATATTGCCACCTTCCCCAATTATCCCGCCGAGATTCGGGCTCCCGCAGGAACGCTTGCCGGTGTTTCCGCATTCCAGGTACAGATAGCCGATCACGACATCTATACACCGGGAGATTCTCCTATGGTCCTGGTTGCCATGAATCCGGCAGCCCTAAAAGCTAACATTGCCGACCTTGCTGTCGGAGGCGTGTTGATCTGCAACAGTGATGCTTTTGACAAACGTAATTTGGAGAAGGCTGGCTATCAGAGTAATCCAACGGAAGACGGATCGCTTGATAATTATAAATTATATTCCGTTCCTATAACATCGCTTACTCTTGAGGCGTGTAAGGACATAGGCGCCAAGCCACGAGATGCCGAGCGGAGTAAAAACTTTTTTGCACTCGGACTAATTACGTGGCTTTACGATAGACCCTATCAGTCGACTTTGGATTTCATTAAGTTGCGCTATGCCAAAAATCCTCAGGTTGTGGAAGCTAATACCTTAGCTTTTAATGCCGGCAGACATTTCGGAGAGACTACCGAAGCTTTTGAATCCTCATTCGAGATCCTACCCAGCCAACTGACACCCGGCGAGTATACGAATCTCACCGGGAATATGGCACTCTCATGGGGCTTAATTGCCGCTTCAACGAAAGCGTCACTTCCTCTCTTTTTGGGGTCTTACCCTATAACACCGGCTTCTGATATTCTGCATGAGTTGAGCAAGCATAGGAATTTTAACCTTGTTACATTTCAGGCTGAAGACGAGATAGCGGCTGTAGGATCAGCTTTGGGAGCTTCTTTTGGCGGTGCCATCGGGGTAACGACAACGAGCGGACCGGGTGTAGATTTAAAATCTGAGACCATAGGGCTGGCCGTTTCTCTTGAGTTGCCACTCATCCTCGTTGACGTTCAACGCGGAGGACCTTCGACAGGCCTGCCGACCAAGGCTGAGCAAAGCGATCTACTTCACGTGCTCTTTGGTCGTCACGGGGAGGCTCCCGTTGCGGTAGTTGCAGCAGCAACTCCGGCACATTGTTTTGAAGCTGCTATTGAAGCCGTTCGAATAGCACTTATGTACAGAACCCCGGTTTATCTATTGTCGGATGGATATTTGGCTAACGGCTCTGAGCCTTTTTGCATTCCCGATCCGGAGGAGCTTCCCGATATAAGTATAGAATTTGCCACTTCTCCAAATAAAATTTTGTCTGACGGCAGTGAAGTGTTTTGGCCATATCTGAGAGATCAGGATACTTTGGCACGCCCCTTGGCTCGTCCCGGCACAAGGGGACTTGAACACCGTATAGGCGGTATAGAAAAAGCGGATGGAACCGGTAATATCTCTTATGATCCGGCGAACCATGAACTAATGGTCAGGTTGCGTGCCGCCAAAATAGAAAGAATAGCCGATTCGATTCCACCTCTCCAAGTAGATGACCCTGATGGGGCAAGTATATTGGTTCTTGGCTGGGGTTCTACGCACGGAGCAATACTTGCCGCAGTCAACGAAGTGCGAAAACTTGGTAAAAAGATAGCCAGAGCTCATTTAGTACACTTAAATCCTTTCCCCAAAAACCTTTCCGAAATCCTTAATCGTTACGAAACGGTTTTGATACCTGAGATGAATACGGGTCAGCTGGCCATGGTCATCCGCTCAACATTTTTGAAAGATGTTGTGCAACTAAATAAGATACAAGGGATCCCGTTTAAGGTATCTGAAATTAAAGCGGCACTCATATCATTACTAGATGGCGGTCAGCTGTGACTCAAGTAATGCGACGGTCAGTTTATTTATTTAGCGGTAAGGACAATTGTTTATGGCTATGATCGAAAAGCTTACGCGTAAAGATTTTATGAGCGATCAAGAAGTGCGGTGGTGCCCGGGTTGCGGCGACTACTCTATTTTAGCCGCTATGCAGCTGCTTCTTGCTGATTTGGGTGTTGAAAGACACAATACTGTCTTTATATCCGGTATAGGATGTGCCGCCAGATTCCCATACTATATGAATACTTACGGCATGCATTCCATACATGGTAGAGCTCCCGCTATAGCTACAGGTTTGGCAATTGCGAGGCCAGATCTTGACGTCTGGGTTATAGGCGGGGACGGTGATATGTTGTCCATAGGGGCGAATCACTTGTTACATGCATTGCGTCGTAATATTAATTTAGTTATCGTAATGTTTAACAATCAAATTTATGGTTTGACCAAGGGTCAGTATTCACCGACTTCCGAGTTAGGCAAGATAACAAAGTCATCACCGTTTGGCTCCGCTGATCAACCATTCAATCCGATCTCACTTGCGCTTGGGGCAGAAGCTACTTTTGTGGCCAGAACACATGATATGGATCGCTCGCATATGCAGTATGTGTTAAATAGAGCTCATCAGCATAAAGGGGCATCTTTTGTCGAGATATATCAAAATTGTAATGTATTCAATGATGGCGCATTTGAGTCCCTTACAGGAAAAGAAAATCGACAAGACAAGCTTCTTATGTTGCGCGACAAAGAGCCTATAAGGTTTGGCCAAGATGCCAGATACGGTATAGGCCTAGATCAAGATGGCTGTTTACGGATAATAGATACCGATCTCGAGGGGACTGAGAAAATACTGACTCATAATGAATACCAAGCAGATCCATCTTTAGCTTTTGCTCTGTCAAGACTAGGTGCAAGCGAAACGGAACCTAGGCCTATGGGGATATTCCGGGACATAGAACGGGAAGATTATGGTGCAGCTATGACCGCTCAACATGAAGCCGCTCAAAAGAAAAACGGGCATGGTGATCTAAATAAATTATTCAGATCACAGGCAACCTGGCAAGTGTAAAAGACATTTATCTTCTGCATTTAACTATCGATAAAATTAGCGCTTTTAGATGGGGCTCATATTTAAAGGATATTTTCGCAACCTTCTTTTTTGAGATTTCCAGCGAAAGTAAGCCTGCTATAGCCTTTTGTATAAATGGTATTGTGGCATCCGATTTGTAAATCAGGTTTGGAATAGACTTTTCTGCTATTCCAGTGACCTAAATACCATACCGGTCCTTGGCTTTGGGTGGAAGAAAGTTGTCTTAGGCGGCATGCGTTTTGCGGAATGAGCTGTTTCCGCTATCTGCTCTACCGTGGCTGGACGGAGTAAAATACCTGCTTGCGCTATATCATTCATAACGGCATTATAAATATGTGTGGCTCCGTGCTGATATGTCAGTTGGTGGGCCGGGAAATGACTTAAAGCTACATCGAGTTTTGAGGAGTCCAGATTGGCAGAGTCTCTTTCTATCAGTTCTGTGGTTGGCTCTAGGAAGTAATTTCCGGTTTTTGTAATCAGACCAAGAGCTCCGCGTTCTGATAAATTTCGTTCAAGCTCAATCGGAGATGAAGGCCCAGGTGACAATTGAAAGTTTGCGCTAAAGTAATGTTCAAAGTCAAAATCTTCCGGTAATCCGGATACTAAGCGATGGATGGGACGTATGACAAGCTCTTCTTTGGTCAATTCAACAACAAATGTCATTAGGTAGTCATATGGATGCTGGGAGTTTTGATCGGCGGACTCCGATTCCCGACGTTCTGCTTGATAGTGTAGAGCGGTTTCATAACGATGGTGTCCGTCCGCTATAATAAGAGGCGTAGAGGCAACAAGATTTTTAATTTTGTCCACTGCCTCTTCGTCGTCTACCACCCATAGTTCGTGTAAATTGCCGTCTTCGTCACCGGCGTAACCACTAGGTGGGTTGTTTGCCGCTATTGATTCACAAATGCCAGCCAATCCTTGCGTCAGAGACAATGCCCAGATTGGTGATACATTGGTTTTGGATGCCCTCAAAAGGTCAAGTCTGTCTCCTTTTGGCTTAGGCATCGTTTGCT
>JAJZMK010000129.1:29804-33497 GCA_021798275.1 Actinomycetes bacterium | reverse complement strand
CGCGGTGTGAATGGGGTGCTGGTTGAAATTGCCAATGCCACGGAGGAATTGGCGCACGATCTGGCAGTTCACATTGCTTTCGGAAAACCTACCTATTTGAAAAAAGAAGAAGTGCCGGCGGAATTGGTTGCCAAAGAACGTGAGACGATAGAGAAAATTTCTCTCAATGAAGGTAAGCCGGAGGCGGCTTTACCAAAAATCGTGGAAGGGCGTTTGCAGACCTGGTATAGGGATTTGGTTCTTTTAGAGCAGCCTTATGTCAAGGACGATAAAAAGCAAGTCTCTGAACTTCTGCAAGGAGCAGTAATCAACAAGTTTTCCCAGGTTATTATAGGTGCTGAATAATCAATGACCACCCAAACGGCTCTTGGTGAGGATACTTTTAGAAAGCCAAAATGGAAAAGAGCCGTATTGAAACTTTCCGGAGAAGCTTTAGCCAGCTCCGCATCGGATGAAACCATCGATGCGGGAACCGTTCAGAGGATAGCCGGGGAGGTTGCCAAGTCGGTTTCAGAGATGAACGTCGAATTGGCTATCATGGTCGGTGGTGGTAATATCTGGCGCGGCACCACAGGCGCCGGTGAGGGTATGGATAGGGCCGCTTCTGATACTATGGGGATGTTGGGAACTGTCATTAACGCTTTGGCGCTGCAAGATGCAATCGAGAGATTCGGGCAACCTACCAGAGTCTTGTCGGCTATAGCTATGTCTCAGGTCTGTGAACCTTATATAAGGCGTAGGGCAATACGGCATTTGGAAAAAGGCCGGGTCGTTATTTTTGCAGCCGGGATGGGTAATCCTTTCTTTACCACCGACACGCCGGCTGCTTTACGAGCGGCTGAAATAGAAGCGGGAGTTATCCTAAAAGGTACTCACTCGGGAGTTGATGGCGTCTATACCGCGGATCCACGTTTGGATAAAAATGCCTCCAAATTCGACAAGGTCAGCTTTTCAGAAGTTATAACCAATGACCTCAGGGTGATGGATTTGACAGCCATCACTTTTTGTAAAGATAATGCCATACCTATTCTGGTGTTTGACATTATGAAACCTGGCAATATAGGTGGTGCACTTAGAGGCGAGGAGATTGGGACTTTGATCCAATGAATAACGAATCCGTAATAGAAGAGGCTCTTAAAGAAGCGCGCGAGAAAATGGAAAAAGCCGTAGCACATACGGCTTCCGAATTGGCAACTTTCAGAACAGGCCGCGCCACCCCTTTACTGGTAGAAAAAATCAAGGTTGATTACTATGGGACTGAGACACCTTTGCAGCAACTGGCAGGTTTTACTGTGCCAGAAGCAAGACAGTTGGTTATACACCCTTATGATAAAAATGCCATATCGGCTATCGAGAAAGCCATACAGACTTCCGACCTCGGTATCAACCCTTCCAATGACGGGCAGGTAATCCGTCTTACTTTCCCTCAACTGAATGAGGAGAGGCGGAAAGAGTTGGTCAAGCTTGTGCGCCATAAAGGCGAAGAGGGGAAAGTCGCTGTCAGAGGTGTGAGAAGATCTATACGCCAAGGTCTGGAATCGTTTGAGAAAGACGGCGAGTTGTCTGCCGATGATTTGGAGCGGGCAGAAAAAGAATTGGAAGCCGTTACACACGAATTTACGGTCCAAATAGATAAATTACTGGTAAACAAAGAGCAGGAACTGTTAGAGGTCTGACTTTACCAAAGAATTACGACATCTGAAAATATCTCACCGATATTTTCAGATGTTTTATAAAATAACGATATCTCTTATGGGGGCGGGAATGGAATCCGACCAACCTAATACAGAAAATGAAGAACCTAAGTCGCAATTGCACTACACCGGTCCTCCGAGTGAAGGAGTCAAAATCTCTGCGATAGAGGCGGCGATCGCTGCCGGGATGGCGCCATCGACTTCGCGTTCCGCGTCGGATGAGACAGCTGGAATTCAAAGCGGTACGGTTTTGCCTGACTGGACCGATCCGCCGACGGGAGCTGTACCAAAAATTCTGTTGACCGATGAAGATTATGGTGAAGGTGACGAAAAGATGCGTTCTCCCATTTGGCGTGAGCGCGGTCAAGATTGGAATCGGGAGCATGACTTTAATTTAAACTTCATGCAAGACGATAAAGATGATCCTTTTGTGGCTGACGGTACTCGGTCAATGGCATCAATGCCCGATGACATTGATTTTGACGATATAGATCTGCTGTCGATATCGCAAAGTGATTTAGACTACGCTTTGACAGAAAACGATAAGTTTGACTTGACGTTAGTTCAGGACGACTTCGACAATTTGAAAATCGCAGATGGAGATATTTGGGATGAAGCAGCCAGAGGAAACGGAGACCCCTCGAGTTATCATGCCCCGGTGCATTTTGACTATGTAGAAGACGATGAACAGGTAGGGTCAGATAACCTCGAGGCACAGACTTTCCTTTCTAAGCCCGATGATGAAATACCGGACAAGATAGAAGGTCCTAAAGGAGAATGGGAAGATACTCGATCTCTTGATGAGATAAGCGACAATCCTTTTGATGCCCCCATTACCCCGGCCGATGACCCGTTTGCCAAGCTTGAAGAAGATTTTTCTCCTTTAGCCAGACTTAGAAAAAGAAAAAATGCAAAATTATCACCGACAAAATCAGTCTCCACTTCTTCCGTGCAGTCCAAGGCGCTTGAGAACTTAGAGCCAAAGCACTCCGTCGACAGACAGACAAAAGCAGCTCCTATTCCGGGAGGATCGCCAAAGAAGGTGCAATCGGCTGCGTCGGAGAAGAAGCCGATAACTCTAGAGAAGCGAAGTGCCACTACGGGATCAAAGAATAGCTCTTCGCAAGAGAATCCGGAGCCCTCTTCCCCAAAGCGAAATCCCGTTATAGCCACCCTTACCGGTCTTACCATGGCCGCCATAGCGATAGGATGTTTTTTTCTTGGTCCACAGGTGTGTTTGGTGTTGATCATACTGCTGGCTGTTCTCGCTTCCGGGGAATTGTTGCGTAATATCAAACAAGCCGGACATCATCCCGCTTCGGTGCTGGCTCTTATCGCCGTCATAGCTCTCGTGGCGGGGGCGTATTTCCGTCAATTGGAGGCGCTCGTTCTCGTTCTTGCGCTTGTTGCTGTCTTTGGACTGGTTTTTTATATGTTTTCTTCGCCCGGAGAGCGTCCGGCCGTGGATCTTGGTCTTACATTGTTAGTGGTGGCATGGGTTGGGGGCTTGGCATCTTTCGGAGCGCTCTTATTGGCCCCGGCCAGTTTTCCCCATAGGACTGGCGTGGCATTTTTTGCCTCGGCCATTATACTTGCCGCTGCCAATGACGTAGGGGCCTATGTAGTAGGTGCTGCTTTTGGTAAACACCCGCTTTCTCCCAGGATAAGTCCCAAGAAGTCCGTAGAAGGTTTTATTGGGGGAACCGTCTTGACGGTAGTCTTTGCCATCTTGGTTGTGGCTCACACTCATCCCTTGGACATGGGTAAAGCTTTGGTTTTTGCCTTGCTGGTCGTGTTTTTGGCTCCACTGGGAGATTTGGCCGAATCTTTGATAAAGCGAGATTTGAAAGTAAAGGACATGGGTTCCATACTGCCTGCGCACGGCGGTATTTTGGATAGAGTAGATGGGATTTTATTTGTGCTACCGGCAATTTATTACCTCGTAGAGGCATTCCACCTTGTCTGAGGGTAAAAAAAATACGAGCTCTGTAAAAGTTGC
>JAJZMK010000129.1:3155-29794 GCA_021798275.1 Actinomycetes bacterium | reverse complement strand
CGGGTCAACCGGGTCCATCGGAAAACAAACTTTAGATGTCATTTCACAGTCGCACGATAAATTTAAAGTTGCCTCTTTGGTGGCAAGCAGCAATGCGGAATTACTTCTGGAGCAGGCTAAGCGATATCTGCCTCAGACGGTAGGAATCGTGGATGAGTCCAAAGCGGATTTTCTCAGGGCTAATTTGCCGAGGAATATCGAATTGGTTGCGGGGTCAGCGGCGTTGACAGCCGGAACTTCAGCCGGAGACGTGGTATTGAACGCTGTTGTCGGATTTGCCGGACTCCAGGTAACTATAGGAGCCCTAAATGCGGGTAAGAGATTGGCCTTAGCCAATAAGGAATCCCTGATAGCCGGAGCCCCTGTTGTGCAAAAAGCCAGGAGAACTCCGGGAGCGGAAATAGTCCCCGTTGACTCCGAGCACTGTGCCATTCATCAATGTCTCTCGGCTACGGGGGCTTCTATGGCTGAGGAGAACCAGGTTTTTGAAAGTAATTTATCCCCAGCGGAAAAAGTATCCGTTCGTTCTGCTGACAGTGTTGCCAGGCTCCTGGTCACGGCGAGCGGCGGTCCTTTTTACGGTCGGACAAAAGCTGACTTATCCCAAGTCACTTTACAAGAGGCTCTTCATCACCCCACGTGGAATATGGGCCCAAAAATTACCATTGATTCGTCCACACTGATGAATAAAGGTCTTGAAGTGATAGAGGCTCACGAACTGTTTTTTATCGACTACGACAAAATAGAAGTTGTCGTTCACAAACAGTCGATTATTCACTCCATGGTGGAGTTTTGTGACGGAGCCGTCATAGCCCAACTTTCTCAGCCGGATATGCGCTTGCCCATAGGTTACGCCCTATCCTATCCGGATCGTTTCCGTTATCCATACGGACGCCTGGATTTCAGAGAACTCCACAGGTTGGATTTTGATGTTCCCGATCAAGATACATTTGGATGTCTGGAACTTGCTTACGAGGCAGGTAAAACCGGAGATAGCGCTCCGGCCTGTTTAAACGCAGCGAATGAAATAGCTGTTCAGTCTTTTTTGGAAGGTAGAATTTCCTGGCTGGAAATAGAAGAAGTGGTAACCGAAACACTTATGCGACATATCGTAACCAAATTGGACGAAGTAGAGGATGTTTTGGAAGTAGATAGAGAAGCCAGATTAACTGCCGGGCAGATCGTGGCAAAAATTAGCCACTAGTCGAGTTTTGATTTAGAATAAGCCCGAGTGCTTCACAGCCAAGTTAGCCGTAAAATTACTGCCAAGTTGCCGTATATATAAAGTATCTCGTATCTTTGTATGAATACATCCGGCAGTCATAGGCTAGTTAAGTTTTTCCCGATAAGATTGCGCTATTGTCCTGACAGGAAATTCTTATAATTTGGACTTATACTGCCAAATAGATCTAAAAGAGTGCCGGGCTCGTCATTGATATCTGACGCTCTGGCGCATACCTTTGGCGAAGGATGCGTCGCTATTATATAAATATGAAGTCGATAAGGAACGATTTATAAGGTGAGCATGAGTTTTGAATCTGATGGCGACAAAGATCAATTGCCGCAAGCTGTAAGCGACAGCCCGCAAGGACCCGGTGGAAACGCCGGTAGCAATAGGGCGGCTCTTGTACGTCTTATAATTTTCATGATAGGAGCGGTGTTCGTTTCCTGGTATTTCCAGGCTCTGGCCGTTCTGATGGTGGTTTTGTTACTGGTGGTTATGGTGATGTTGCATGAATTCGGCCACTTTATCACCGCCAAACTTTCCAAAATGAAAGTAACCGAATATTTTGTGGGCTTTGGCCCAGTCCTATGGCAAATCCGCAAAGGTGAGACCGCTTACGGGGTTAAGGCCATACCTGCCGGAGGGTACGTAAGAATTATTGGGATGTCTAACTTGGAGGAAGTAGATCCAGCTGACGAAGCCCGTACCTATAGGCAAGCCACTTTCCCCCGGCGCTTCCTGGTGGGTGTCGCAGGTTCTGCTATGCATTTCGTCATGGCTTTCATCCTTATCTGGATAATGCTTTCTTTTACGGGAATAGCCGCCTCTAATTCAAATAATACAGTTGCGGGTTTGGTCAATATAGTGGGACATCAGAATCCGGCTCAAGTCGCTGGCATTAAGCCAGGTGATCAGATTCTGGGAGTCAACGGGAAAAGGGAATCAATCAACAGAGTCATAAAAGCCATAGAGTCCCATCCTCAGTCCTCTTTGAACCTGTTGGTTAAAGAAGGAAAAAAAATTGTCAACGTGAAAACCAAACCTCTTGACGGTGAAAAAACGAGAATAGTAAGCGGTAACAGTGTAGTCTATGCCAAGTCGGGGACTAAACCTCAGGGATTTCTGGGAGTGGAATTGGGCGGTGGTGCCTATAAGACCGAAAACCCCGTTTTGGCTTTTGGCCATTCCTTTACGATGCTGGGCAGCTATACCAAATTGGCGGCCGATAGTTTTACCACCGTATTTTCAGCCAGCGGGCTTGACCGTTTTTACCACCAAGTGGTATCCGCGGGACAGAAGACCTCCACTGTGCCGGTGGCGGGTTCAGGATCGTCAGGCGGCCCGGAAGTAATTTCGATCGTGGGAGCCATACAAATAGGTTCTCAAGCAGCCGGACATAATGCCAGTCTCCTACTTTACATTCTTATTATGGTGAATATTTTTGTGGGCATGGCCAACATGTTGCCCATGCTTCCCTTGGACGGCGGTCACGTGATCATTGCCGTTTACGAGAGATTACGCAGCAGAAAAGGTAGACCATATCATGCGGATGTCAAAAAGTTGATGCCTGTGGCATACCTATTTTTGGCCGTTTTGCTGGTTATCGGTTTAGGTGCCCTCTACTCTAATATCGTACATCCCGTACAACTCCCCTGAAAGGCAGCGATCTTGCTATCGTCAACATGGACGGCAGATTATTTTGATTACGACTACCGGAGGTTGTCTCGGTATCATTCGTGGAGTGCTTTCAGATAAATGACGGTTACAATATTCCCGCTGGCATAAGGACATCGTTATAATTGGCCTATAATTGGTCACGTAGATTCATTATCGATCCTAAGGAAGTAAAATGGCACGATCAGTAGAAGTTGCAGCCAAAAGGCGTCTGACAAGACAAATTCATGTCGGAAAAGTTCTGGTCGGAGGCGACGCACCGATCAGCGTGCAGTCAATGACGACCACCAAGACTGCTGACGTCAACGGAACACTGGCTCAAATTTATGCTTTGGCCGGAGCCGGTGCCGATATTGTCAGATGTACATGTAATGACCAGGAAGCAGCCGAAGGTCTGGCAAGAATCGTGCCCCGCTCGCCCGTACCGATCGTGGCCGATATTCACTTTCACGTTGAGATGGCCTTGGCAGCTTTGGAAGCCGGTGTCAACGGTCTTAGGCTCAATCCGGGCAATTTGAGAAAACCGGAAGAAATAAAGTTAGTTGCCAGAGAGGCCAAAGACAGAGGCGTGCCGATCAGAATCGGGGTAAATGCCGGCTCTCTGGATAAAGAGCTTTATGACCGTTTCAAAGGAGCGACGCCGGAAGCTTTGGTGGCCTCAGCCAAGAGAGAGTTGGCTTATTTCCAGGAAGTTGATTTTGAAGACGTTAAGATTTCGGTTAAGGCCTCCTCGGTCCCGCTGATGATAGAGGCTTACAGGCTGGCTTCTGAGACATTTGATTACCCTTTACACTTGGGCGTAACTGAAGCCGGTCCGCCGCCGCACGGACTTATCAAAGCTACAGCCGGTATAGCAACGTTGCTTGCAGAAGGTATAGGAGATACGATCCGCTATTCTTTGACCGCTGATCCGGTGGAAGAGGCCAAAGCCGGTAGACAATTGTTAGAGGCTCTCGGTCTAAGGGAACGCAAAGGACTTGATCTTATAGCTTGTCCGTCATGCGGTAGAGCTGAAATAGATGTGATCAAAGTGGCAAGGGAAGTACAGGAAGCTTTGGAAGACAAAAACATACCTTTGCAGGTTGCGGTTATGGGCTGTGTTGTCAACGGACCAGGCGAAGCGCGCGAAGCTGATTTAGGAATAGCGGCCGGAAAGCATAAAGGTCACTTGTTTATCAAAGGAAAGATAGTAAGAGTTGTCAAAGAAGAAGACATGGTGCAGGAGGTCTTAAAAGAAGCCGAAAGCATTGTGAAAGAAGGCATAGAAGCCAGACTGGCCGCCGCCGATGCCAATGCCGAGAAAGAAGCGGAAGAAGATAGGAAAGCCCTATTCAGTGAAAAAGGTGAAGATGTCAACCACTCCGAACAGATTATCGAAAAGATCAGAAGAAAACTAGACAACCAGGATTAGCAAAACCTAATTGGGACAGGCAAGAGATCTACCGCCCTTCTTACTCCCCTTATATGTTACTAAAAGCATCTATATAAAGGGTACTTAGTCATATTTCAAGTCGCCTCCTTTACTTACATCCCAAGTAAAGGTCATGATGGATATAAGCCCATCGATCATTATTTGAAGGCGGCTTTTGATGGCGACAAAACAAAGCAAACAAAGCACAAGTAGGAGCGGACATAGAGTAGTCGGAGGTAAATTATCACCTGGAACCGGCTTCGGTAACGGCGGTAAAAGCTCTGTAGGTAAGGAACCCGGGCGCAGTAAAAGTCTTGTCACGCGATATTCGGGCTGGATCGCCGTTGCTGCGGTGATTATCGTGGTCGGGGTATTTGTGGGAGTTTATATGTCCAAGTCATCTAACCCCACCGCTACGCAGACGACATCTTCCGACGGTGTCGTCACCGGGAACAGCCCTTTGCTCGCCCCGGCTGACGTGGTAAATGCTGTAACCACGATTCCGGTGTCTGTCTATAACTCGGTAGGGGTGGGGAGCCAACCGCCGGCCAAGGCCGGGGGTAAGTGGACGGGTACCGTAACAGAACCCTTCGCGGTTCTACAAGACCAACCTAAAATCCCGGACGGCTCCAAAAAGCCGACTTTTGTTTACTACGGTGCCGAAGATTGTCCGTATTGCGCTTTGTTGCGCTGGTCATTGGTAATGGCTCTTTCCAGATTCGGACATTTTTCCAACTTACATGAGACCACGTCGTCTTCCACCGACATCAATCCCAACACTCCTACTTTTACTTTCTATCACTCCAGCTATAAAAGCCCTTACATAGATTTCATACCTTATGAATATCTGAATCGTCTGGAGCAGCAACTACAAATTCCTTCTCAGTGGGTGTTGAAGTTGTATCTAAAATATGACGGCACTGCCGTCGGAAACCCGGCTCCCACATATAACATCTGGGGTAGTGCGGGAGTACCTTTTGTCGACATAGATAATCACTACACTTCAGCCGGTGACCCACCCAGTTTTGCCGTTGCCGAATCCGCTCTGACAGACGGGGGACCTGGTAGACTGGCCATAGCTCAAGCCATGAGAGATCCTACGGGGCAGGTAGGAATGAGTTTTGATGCCGGGGCTTTCTTGGCCGAAGCCAATTATATGTCGGCTGGAATCTGTAACTCAGACGGCAATAAACCGGCAAGCGTCTGTGAGAGTCAAGGTGTTTTAGCGGCAAAACAGGTTCTGACACAACAAACTAAAATAGGCTAACGATAGTCATAGGGGATACAGGTACCGCGGCTCATACCTATCGGGAGTCAGGTCTTTCCTACGGTGTATATGCGCTAAATATTAAGCGCGCTACCAGTATAATCTTACCAATTTCTAAGGTAATCTTACCAATTTCTAAGATTAATTCACTATGCTTAGTGTGTCTGCAGTGAAAAAGATGACGGTTTCACTGGATGTTACGAGAAAGGCACCGTTAATGGCTGATAAGAAACAACCTGCCTCCGCTTCTTCGAGTGTTCAAAGGAGCAATCCTAAGAAATTGGGAAATCAGCCCCAGGGGGGTTATAAGCAAGGAGCCGCAAGACGTTCTGACAAGCAAAGCAAGAAAAGCAATTCCAGATATTTCGGCTGGATTGCCGTTGCCGTGGTTATTATCGTGGTCGGGGTATTCGTCGGTATCGATATGACTAAGTCATCTAACTCCTCCACGACCACGACGCAGACGGCATCTTCCGACGGTGTCGTCACCGGGAACAGCCCTTTGCTCGCCCCGGCTGACGTGGTAAATGCTGTAACCACGATTCCGGTGTCTGTCTATAACTCGGTAGGGGTGGGGAGCCAACCGCCGGCACAGGCCGGTGGTAAGTGGACGGGTACCGTAACAGAACCCTTTGCGGTTTTAAAAGACCAACCTAAAATCCCGGACGGCTCCAAAAAGCCGACTTTTGTTTACTACGGTGCCGAGTACTGTCCATTTTGTGCTTTGATGCGTTGGTCATTGGTAATGGCTCTTTCCAGATTCGGACATTTTTCCAACTTACATGAGACCATGTCATCCGGTACAGACGTCAATCCCAACACTCCTACTTTTACTTTCTATCACTCCAGCTATAAAAGCCCTTACATAGATTTCATACCTTATGAATATCTGAATCGTCAGCAGCAACAACTACAAGTTCCTTCTCAATGGGTGTTGAAGTTGTATCTAAAATATGACGGCACTGCCGTCGGAAACCCGGCTCCCACATATAACATCTGGGGTAGTGCGGGTATACCCTTCTTGGATGTAAATAATAACTATACTTCAGCCGGTGACCCACCAAGCTTTGCCGTTGCCGAAGCTGCTCTGACAGATGGGGGACCTGGCAGACTGGCTATAGCCCAAGCCATGAGAGATCCAACCGGGCATGTCGGAATCAGCTTTGATGCCGGAGCTTTCTTGGCCGAAGCCAATTACATCTCGGCTGGAATCTGTAACTCAGACGGCAATAAACCGGCAAGCGTCTGTGACAGTCAAGGTGTTTTAGCGGCAAAACAGGTTCTGTCTAAGCAAACTAAAATAGGCTAGTCATAGTCATAGGGGAAGATATGAGCGTTGACTTAGAGGAGCATATGCCGGGGCGCATACTTTGGCGATCGTATGCATCAATTGTTATATCGATATTCGGGTTAGCAGATGCTACATACTTAACCCTGGCTCACTATACAAGCGTTGTTCCACTGGTTTGTGCCGATACCGGGATAGTCAACTGTGCTGAGGTAACCAGTAGTGCACAGTCGTATGTTTTCGGTATCCCCGTAGCGGTATTGGGGTTGGTGTATTTTGTGCCGATGCTGGTTTTGTCACTTCCCTTTGCTTGGAAGAGTGCAAATCATATTTTTGCTTGGCTGAGGCTGGCCGGAGTGGTAACAGGTATCGGATTTGTGGCCTATCTGGTCTACAGTGAGCTTTTTGTCATCGGTAAGATCTGTCTGTACTGTACGGGAGTTCATATACTGACATTTCTACTGTTTGTGGTGGTGGTAACTGGTTGGGATGATGCCACAAGCAATTGGCAATAGCAGTATGAGCCTACCCAGTCCAACCAGACACAAAATAAGCTAACAATAATCCATGACGTCAGATTAAAGGATGTCAAAACGGGAGTTACAAGAAGACAATACACTCTGAAACTACTCACGAAATAGGACACTCTCTCCCTTAGATAAAGGAGAATATTTCGATGAAAAGATAAAGTAAAAAAGCTCGCAGACCATGTGGTAGGCTCCCCAAAAATGATCCACCTCTAGTGTGAGAAGTCCGACCAGAATAGAGATGGGAGGAAAAACACCTACGGCGGGATGAAGGGTCCCTACCTGAAGCGCCTCAAGGAACTCAAGACAGAGAACCGGAGGCTAAAGTTCATGGTGTCAGAGAAAAGAGCCTGTCAGGTGACCGGCCGGCCAAGATCTACCTAGAGATCGACCCATATGCGACGAGAGGGAACCATCGATTCCGAAATCACCAAAGCTCCTTTCTTTGCTCTTACTAACTCCCGTCAGGGCTACTGCAAGGCCTAGAGCGATCCTTCAGATTGGCCCAGGATAAACCTCAAAAGAGTCTATTGCAGCTGAAGAGAGGCAGGTCGCAAGCTCCCTTACCGCAAACGTCAAAACAAAAGAACAGGTTACGAAATAAGGATGGGAGCCCATCATCTTGTTAGAGCAAATATCACCTGGGCGATAAACTTTCGGTTCAATGCGACTGGTGATGAAAAAATACTCAAGTTCTAAAACGTCATCGATTAGTACTAACGAGAGACCTCGCCAATCCAGTAGATCAGTCCATCGATACAAAGGGGTGATCAGTGTCTTTGACGGGATCGTTGCCAAACCCGGTATCCCTTGTCATATCAGGCAGAATAACGGACCTGAGTTCATCTCTCATGCCTTGGCTTCTCTGGTAAAAGAGATGGTGGTCACCCTGTAGGTTGTCGACCTCGGAAATCCCTTGCAAAATGGCAAGTACGAATCATTTAACTCACTTCTAGAAATGAGCTCCTAAACGGTGAGCTCTTTTCCTCGGTGACTAAAGGCCCAGGTTTTATGCGAGCGCTACCGCAAGAGCTACAACGCCACACGGGCTCATGGCTCCCTTGGCTGCTTCAGTCCCCATGAGCTCGTGACAGTGGATGTAAAAAACCAGAGGATACTCTTTACTTGATCAGCCAAGAGCCGGAACTTCTATGCAGACAAGTACCTATGGTTCGCTGCCGCATAGAATCCAAAGGCTGGAATAATGGTGGTCGTCTCACACAGGAGGTGGACCGCAAACAGGGGGCCGTCAGTTGGAAGTACTAAGAAGTTATCAGGTTTTAGAATTTCTCTAAGAGAAACTGTATTTAGCGATCAATGGATAGAACTTAGATCGTGCTATGGGTATAGAGAGCCTTTGAGTCCTTGTTGTCGATTGTAAAACACGAATATTTCCAGAGTCATACATTTTCTAACCCAGCTGCGCTTTGCTACGGTATTCATATCTTACTTATGCTTTTTATAATACCGGCATAAGATAGCAAAAGATCCTAGCGAAAGCCCTATTGCTATAAGTTTTTCCTAGCAAAATATACAAACGTGGTTAAAGAATGTGTCTATTTTCTCTGAGGAGGTTCAAATCTCTCGGCAGAGACGAAAGCGCTAATGGCTATCGGTTAGTTCGAACACTTTGATTTCTTTATTTTCGGCGAGGAATAAATCTTTTATATGCCTGTGACAGGTAAAGGCAATAATTTGCCTTGACGATGAGGAGTCGACGATAGCTTTTATCGTTTTACCGGCTCTTTGTAAGTCGAAGTTGACAAGTATGTCGTCAAAAATCAAAGGTAACACCTTAGACTGAGCGGCAAAACTCTCCGCATAGGCTATGCGTAGACACAAGTATAACTGTTCTTTTGTTCCCTGACTAAGATGATCAGATTTGAATTGTTTACCTCTGGGATTGATAACGCTAACTCTTTTCTTTTGTTGGCGGAGACTCTCTTCATCAATAAGAACCTTGGAATACTTACCATCCGTAACCAGACTCAACAGTTCTCCGGCTCTGGTTAGTATGGCAGGCTGTCTTTCTTCCTGATAGCGGTCGAGGGTATGATTGAGCATAAATCTGGCCAGGCCCCACATAGCGTACTCGCCTAATAAATTATCCAACAGGGATTGTTTTTGGGCAAGTTCTATTTCCATATCGGCAA
Organism: Actinomycetes bacterium; assembly: GCA_021798275.1. Classification (GTDB taxonomy): domain Bacteria; phylum Actinomycetota; class Acidimicrobiia; order Acidimicrobiales; family Bog-793; genus JAJZMK01. The sequence continues at coordinate 20,249 of JAJZMK010000129.1, read as the reverse complement.
TTTCATTCGGTGAAACAAGAGCCTTATATCTTTCCTCAAGATGACGCTTACCGTTCTCCAGTTCTGTAATGGTTTTACCCTCTTCAGCGGATAAAGAATCATTCTTGTCTTTCATCGCTTGTAATGTGGTCAAGTCCCCGGCTTCCAGCATTGTTAGATATTCATCCGGAATATCTTGATCTGCTTGAGCTTTAGTAACATCATTTATAGAAGCATCGATCAATGTCTTAATTTCCGAAACAGCTACTTCCCACTTACGTGCAATTGCAAATAAAGAATCCAAATTGTCTATGGTGGCTGAGAGTTTTAGGCTATCTCTGGAATAATATTTGCTATGTAGCAATATACTATTTATCAATTCTCGTCCGGACTCTTTATGATGATGGCTAAAGTCTTTTGCAAGCGGAGCATAATCAAGAAGTTTTGTTTTGCTCATGGTACTCGTGCTATTGTATTTTTCCGCATCTAATTCCAAGTCTTTTAATAAATTGTCGGCAATGCCAGAAAAGATCACTGATAGTTGTTCTAAGAGATATTCAAAATTTATTTCGAAATTTTGAATATCTCTATCCAGTGAAGCTATCTCAGTAGCTAGTAAGTTTCGAGATTGAAGATTTATGTAGAGCGCAAGAAGCTCGCGAAGTATACCTGGCAGTAAAGTTAGATCAATTTCTCGACCTAGGTTTTCGTTAGTCAGTTGATATTGATGTGCGATGCAAGTGAGTTTCTCTTCTAATAAATTCTTTTCATTGTCATATAAGGATAATTTGGCTTTGGATGCATGGTACTTGTCTGTAAGTTTTTGCATTTCAAAATTGTATTTATTTAGATCAGCGACTATCTGGTCTAATTGATGAAGTCTGTCTCTAAAGGTCTGTATTGCCGCCGCTGTAGGTGGGTTGTCGATCAAAAGCAGTTCACAGATACTATCGATTTCTTTCTCGAGCCGCCTGGATTCTTGTTCTTTTTCTCTTAGTTTTAGCAGCAGTTTTTCTATATCATAAGCGCTATCTTTATTATTAGGCAAGGTAGTTTCTTCTGTTGCGGAAACATTTTTTTTCTTGCTAATTAATTGTATATAGATTATCAAAATAGCTGAGCAAAAAGTACTTACAAAAGCCAGTAAGGCCAGTGGTATTTTATGGCTAAGGTACAAAGCGATGCCTATGATGAGCATCAATATCGTTGGTACGAGAAGTAAAGTGATAACACCTCTGGTTAGCATTTTCCTACTGCGAAGTAAAGTCTTTGTGTCGTTTGTCAGCGCAATTTGAGTCTTTATATTTTCAAGCTCATGCTTTTTACTCGATAAATCATCTAGCTTCAGAGCCAAAATATCAAGTTTTTGTTTTAGGAGAGTAAATTTATTTAGATTAATTAGCTTTTCGCCACATTCTAAGATTTGTTTGTCCGTTGTCTCATGTTGCTCAAAAGAATCAGTATTACCTTGTCTTGAATCGATTATAATAACCGGTAATATGTTGCCCAAGCGAGTCTCGCGAAATGTAGTTATGGCGTTATCTATTTCCGAGAGAAGCTCCTCTTGTCTTCTTGTTATATCAAGAGTAGTTTCATGGATACTTTGCTCGAAGCCTTCTAAATTGTTTTCTTCAGATTTGATCTCAGCGAGAATATTATCCAAGCTCAATTTATATTTTTCAACACTAGCTAGATCTATTTTATTTGGAAATTCATTAAACATACTGGCAGTAATACCAAGTTTGTTTTCTATTTCCTCTATTTCCTCTGTTGCCCTTTTTTCTTTTTCTGCAATGAGAGATAAGCGTTCTATATCGCCCAAGTATTTTGTTTTATTTTTTACTAAGGATGCAATTTGATCGGAGTGATTTAGAATTTGTCTGTAATGTTCCATAGTAGTCAAGGAATTCTGAATTGTTGACAACAGGTTCTTTTCCAGAATGCGTGGGTGTAATTTTATAGCACTTTCAAGACGGGCTGCTCCCAATTTATACCCAGTAGATCTATTATTGCACTCATAAATATTATTTACTACAGTATCTATTTCTGATTTGATAGTTGCTAGATTTCCTTGGTCTTTTTTAGCAATCTTAAGATTGTTGTGTAACTCTTTGATTTTTTCATAAGTCAGATTAATGGGGGGTGGTACACTTCTTTGTCTTTTTGAGACAGAGTCATTCTGTCGTTTGGCGAATACGGCGTCTGCATCCGTAACAGACTTTCCCGCCCCCATGATACCTGCGCTAAAGATCATTTCACTTACTTTTCCGGCCGTTAATGTGGCAAGGTCCGCAAGCTCTTTGAGGCCGAAGGCAAATACATGCGAGAAAAGGTCTCTGTCTATACCCCCCAGAGACTGGCGGATAATCTCAGCATCAATTTCTTTATTACCGCCATCGCGTATAACCATGTTCTTGTTGTCTTTGAGTCGTTCTATGGTAAAGGTATGTAAGTTATCGTCCGTAAATACTAGGCGTCCTCCATATATCCCACCGTTTAGAGGTTCGTGGTATTCTAAGTCGCTTGGGCGTGAAAAGCCAAATAAGAGCGAGAGGATAAAATCACGTATAGTCGATTTACCGCTTTCATTGGGGCCGTAAAAGAGATTTAAATTTAGCGAGAGATTTTCGGCCGAGTAATTGTGGAAAAGACCGAAACCTTCTATATCAAAGCCGTTTATATACATACATATCTCATTTATCTCTGGTCCAGTCAATCATTATCGGAACCGTCATCATCATTAAGCATATCTATGGCAGCATACAGAGCTTTGTCGATCAGATCAGCTAGGGTATCTTTGTCACTGAGTATTTCAGAGATCCGATCAGCAAAATCTCTCGGGATATCAAGGAAGTTTTTATTTCCGCATACCTGATCCAGGTAGAAGTCACGCAAGCTTTCCCCATCGGGTATGTCCGGGTTCTTTGCAGTTTTGATCAGCTCTGCTATAAAGTCATTTCCATTAGCCAGCAAATCAATATCAATTGGGGGAGTTGCCAGATTTTCGATACTTTCCCACCAAATAAAACTATTTTCAATATCTGTATCTCTATTGAGCTTATCGATAACTTCATCTAATGCATTACTCGATCTTAATTCCTTGTAGAGAGATGTCTTACCGGTCAGCTTAGCCCTGAGAATGAGACATCTCTTTCCATTCTCTACCCATGTATCGTAGGCTATTTTCTCACACTCTTCATAAAGAGTATCAAATCCCGCGATTCCCGATATATCTATATTCTTTCGCAAGTATCTGACCTGATCGCAAGGTAGCAAATCAACTTTTTGTACCCTCCCGCTTTTTACCTTGACAAGACAAGCCCCTTTGGGGCCAAGTTCGGACGGCTTAAGGCTTCTTCCTTGACTATTGCCGGAATAAACTATCCACGGTTCTCCGGAATCCGGTGATCCTGACAAGATCAGATGCTTATGGATATGTCCGAGTGCCAGATAGTCAAGTTGCGTGTTGATAAGGTCTACACGTGTACACGGCGCGTAATTGAGGTGTTCTTCGGAGACTCCCGTAACATTGCAGTGTAGTAGACCTATATTAAATGTTTCTACGGAAGGCTTGAAGAGCTTGACGGCCAAATTGTCGGAGGTATTTCGGGATTTGTGACTGATACCCTGTATGGTGGCGATCAGCTTTTCATTAACCGAAACGGCGTATATTTCGGTGCGAGTTTTACTGGGGAAAAGCCTCACCAAGTCCGGCCATTTTTCTATAGCTGTCCAGCCGCTTGTCACGGGGTCATGGTTGCCATGGACAATAAATGCGGCTATTTTGGCATCCGAGAGCTTAGCTAGTTCTTCGCGAAAGTTTAACTGTAAGGATGCCCCTCTTTCCGGACCATCATAGATATCTCCGGCAAGGAGCAAGAAGGAAGCTTTAGAGTCTATGGCCAGCTTACATATATTGCGGAAGGCCTCCAAAGATGCCTCTCTCAGTGCAGCTGCAACCTCTTCATTTATTTTGGCAATACCTGTAAAAGGGGTACCTAGATGTAAGTCGGAAGCGTGCACGAAACAGAAATTATCGGACTCACCGTTGTCTACCCGAATGATTTCCGTTATATCTGATTCTTCCTGAGTCACGTATGCAGTCTACTCATCGGATGTATCAGGCCTGATCAAGACGAGGAAGGAGGTAAGTCTCATTTCTCATCTTACAACCTATAAATTCGGGCCCGTTATCTATTCAATGAGCATGCTATACCGCCTCGATCAATCTTTCGATAGGTGACTTTTGACATAAGTTGCGATTTCTCTCCTTTTTCTCTCCTGTAAATTTAAAACTTCTAAAAAGCCAGTACTACACATATCTTTGTCCGATGCTTCATCGACAACTCGTTACTTTTATCAGCATCAGACCCCAGTTACTTTCAAAGAGAGTTTCTTTTCCCGACAAGCGGGCGGATAAAAAAGTACCAGTATTTTGAATTGGGATTTATCGATACCTAAAATACCGACCTTTAGGACTATTAACCGTCTCGAGCCATTTTCTGTTTCCTATGAGTTCACCTTGATGCTTTTTATAGACGACTCCCCTTTGACCATGCTTGGTTGTAGTCTTTCTGATAGACACAAAAGCAATTCTCATATTTGAGTATATATATTTTAGAGTTGTTATATATCTATTATACAATTAGGGCATGTATTGACTACTCAGAATCCCTACACCCTACCTACCTGGACTTTCGACTTTCAGATGTGACAGAAGATGGGTATTTTTGATAAAATTGACTGGAATTTAGGGAAAGTTGGGCTATGATCAGACCCGTATAGTAGTCTTTCAATGTCGCATCTGGAAATTATTATTTTTAGATTGGTAAATCTTGATTAAGGCATATCAAAGAGAGTGTATGAATGAAAAGTCGTTCCGGTAAAAATACAGCTGCTGTGAATGAGATGATTGACCAAGAGCGTATTTCTCAACAAAGCTTGACTGACACCTCGTCGATGGATGAAAGAAGAGTTTCTCTTTTACGCCTGGGGATTATTGTAGGTTCCGCTTTGGTCGTAGCTTTGGCTATTGCGCTTCGTGTGATGGTGATCGGTAGGGAACCTGTAAATTCAGACGAAGCGACCGTTGCCTTGATGGCACATGAAATACTGCACGGGCATACCTTTACTTTTTATTGGGGGCAAAATTACGGAGGGGTCGAGCCTTATATCGTGGCTGCGGCATTCTTCATTTTTGGCCAAACAAGCATGGTACTCGGTCTGGTTCCGGTTTTTCTGGATTTTGTTGCCGCTTTCCTCTTGTATAGGATAGGGAAGAGACTTTTTAAGCCCAACATAGCTTTAGGCGCCTCGCTTCTATTCCTTATTTGGCCGGAAGTCTATATTTGGCAATCGACCCTAGAGTACGGGTTTCGCTATATAGCCCTGGATATTGGGCTTGCAATGGTTCTGCTTGTCATCAAGATAATAGAAGATACCTCTAAAATCACTTTGCCCGAAACAGCCTTAGAGGGAGAACATATCGCGTCCACTGAGGTAAGCGACACTGATCCCGGAGAGAATAAAGAATCTACCGGATCAACCCTTTGGGGAAAGCTGACCGATAAAAAAGTCAGGCAAGCTTTGCTGCTTGGTCTACTTACCGGTCTTGGTTGGTGGTCTACCCCGGAAATTGTATATTTTGTATTTCCCCTGGCTATATTAATTATTTATAGTTTAGTACGTAAAAAATTCAAAGTGTCATTCCTGCAACTGGCGGTTTTAGTCCCCGGGTTGATCATAGGAGCTTTGCCTTGGTTGTACGATAATGTTGGTAAAGGGTTTCCCTCCCTTCATTCAGGGCCACAGCAAGATCCATCTTTTAGTGATCATTTTAGGTTGTTCTTCACGCACGTCTTACCAATGGTTCTTGGGCTCAGACTGATTGTTTCCGGTAATTGGCTTGGTGGCGAGAATCTCGGTCTAGCATTATACGCGTTAGTGATACTGCTTGGATTTGGATATTTTCTCTATAGCATCAAAAAAAGAAAGAATTTTTTCTTAATACTATTTTTACTTATCTTCCCCTTCCCCTACGCCTACTCTCCGTTCAGCTGGTATTGGCAAGACGGTCGCTATGCGATATATTTGGCTCCTTTCCTGTCCTTATATCTGATAGCGGCGTTTGAAAGAGTTACCGCTTTTATAGTCTCCTATATCGAGAAGCGCCGAGATAATGAGGGCGCTGTATCGGGGCATTCAAGAGATACCGCAATCCTAACTTCAGATGAATCAGCGGTAAAAGTTCATGGTGGAAAATATTTAAAAAGTCTACCCGCTGTCTCTCCTGCAATTCTTGTGGTGATCGGGCTCGTGTTGACCATGCTGGCGGCGACTCAAGTAACTCCCTTTACCCCTTCCAAGTATGCGGCCAATAGGTCTAGTTGGTTGTCTTTTGGTAGCAATTCCGACAATTGGCTTACTCCGGCAGTCGATACTCTGGAAAAACACCACCTCACCTATGCTTATGCCGGTTATTGGATTGCTTATGCATTGGCATTTGCTTCCGATGAAAATGTTATAGCCACAAGCCCGGTTTTCTACCGTTATTACCAGTATGCTTATGACGTATATGGGGCAAATCCGGTAGCCTGGATTTTCCCAAATCCAAATCGCCTAACATATGTAGAGACAGAGACCAGTACCAACCTTGTATATATCGGCTGCATCGGGGCTACTCGTAGTAAACCGGTGCCTATTGTGGGGTATTCAGGTTGCCTGACACTTGGGGAAATGGAGTCCTATCTGAGGACTATCCATGATAAATTTCAAGTTCTGACTATGGGTGATCTGGTTGCTGTTGTGCCCCAAAATAGAGTTAATGTATTTACCCTCTTGGAAGCGGAAAAAATTAATGCGTAGACCTCACGCACTCATCTGCTCCTGAAATCAAGTAAGGAATGCAGGAGTGTGGCAGCGCTCAGATAGCAAAAAAACTCCTTTGTCGCAGGTTCAATTTTGGAAATAAAGCCGTTGTGGGTTATTTGAGATCGCCCTGTTTCCATACGTGTTTCTGGGGATTTGATTCGGGTAAATACAGGAGGAATATATTTCTTTGACGTGGCAACTAGTATGTAGTTGTACGCATTTGAATAACTACCACTGTTTCCACAAGGGAGTATGGTTTGGTCGTATGCGCATGGACTAAGTTTTACAATGTCTCCCCAGAAAAAGATCGGATACATGAGCCCTATCTGTTATGAGCTTTTCTTAGCAAAAACTACAGACGTGGCTTAGACCGAAGTTCCCCCACCATTTCAGCAGATATTGCCATTACCTCAATGTTTGTAAGTTTTGAAGGTCTGGGTTCTGCCTACATATAACCAAGTTTTGATTCAACTTGAAGAAGCTCAAAGGCACGTTGTTGAATAGGGGTGGGTTTGGTAATCACGACAAAGGAGTCAAGGTCTGTATCTTTGGGGGTTATTCTGTTTGCCACCACCGTTGCTAAATCATCGATTAAGCTTTGGAAGCTGCGGACTTTATCACGGCTAAGGGTATGTTTACTTCTTGCTTTGACTATAGCTCCATAAGAGCGTTTAGCCGGGCTAACCGGTGAGTCTTGTAGTGCTTTGGTACCTTCTTGATCGTCGTCTTTGAATAACATAGCTGCAAGGCTGTTTGCCATATGAAAGCTCACATAGTAACTGAGCATTCGTAAGAACACATGACAACGGACTCCTTCTTCTGTTTCGTGACGAATCGGTCGGATTGGAAGATCTGTATTGAAACCTCGAAAGACCCGTTCAATGTTTCAAAGAGATTTATAAGATGAAACAACTTCTTCATCTGACATGGTTTTGTTATCCAGGCTGGTACGTATGACATAGATACCGCGGTACCTGTCAAGATAGGTCATCTTTTGAGGAGTGCATTACTTGTTACTTTTGCACATATGAAGGAATGAAGGTTTTCAAATAATCTGGATAATTTTTTTATCCCTGATACTGTCGTGCACCATGTGAGGATTTGGTATTACCCTATGTATGTGGACAATATGAAAAAGACAGACATCAAAATTTACCCTGAAATAAGTTCGAAAGCTTACGAGCACCCCACGGATAGGGCTGCTACGGCAGCTTTAGGGGCAATACCTTTGCTTGATAAGGTATTGAAGAAAATCAGCGAGTTGGGATTTGAGAAATCTTTGGAGCAGCAAATGCTGGCTGACTCCATAAAATTGTCAGACAAACAGCTTCCTCATGTATATTCTCTATATCAAGATACATTGACATCTTTTGATATCAAGATTCGACCCGACTTGTATATAAGACAGTTTCCAATCATCAACGCATTAACCGTAGGATCTTCCAAACCTGTAGTGATAGTAAATTCCGGTCTCGTGTCACATCTACGAGAGAATGAGTTGCATGCCGTCTTCGGGCATGAAACGGGGCATATCTTATCTGAACATGTGCATTACGCGACGGTACTGACTATCTTACAGCGTTTAGCCTCTTCCGGTTTGTCGTCCGTAGGGAGAATGCCAATACAGGGTCTTTTGATGGTTATGTCGGAATGGTACAGATGTACGGAGCTTAGCTGTGACAGAGCCGCTGCCATAGCTGTCGACGATCCTTTGCCGGTATGTCGTTTGTTGATGTCTACGGCTGGCGGTGGAGTAAAAGATCTAAATCTGGATGCATTTTTGGCTCAAGCCAATGAATTTTTAGAAAATACAGACCTTTTTGCCCGCCACAACAGATGGGTTAATGAATTAGGCCGTTCACACCCCTATACGGTGAGAAGAGTGGGCGAATTGATGAGATGGGTTCAAGAAGGCGAATTTGATCGTATCAGGTCAGGCAATTACGTGAGAAGGGGACAAGAGCCGCCTCCGTCAGAGCAATTAAAGGCGGCAACTGAGCACTATAAGCAAAGATTCTCAGAAATTCTTGACAGGGTTGCAGGTGGCATAGGGAAATTGGCTGACCAGATGTCTACCTGGATACGAGGCGGAGATGGTGATAAATAAACAAATCGAGTATCTAGAGTTCCTTAAATAGCTCGAGACGGTCGTCCTATTTCTAAATAATGCATTCAGGACTTTTTGACTGTATTAATTCATATAAACTCTGATATTGCTTTTCTGTAAGATTGCTATGAATAAAAGCAGGAATACAGATAATGCCCTCGTAGCTCAGGGGATAGAGCATCGGTTTCCTAAACCGTGTGCCGCAGGTTCGAATCCTGCCGAGGGCACAAGAAAATGCAGTTCAGAACGCTGTAGAGTATTTGAGAAATTCCAAAAGTATAGAATTGGGAATCAAATGGGCTACTCTGGCACTGTGCGATGGCATTTAGACTCAGAGGTAAAGGTATTTTACGAGACAAAGTCTTTGTCGGTTTTGATACAGATAAGAAATGGTGTATGTATCTGACACACACTATTCACGGCACTAAAAGACATACCGAAGACGTTATGCGTTAACTACTTGTCTAGGTTGGAACAGGAGCGGATGCAACTACCGAAGGATCGGCGGCAGAGCTTGTTAGAAAGTGGCTTGAGATAACAAGTGATCCACCATCTCCTACAACGCTCAATGAATACAAGCGACTGCTACATCGCCATATCTTGCCCAGTTTTGGGACACGTAAAGTTAGGGTTGAGAGCCTCTGACTTAGACACGTTTTATATGAGGCTCAAAAAATCTGGTGGCGTAAAATAGGCGACCACTGAGTGCTCAAAGTGTAAGACATATTCATACCTTGATCCATAGGATACTTAGCCAAGCGGTCAACTAGTCTGACAGAGAGGGATAGGTTTAGAAGTATTTGAGTGACTGGTTCTAAAGAGGTAATACGTATCTCTCAGGTATCACAGTCGATGGGTGCGATAGGTGATTCCTATAACAATGCTATGGGAATAAGTTTATGGGCAATATTTTTAAAAAAAAGAGCTCGTCTACAAAAAAGCGTTCAAAACACGAGAGGAGGACAGAGACAAAAATATTTGATTGGATCAATTTCTATAACAACAGACGACGACATTTAGGGATTGGTATGTATCGCCTATTTGTTACGAAGCTATGATGAGACAAGTGGCATAAATTAGATGAGTTGTGGTGTCTGTTTTGTGATTAATTCCAGTAATAATCTTGAATGTTGGAAGCGGAGATTCACCACCGTATGGGGTAAAGTGGACAGAAACCAATACGAAGTATTATGTGCGACGTGGGGCGACGACTTTTGAAGCTTCTCAAGAACAGGTGCGTACTTTATAGCTCGCTCTAGACCACCGTCCGAGATAGACCAAGTAGGGTATTATTTTGGACCTAGATGAGCTGATATCCACTCAGTCAACTCGTCTATAGTTATGTCATCAGATGCAACTCGAACCATAATTGCAACCACATCATCACTCGTGGCAGTTTGCCAACAGTAGTTATTGCGGAATACAAATTCTCTGAAATACGCATAAGCTGTTCTCTTATTTCCGTCTGGAAGAGGATGGTTTTTAATCAGATGCTTAACAAGAATTGCTGCTTTGCGGGGAAACCCTTCGTAAAATTCCACTCCAGAAAAGGATGCACTTGGAGCACACAGAGCTGACTCGGCAAGATCAATACCAACACCTTTAGCTAGAACTTTTGCCTCAATTCCAAGAACCTTTTCTGCAATAATTAGAAAGTCGGCTAGATCAAGACAATGAGTCGTCACATTGTTGCAAGTTTTTCAAAAACATCACGTTCGGACTCAAACAAATCAGTTAGGCGCTTTTGAAAATCTGGATCAGCCTTTCGAGAGTCGATGTATTCATTTATTGCAACTCGAACTGCTTCGGATACTGACAGGTTATCCGCACGTGCAACTACCTCAAGTGATTCAGCAGTTGCTTCCTGCATGCGAATAGTTGTCGTACGAGTGTGTGTATTCATAGTATCAGTATATCACAGTAGTTTCCGTTTCATGCTTATGGAAACTAATAAATGATCTTAAAAGTAACAGCTTTATCCATCTGAATTTGATGCTACAAAATCGCCGTTTTGGGAATCAAATGGGAATTAAATGCCCGATATTGCCCAATGCTGGATGGTACTAGACGGACTTGACACCCCTACTGAACAGACTAAATGATACTAAGCACTACTAGACGGACGTACTCAATCTGATTCCTAAACCGTGTGCCACAGGTTTGAATTCTACCAAGGGCACTATTGTGATGTCTCACGACATAGGACATCCCTGTCGCGAGGCATAGTCCACTTTTTGTCCTCTTGTCTTTTTTTGATATTTGGACGGATTCAAGTAGGCAGCGCAACGAGTTTGGCAAATCTCTCTCTGCGTTCTATACCAAAGAGTCTTGCTCGGTCTCCCGTTTAGACCTTTTTGTATCTTTTGCAAGTCGGAAGGCATGATGTGAGTGGGAATTGAAAACTTGTTTCAGCAAATATTTCCCAAGGGAAGTGAACAGCTGCTCTTCATTTAAAGATATGGCGACAACTTCTCGAGAATTGATGTACCAAACTTCCTGTAAAATGATTATTGCTGGTAACGTATCGGAAGGATACGACATATAAAAAATATTTTTATATAAAGTTCAGTCTGTCAAAACCTGTGATTTTTGATATAAATGGATCGAATTGGCTGTATGACAATTTAAAGATGTTTTAACGATATGTTGTGATTAGGAAGGCAGATCAGTCATGAATAAGCCCGTCAATAATGCCGTTGCGGACCTTGATGTATGTTGTAGCCCTCCGGAAGAAAGCAGTACGGAGGAATTAGACTATAGTGATGACATACTTGCGGCAATGGCGAAAGCTATGGGTCATCCGGCTCGGGTGAGAATAGTCCGTCTCTTGTCTGAGCGCAAAGTCTGTGTGACAGGTGATCTCGTTGCGGAATTGCCGCTTGCTCAATCGACAATCTCTGAGCATCTCAGAATATTGAGAGAAGCCGGCTTGATAGAAGGCGAAATTGAAGGTCCGCGTGTCTCTTATTGTATCAATAGGAGCGGGCTGGCCATTTTAAAAAGGGCGATTTCTTCGCTCTAGAGCTTAATTCCGAAATTGCTGGCAAGAGAGCAATACAAAGGTTATACTTATCGGTAATCGACGATCAACGATAAGTATAACCTTTGTATTGTAGTAAGGAGATTGCAGTGACAACTGTCAGCGTAGAAGTATTTGATCCGCCAATGTGCTGTTCAACAGGAGTTTGTGGCCCCAGCGTTGACCCGGCTCTGGCTACTTTTGCAGCGGATCTAACCTGGCTGGGAGAACAAGGCGTGAAAGTGGTACGCCATAACCTTTCGCAGGAGCCCAAGTCTTTTGCTGAAAGCGAGATAATAAGACAACTACTTGCAGAACAAGGTAATGATGCTCTCCCCGCAGTAGTAGTAGAAGGTCAGCTTAAGTCATCAGGGCGTTATCCCACACGCAACGAACTGAGAGAGTGGGCATTTGGTGTAGAAGCCTCCGTAGATCAACTTGACAGCGTAACGGCCGAGTTGATGGCACTTGGTGCTGCGGTCGTAGTCGGCTGCGAAACGTGCTTTAAATATCACTATGATAAATCTCTGGATCTCGGTGTTAGTAAAGTAAAGATGTCCGCAGCGGTGAAAGTGGCGCAAACAGTCAGAGACACATCAGAGCGTTCTATATCTGTGTTAGCCGACAGTTTGCTCGGAGGCGACACCAAGTCTTCTGTCGGGCCTGTATTTATTGATGAAAATAACTCAACGACTTCATCTGGATTCACTGAAAGCAGTTGCTGCGGAGGGTCAGCGGCAAAAAGTTCATCGATTCCCGTGAATGTTGGGGTTTCTTCTTCGAAGTGCTGTGGATAAGGAGGTCAACAATGTTTGAAGGACTTCTAAAGTCTCCTCCCCAGTTTTTATTCTTTACCGGCAAAGGCGGTGTTGGCAAAACCTCAACGGCAGCGGCTACAGCCATTGCTTTGGCAGATCGAGGAGAAAGGGTTTTACTGGTATCCACAGACCCAGCTTCCAACTTGGATGAAGTCTTGGGTATTACCTTAACATCTTCGCCAAAGGAAGTACCGTCCGTCCCATTACTTGATGCGATGAATATAGACCCTATGGCGTCAGCGGCGGCATATAAAGAGCGTGTAGTCGGTGCCTATAGGGGTGTACTTCCCGAGTCTACCGTGGCAAGTATCGAAGAACAACTTTCCGGTGCCTGCACGGTTGAAATTGCGGCTTTTGATGAATTCACAAATTTGCTCACGGGTCATGAGGTGGCTGAGACCTACGGGCATGTAATATTCGATACGGCACCGACGGGTCATACGCTCAGACTTCTGTCTCTGCCAAATGCCTGGGCGGACTTTATGGAGTCAAGTACACTTCAAACTTCCTGTATAGGTCCTCTTTCCGGCCTGAGCGAGCAATACGAACATTATAAGTCAGCCGTCAAAACTCTTGCCGATCGGACAAAAACGATTCTGGTCCTTGTCTCCAGGTCCAGTAAGCTTTCTTTGGATGAAGCAGCCCGAGCCGGGAAAGAGCTGGCTAATTTAGGTATCAATAACCAATACTTGATCTTGAACGGAATATTTAAAGCGACAGATCGTGAGGACAGACTTGCCGTGGCGCTTGAAGAAAAGACAATCGCCGCCCTTGAGTCACTTCCGCCCGAACTTGCGGACTTGGAGCGTGATGAAGTACCGCTGCTTGCCTGGAGTCCGGTAGGTATTGATTCTTTGCGGTCATTCCTGAATTTATTACCTCCTCCGAGTAGCTCTCAGATAAAAAAAGTGTCTTTGGGCGAAACAGAAGGGCTTATGTCGATAGTCGATAAGTTGGCAGAGCGCGGCAGAGGACTAATTCTGACCATGGGAAAAGGCGGAGTCGGGAAGACTACTCTGGCCGCGGCTATTGCCATACAGCTTGCCGATCGTGGTTACAGGGTTGAGCTCACCACAACAGATCCGGCAGCCCACCTTGATGCCGTCACTTTTGGGGAAAGTTACGATGCTGGAAAATTGCTGATAAACCGGATTGACCCGGAAGAAGAGACCGCTGTTTATTCAGCCGAGGTTCTTGCCGACGCTGGCAGAGACATGGAAGAGGCGGCTTTGGCCGTGCTTGAAGAAGATTTACGGTCTCCCTGCACCGCCGAAATCGCCGTAATTAGAGCCTTCTCCCGTGTGGTCGGTGAAGCAGAAAATCACTTTGTGGTGTTAGATACCGCCCCCACAGGTCATACTCTACTTTTGATTGAAGCAGCACGTTCTTTTCATAGCGAAGCCGGTCGCCAGAGTGGAACAATTCCCAAGGATGTAGAATTGCTAATTGACAGGCTGACCGACCCCGACTTTACTTCGGTATTTGTTGTGACCATTCCGGAGGCAACACCAATTCACGAAGCGGCTGCTTTGCAGGACGATCTCCGCCGTGCCGGCATCGAACCGGAAGCATGGATAGTCAACCAAAGTCTTGCCATGGCTGAAGTAACTGATCCCGTGCTTACTGCTAAAGCAATAGAAGAAACAAATTACATTGCTGAAATCGCCGAGCGATATACTCCCGATATGGTCGTAGTTGCGATGTCATCAAATTTGCTTGTAGGATCTAAAGGTCTTTCGGCTATCTTTAGCTGATCGATGACTACGCGAGTATTTACCAGATGATATCAAGTTGTAGTGGGAGCAATAGCATAAATATAAGATTATATTGATATTATAATGTATATAAATTATGTTTATTACTATATTAAAAAGTTCTGAATAAAGAGTGATATGAGATAGGTATGAGCATATACTAAATCAGACTGCTGGTATTACATGTCAATTGGTTTACTGCATAGTAAATAAGATGGCAGTAGAAATTGCAAAGTCTCTTTATTATAAATATATTTATAATAAAGAGTGATATATAATTTAGAGAATAAATAGAGTAAAATAACATGTAAGAGTATTCTACGCCAGCTCTAGTTTTTATAATTTGCTCTCTGTAGCCGCTTGAACTACAGAAAACACTTTATGCTGCATATCGATTTATATGTTCGGACTGTATCTTTACGCTAAGGATATAAAAGCAACTAATTCAGGAAACTAAAATTTAAGTTTTTTGTTTGTAAAAGAATAAATATCAATCGTATCAGAATTCATTTTTATACAGGAAATAGAATTACAGACAGGAAACCATTAAAAAATTTTTAGAATACTGTAAGTAAGATAAACTACTTATCGAGATATATTACTAGCTGGGTTGCTAATCCGAGCCGACATTTTGTCCTGTAGATTCCCGGTTATGTCAATAATTAAAACCGCAATATACAAGTAAAAAATTAAAATGTATTTACTGTAGGTACTTTTATGTGTAGATACAACCCAATAAGTCTTCCCAAACGGTATTTCCTAACACAAGTGTCACTTTACTCATTGATTATTTGACGTCTCTTTTTGAAACGCTCGGAAAGTTCGATAAATATCCACGTTCCCCAACCTATTGGTTGGAGTGCCCAAAAACTAATTGAGCGGTACAGCACGGTAACAGCCAGCGACATTGTCGCCGGCATCCCATAGGCGGTCAGGAGTGCAGCTAAACTGGCCTCAACTACTCCAAGTCCCCCAGGTGTTATGGGTAAGCTGGCAGCTATCTGCGTAAGGCCGTAGATAGCCAAAAAGCCTCTCCATGGTACATTGGCATGAAGCGCCCATATTGAAGTTGCCAGGCAGGCTGCATCAAAAAGCCAATTGGCCAAGGCAAATAGCCATGCTCTGAGCCATCCGCTGCTACTTGAGTGGATAGCACCTATTTCACGAAGAAGAGCGTTCAGCGTATTCTTCGGGGTTTGACTCTGGTGGTTGGCATTTTTTGATGGTTGCAAATACCTCTCTTTTATCTTTTTGACTTTACCGGAGTTACCGAATATTTTGATTGCCAATACGAAGGTGACGATAAGGGCTAGTAGTCCTATGACAAAACTTCTTACTCCAGCCAAAGGACCTCGAGAACCGGCTATTAAGATGCCGATCGATATTATTAAAATTAAGATAGATGTTGACAGTATTCCGGATAATAAAAGCGCCCATATGACCGTGGAACGCTTAATCCCTTGACGGCGAAGTTGTCCGAACGACCACGTTGCACTCCAAACCGCACCACCAGGTAGTGCTGCACCCAGTGCATTGCCTGCAAAAGTAATTTCTGCCATTGCTAATAGCTTCAGCTTAACTCCTCCTGACCAGAGAAGACGGCGCTGTAAGCGGGCAAAAGCCATCATGGATAAAATTTCCGCCACAATTGATATTACAAAACGAGACATACTAACTTTATCCAGCAGGTGGAGTACTTGAGAAATATTTTTACCATGAGAGATTATTAAGTAAATTCCTGCTCCGAGAACAAAGAGTATCAATACGGTCCGCACATATCTTTTCCTTAGTGGAAAATTTTTTATTATCGAACCCTTATTCATATAATATGCCCTATAACGCAATTAATAATTTTTTATATCTTGCAAGAATGACAATGGCATTACCGGAATGAAGTTAATATAATCACTATACGGCATCTCTATACCAGTGATGCCGTATAGTGTACTATCTGCACATTATTGTATGTATACATACAATAATGTGCTACTACGATACCTCGCGCTCAGAGATCAAATCAAATACTACTTCGGCATTCCCAACTACCTGTGTGGCCATTGCATAGCGGGCAATGTGAAAAGCTTCGAGTAGCTTTTCTGATGGGATATTCTGGACTCGTGCTTTATTAATCATAGCCTGTGTACAGGCGCTGTTGGAAGTGGCCAGCGCAACCGTTAGATATATGAGCGTACGGGTTTGATCATCCAATGCAGGATTCTCTCCCGGCATCGCAAATGCGCTGGAGCGAACCTGTTCCATAAGCATGCGTGGATCAGAACTCGCTGCCTTTACAATGGCCATGGGTACCTCACCCATGGCTGTGGCCATGCCACTCAGTATTTGAGCAGTTGTTGGGGTTGATGTTTCCGTCATAACTATTTCCTCATCTTTCTTTTTATTTTTCGTAAGGCTCTATACCTCGCGAGTAGCCAATGCCCAAACAGATCTAATAGTCACTGTCAGCCAGAAAATAAGTAGCAGTATAAAGAGAGCCGCTCCGGCCCAGCTAAGTGCGGGCAATTTCCACGTTGTACCTAAGACCAGTGT
>JAJZMK010000129.1:0-3145 GCA_021798275.1 Actinomycetes bacterium | reverse complement strand
GGCTACTGTATAGGCACCGACAGGGAATGTAAATCCCCACCAAGATATGGCGTAAGGGAGCATTCCTGATTTTAGGTAAAGTCCCAATAAGATGATTGATGCCGCCAGCCACCAAACGCCAAGTCCCCAGATGGATGTAGCGGCAATATTTGAAATAAGTTTTACCATCGGTGCCGCCGGTCCGAAAAGAAGTGTCCCGGCCGCCGCCAGTTTTATAAGCGCCAATGAGCCGACGCCTATCGGTCCAAGTCCAATCCAGAATGTTGGGCCAATGCGGGCAGGAGGGAGAGGATGTAGTACCAATCTGTCATGGAGAATTGTGAGAATGAGTATATAAAGTAGAAAGCCCATACCCCAAAAAGCATAAGAAATCATCAGTAGCGCCCGTGCCGTTTCTGGTGCCGAACCTGGGATGAGAGAGGCAAGAACCATAGGCACGACAATCGTAACAACCGGCGGTATAAACCAACCGCCGTTGATACCGGTAGGGGATATGTCTTTACTATAAAAAAGTACTATTGCAAATACGACACTGATTAAAAAGGCAAGTGGTATTCCGGCCCAGTCAAGCCCGATTACCAGATCTCTGACAGTTATCGGTGAAAACCATGTCGGACCAACGGCTGCAAAGACTGCTGCCAAGACCAATATTCCACCCGGTAATGTACCGTACATGGGACCTATGGTGGGATCTTTTAGATCAGCCAGGGAGCGTCTGGGGTGTATAAAAATTCTTAAAATGTAAGGAATAATTACTATAATTCCAAGTGAAATAGCAATAATAGCCATTATTTGTGCAAATGTTCGTGTTGGTGATGCCAACGATGAGTTATTACCGGGATTCATAATGGAAGCTATCGCAATAATTCCGGTTCCCATAACCGCCGCAAACCAGCCTGGGTGAAAGTTTTTCAAAAAGTTACCGGAGGGTTGCCCTGGGTTTGATAAATTTTTTAAAGCTTGATTCAGAGATCTTTCGTCAGAAATATCCTTTAAGTCTCTCGGCGGTTCGTCCGTCTCTCCTTCGTTCATAATCTACCCCTTCTTCTCGTTCTTGGTTGCAGCTTTTTTGTAGCCCAGAGATGCCTAGTAAGGTATCAATGTTATAATATATTGATCAGTATAGATATGTATACAGATAAGCCTTAGGGCCCTTTGTCACAAGTTGTAATTTTATGAAATTTGTTGTTAAATACCGACTTCTATTTGTGAGAGGAATACCTTTCGAGTAGGCAGGAAAACTTTTATATAAGTATGAATTTTACTAACTACCACCCCAGATAAACCCATTTACTCACCTCACATAAACG
The DNA here is from genome assembly GCA_021798275.1 of Actinomycetes bacterium. GTDB lineage: Bacteria > Actinomycetota > Acidimicrobiia > Acidimicrobiales > Bog-793 > JAJZMK01. The sequence goes on along the minus strand of JAJZMK010000129.1, from coordinate 1,835 downwards.
TCTTCTGGCAAGGAGGCTCTGTCTAAGAGTGTATTCTGCCGTAAGCTGCAACCAGACTTTGGATAGATGAGCTAGGAATATACCATATATAGAATATTCTTTGACAAGAATATTCTATATATGGTATATTGAGAAAATGGTTATCAAAACTTTCAAAGCACTTGCCGAACCGAACCGATTGCGAATTGTGGAATTGCTGAAAGAAAAGCCATACTCTGTTAACGAGTTTGCTGAATTGCTGGATATAAGACAGCCTCAGGCTTCTAAACACTTAAAAATATTAAATGAGGCTGGGATGGTGTTTGTGAACACGGTTGCCCAAAGACACATCTATTCTTTAAATCCAGAATCTTTTTGTCAATTGGATGAATGGATTAATTCATTCAGCACACTTTGGAATAACAGGTTGGATAACCTAGACACTCACTTAAGGAAAACAAGGAAGGATCAAGATGGAACCTATTAAAGAAGTTGAATTTGAACGTCTATACAATTCTCCGGTCGAGATGCTCTGGCGAGCTTGGACCGATCCGGAACAACTCAAACAATGGTGGGGCCCCGATAACGTATCCATACCGGAATGCCAAGTAGATTTACGTGTAGGTGGACGGATTTATATTGTTATGGAAGCCGGGGAGGCTATGGGTCCATATAAAGGGACCAGATGGCCTATGGAAGGCGAATATAATGTTGTGGATGAGAATTCCAGATTGATCTATACCGTAAAAGCCTGGACGGAAGGCAAAAGAGAAACAACTGAGATTGACCAGGTAACAGAAGTCTATTTAGATGGTGATAATCATCAAACAAGACTTAGGGTAAAAGCAATAGTCAATGGAGTCGGGCCTGACGCTAAATACGCAGTCGAAGGTATGCAATACGGGTTTAACCAACAACTTGATAAGCTGACTCTCTTTTTGGGCTAGGTATGGCTATCATCTCATGTCAATGCAAGCTGTTTAACATCGGTGATTGGTTAATTGTCAGATTACCAGATGAGGTAAGCAAACAGTTGCCGACGCGTTCCCAGGTTATGGTCGAAGGAACGATCAACGGGGTAGATTTTCAAACACCGCTTGAACCTGACGGACGTATGAGTCATTGGTTTGAAATTGACGAAAAGCTGCTGTCTGCCATAGCGGTTAAAAGTGGCGATACTGTAACATTGGAAATTAGTCCTGTAAAGTATTGGATTGAACCTGAAATCCCGGCAGATATTCTAAGTGCCCTCAAAGAATCGTCTCAAGTATATACATTATGGCAGGACGTCACAACACTGGCACGCTGGGAGTGGATACGGTGGATAAGGTCTACAAACAATTCCAAAACGCGTGAGCACCGCATTGATGTTATGTTGTCTAAGTTGAGAAATGGCTCCCGCCGGCCATGTTGCTGGAATCGTAATCTTTGTACAGAACCAGCAGTCTCAAAAAATGGAGTGTTGATATTAGAAGACAATGAAAACTCAATCAAAAAATAGCACTTATACAGTACTAAGACTGTTTGATGATGAATATTATCTGCAGTAAGTAAAATTTATTGAGCCTCCCCAGAAAAAGTAGACAGATTCTTTAGGCCACATCTGTAGCTTTTGCTAATGATAGCTCATAACAGATAGGGCTCATGTATCCGATCTTTGAGTATCTGCGCTTGGTATTATAAAAGTGTATGTAAGATGCGATACCGTAGCGCAGCTCATCGAGGCTAGCAAATGTATGACGGTAAAAGTATTCGTGTTTTAGGATCGACCAAAACGACTCTGGCTTAGCATGGTCATAGCACGATCCGGTTCTACCCATTGATCGACGAATGCCGTTTTTCTTACAGAAGTTCTC
>JAJZMK010000145.1 GCA_021798275.1 Actinomycetes bacterium | reverse complement strand
GGTTTGCCAATCAGTCCCGGATCACCGGAAGTATTTGGTTTGGAAGGAACTTGGAGCGGATCTAACAACGTTCCCACAAGCTTTACCCTAAACGGTCAGCCTTGTTCCGCCACGTCTTAAACATTGCTACCTGAAACGATAAAAACACATATCCTAGCAATCCAAAACTCAAGGCAAAACGTGTTGGTAATAGAGAATCAAAACGACGGCTACGGCACCTCATGATTCTCGCTTTTCGCCACAGATTGCCAGAACTGTAATCCAAAACGTCTTGTCTGACAGATATTAACTAGGTAGAGTTAGAATATGGCGAGCATTCTACTTGACTTACTGGAACTTGATGTAGACACGCGTGCCTTGATAATATGTTGCGAAAATCTCGGTACTACTTCCTCAGCAAACGCGGGTATTTATAAAGCTCTCCGGGAAGGTGTAGCCACATCGGCCTCCTTGGTCGTACCTGCTCCGTGGGCAAGAGCGGCGGCGGCTGAATATCGCGGGGAGGACGTGGGGGTCAGTCTGACTCTCATAGCGGAATGTGAACTACTGAAATGGGGACCTCTTACCTACGCCCCATCACTTCTCGGCGGGGATGGAGGGTTCCCAAGTACGATAGAAGACATCTGGGAACATGCTGACCTAGAAGAAGTCCGCCGGGAGTGGCGAGCTCAAATAGAACGAGCTATCCTTTGGGGGTTTGACGTAAGTCACCTGTCAGTTCATCTCCCAGGAATAGAGCTGAGACCGGAATTTTTTGATGCTTATTTGGATTTAGCCGAAGAATTCCAACTCCCAATCATATTGTCAAACATAGATGTGGAAAAAGCAGCGGGTTTCCACTTTCGTAGCCTGGCCACTATGCGCCAGATAGCTTTCCCCGACAATTGCATATCGGTCAAAAAACTGCCTCCCACAAACGGCGATGTCATGCTTGCCATGGAAAATTTTGACCTGGGAATCAATACAGTTCAACTCGATGTCGCCATCGACACATATGAATTGCGAACCGCTTGCTCTGATTGGGAAGAAATGGTATCTAATCTTGCCTTACTGACGAGCAGACAGATCGCTGAAAAAATTAAAACTAGTGGGATAACTTTACTTAACTACAAAAAACTCAGAGACGCAATGCGGAAATAATTCGCTCTATCAAAAGCGAGATGTTGCATCAGTTTCGATGTGTTGCGCAATGTTAATAATATCTTGGTACATAAGACCCTCTACCGAGGGACTGGCTTTCGAACATATCGATATCTTCATCAACTCCACCTTTGACTTCCTTTACCCAGTCAAGCCTCTGCTTTAACAGCCTCTCCACCCCGCCTTGTAGAGTCACAGAGGAAACGGCACACGAGCCGCAAGCTCCCTGCAATTGCACCGAGATAATGCCGTTTTCGTAATCCACGTCGGTAACGCTGATATCACCCCCATCCATCTGAACTGCCGGTCTCATAAGTTCTACCAATTCCTCAAGATCGCTTTTTCTCTTGGCCAACTCCGCTTCGTCTATGACCGCTGTTCCTAAATGCTCATTCATCGTGACTTTTTCGTCCAATTGATCCATCCCAGCATCATCTCTTTCAGTATTTCCGCACTACTAGCCATTTAGCCCTTACAATAGATTCTAATGCCTAACGAGACCGTCTTGCCCTAAACGCCTGGGCTGTGGTAAATAATCAGACTTACCACAAACGGCGTCATATACCATAGGACAGCAACATACAGTGGCTATAGTCATCTACTAAAATGGGGCTCGCCAACGTCACCTTCAATCATATAATAAAATGCTCATAAAGTATAATGCTTATTCACAGAAGGATCTTATGAAACATAGTAGTATACTTTAATTGTGCAACTAGTCATATTGGCGGCAGGTCATGGTAGGCGTTTTGGCGGGTTAAAACAGCTGGCTCCGGTCGGTCCGCGAGGTGAAGCTATCATGGACTTTACTGCTGTGAGAGCGGAAGAAGGCGGATTCGATAGTATAGTGGTGATAATTCGCGACGATATCCGGCGTGAAATTGTTTCCCATGTTAAACAAAAATGGCCAAGCACGATACCTGTGACATTTGTTTGCCAACCAGACCGTCCTGGAACAGCCGAAGCTCTGAATGCCGCTAAGCCGGTTTTAGATGGATCTTTTGGAGTGGCTAATGCAGACGACCTGTATTCCGCTAACGCCCTCAAGGCTGTAGTCGATTATTTTAGGCCATCTCCCAAAATTCTCAAAAAAGACTTTGCCGCTGAACTTGACTTAAGAAAGGGTGACGCTCCAGGATACGGTCGACATCTGCTAGTAGCTCATCATCTCATCCAAACGATTTTGACCAATTACATTGTCACCAGAGGGATATGTGAAACCAAAGACGGTAAATTGGTCAAGATCGTAGAGCATTTGATAAGACTTCGCCCAGACGGTCTTTTTGATGCTTCCGAGCTTGGAACAACACGTATGGCCGTCGATGACAGTGCCCGTACTTGGCGTCAGCTAACAGGTAAAGAGCCTGTATCTATGAACCTATGGGGGTTCTCCATAGATATAGTGGACTTTTTGGCCGAACAGCTGGCATTGTTTGATCCAAACAGGAAGAATCAAAGAGAACTGCTTATACCTGATATTATCGCCAAGCTCCTTGAGAACAGAGGAGACTGTGTGGAAATAGTTGACGTCCCCGACAGATGTATAGGTCTTACTCATCCAAGCGATACAGTTTTGGTCGCGGAAGAAATAGCTTCCCAATTGGTTCCCGAACAAATGGGTGACTTTGAATCATAATGATTTTTTGATCTTTGTCTCCCGGCGAGCTGTTGCGATTCCTGATGTAGCCAACCTATTCGAATGAGACTACCCTTTGATGGCTTTTAGGATTTCTCGTATATCGTAATCGCCAAAATCAAAAATAGCTTTATTAGGCACACGGCTCTGTCCATTAGAGTCATCTGCAATACTTTCATAAAGCGCCGCTCCGTTTTCAATGAACACATACACTTGTTCTTGTTTGATCAAATAGGCCTTATCTCCGTATTGTAGGACTTCTCTATAAATTTTGTCGAGATAGTTGGAGTCGTTTAGCTGTAAAATAAAATTCGCATCAACTAATACAGCCCCAAGCGAGAGTGAGAGTTTGGCATTTTGCGTGCTAATTGCGCTATCTGATTTATTTCCTAAACTGCTTGTATAGTGAATTATGACACCAAGTGGCAACGCGGAATTTTCACGCTCCCACCTTGGCCGCAAATTTAACTCCTTGTCTATACCTTCATCTTGATACATAAATTTTCCGGACAATAGGTCACTCAAACGATTAAGTGGCTTCTCTGATGAGAGATCAGGTGACGACCCAGAAACAAGGAGCAGTGCTCTGCCTTTTGTGACAACGTCCAAAGTATTGATTTGCTTGGCCAAAACTGCTTCCGGCCTATCAAAAGAAGACTGTCCACACCATCTGCAACAATACATAACGGCAAAAGTAACTCCGGAAGTCCTCTTACCACCAGCTGAACACAGTAGCAGCGGATCTATTTCTATCTTATATTGTTCACAGTCAAAAATACTACCTGCACTTGCCCCGGCAGTAGCGAAAGTACTCCCCGGTAAAGACGTTTCTTTTGAAGCTAAGGGGACGCTGTGACATTTGATGTGATTAACCCTCAAGATCACCAACGAAAAACTTTTTTCCTCCAAAGCCATAAATAATTCCAGCGCTGACTGAAGATAGACATCAATGCCGTCTATATCGTCCGCTTGGCAGGGAGCGGGAAGATCAAAAGACAAGCCGTAAGCTTTAAAAGCACTCATGATTGACATAAAATTTTATACATTTATTACGACTTTTACCAGGGTTAGCAAAAGCTTTACTAAAAAGTTTTTGCTAAATGTCATATTAGCCGATAATATGCTGCAAAAGCATGTCCGCCGGGTAAATGTTTTGTCATACTTTTCCTATGACAAAAAAACGTCCGGTCAAAGTCAGCCTATTTCCTCAAGTCAAAATTATCAACGACCCAATAAGCGGACTTTTATCGGAACAAAGACAGATGCAACCGTTTGCTGCCAAAAAGACTTATATCTGTCCGGGATGCAACCAGGAAATCAGGCCTGGAACTGGCCATATAGTGATAGTGCCTCTCTCCAGCCCGCATCATAGACGACATTGGCATACCGCCTGCTGGGACAACCGTCATAACCGCCCACCAGCCTAGAAGCAACCATTTTCCGTGCTCTAAATAAGGTAGAGACTTCTGATCACCAAATTAATCTCGATACATATTCCGATACGTTGAGATTGACTTGCTAGTAGCTGCTCTGCCGCTAGCAACGGTGCTAGGCAATCTAACAAGTCTTGTGCCGTAGACAAATCGCCTTCATTGAGATTTTCCTTGCTTTGGCTAACCATCAACGGGATCTCAATATATACAATGGGGTCGAGACACTTGCAAAGATCTAAAGAAACTTGGCCTTTTGACGTTAGATCTTGATATCACTTTGGCATATAACTCTTTCGCGTAAAATAGCGCTAGGATATAGGCAGGAGTGTTTAAGGGAAACGATGCTGACTATTTTGAAATTGCTGACATGGACAGAAAGTGGCTTGCAGCCGATTGCCGATGAAATTTTCTTTGGCACCATAGGAGCTCTTTTGGCATTTTTTGGAGCATACAGATACCATCGAATTACCGGGAGAAATCCTTGGAAAATACCCTCCCCTATCTGGGCAATTCTGGCATTTTTTTCCCCGGTAGGATTTATATTGGGACTTATCGCCAGATCGATCTCGATAAGAAAAAACCTCGGAAACACAAACGACCTCTATCAATATAGAGATCACATGAATGAGAGCTTTATGAATAACGTTTCACAACCATTACCAGACCACAACCTTAGGACTGATGTAAACCCGGTGAATGCCCAGCCTGAGACGGCCGGCTACTCAGAAAGCACACATCTACCTTTATTTGGCTGGTACCCTGATGTATACGAAAAATACAAGTACCGTTACTGGGATGGAAAGGCCTGGACCAAATTTGTCTCAGATGGGCAGTTTCGGAGTATTGATAAAGATTTCAGTTGACTCTTTATAAACTTATATAGTATTTCAGACTAAATATCTTTTTCCGGGAGCATCTCTATATTGACGTCTTTTGTGGTCAATACTCTTACCGATGCCGCAAAACGGGCGGGTCTATACATATCCCAAACCCACGTATCTTCCAAAAGTAGCTCAACCCAATCCGAAGAATCGCCCCCATATTTCTTGAGATCTACTCCGTTGGCTAGGTAAAAACGTCTTTCGGTTTCTATGGCATAACGAAACATCGGAAGAACTGCTCTATACTCTTGGTATAGAGCCAGCTCTATCTCTGCTTCGAATTGCTCCAAGTCCTCTTCGGCACTCATCTGAATTTAATGCCTGTCGAAAACGCTAAGACACACGTGTTGTTCTGCGCTCCTTGATCTTTGCCGCTTTACCTATACGGTCACGCAAGTAGTAGAGTTTGGCTCTTCTGACGTCGCCTTCCGTAACCATTTCAATTTTCGATATTATCGGGGAGTGTACGGGGAAAGTGCGCTCTACCCCAACCCCAAAACTAACTTTGCGGACCGTAAAAGTTTCCCTTGCTCCGCTTCCCTGGCGTCTGATAACCGCACCTTGGAAAATCTGTATTCTCTCACGGTTACCTTCTACGACGCGCACATGAACCTTGATAATGTCACCTGGCCTAAAAGAAGGTATATCGTCGCGCAATATAGCTTGATCAACGAGATCTGTCGGGTTCATATTAACTTATTCTCCTTAAAAACATACCCATACGGTGCGTGTGCGTTACTGTTGCATTCTATCGGCATCGGCGCAATATCCATATTCCAGAAGTAATTGTAACTCTTCTTCGGTCAGACCGCCACGCCTTTCTATCATATCCTGTCTTTGACTCACAGTTCTGAATAATGAGCAAGCTTTACGCCATTTTGCAATTTTAGCATGGTCTCCGCTCCTAAGAACCTCCGGAACAGCGAGACCTCTGAATTCAAATGGCTTAGTGAATTGCGGATATTCCAAGAGCCCGTCACTAAAACTCTCCTCTTCGACGGAGTCAAAATTTCCGAGCACATTGGGCAACAACCTGGCCACAGACTCGACTATGACCAGAGCCGCCAATTCCCCTCCAGCTAAGACATAATCGCCTATAGAGATCTCATCGTCTATCAGGTGCTCTCTTATCCTGTCATCAACGCCTTCATATCTCCCGCACAACAGAGAAAACCCTCTGCGACCAGCTTGGTCTGTCAATCGTGAGAAATCTTTGGCCA
>JAJZMK010000150.1:33936-34462 GCA_021798275.1 Actinomycetes bacterium | reverse complement strand
TCCGTAGTAGATGAAGTAGGGAATCGATCTAATCATTTAACAATTGCATTGACCTTGTTCTTATTTATAGTTTATATGTGCTTATGTAGTCAAAATATTTTTAACTGTAGACAAATATTTTATAGTTGTTATAGTATATATTATGGAACAAGATATTTATAAAAAAGCAGACGATTACATATGTCAAAATATACTTGGTGAGGACCAGATATTATCAGATGTACTTGAGTCAAACAAAACAGCTAATCTTCCTTCTATCGATGTAAGCCCACCGCAAGGAAAATTTCTAACAATTATATGTCTAGCGATAGGAGCAAAGAGTGTGCTAGAAATAGGCACTCTGGGCGGCTATAGTACAATCTGTCTGGCAAGGGGAGTCGGTGAAGACGGGAAAGTTATCACACTCGAACGTAGTCCTGAACACGCCGAGGTAGCCCAAAACAATCTCAAACGCGCCGGAGTGCTCAATCGTGTAGAACTACTTGTAGGATTGGCGGCTTCGAGTTTGGAACGTTTATATGAAGTA
>JAJZMK010000150.1:0-33926 GCA_021798275.1 Actinomycetes bacterium | reverse complement strand
GTTATCTTGGAAGGTTCCGTAATTGATGAAAACGACAAAAGTCCAGCTGCAGAAGCTACGCGTTTATTGTATAAAGATTTAAAGGCGCATCCTCAACTAGATGTTACCGTACTTCAAAGTGTAGGTTCAAAAGGCTGGGATGGTTTCGCATTGGCTCTTGTGCGTTGAGTCTTGCAATATTTAAACAGATACTCCAAATGTCGAAATGCTTAGGAATGAAATATTCTGGAAGCTTTTCCGGTCTGAACGTCATAGCGCCATCCTTCGATTTCTACCTCAGAAAGAGCCGTATTTGTTAACAATTGATTGACATCTTCATGAAGAGCGCCATCGGGGTTTTCCATTGGTAAAAAGTCAATATGTGCGGCAAACTCCTTCATCTCAACAGGCAAGTTTTTTTCTATTTCTGCGTTGGTGGTATTAGCTAGAGCACATTCAGTATGGTGCATAATCAATATCTTTTTAACACCCAAGAAAGCTTTAGCAAGAATGAGCGAGCGTAAGGTATCTTGAGTTACTCTGCCACCAGCATTTCTAATAATTTTCGCGTCACCGATTTTGATACTGAAAATAGCCAAGGGGTCAATCCTGGTGTCCATGCAAGTTAAGATCGCAATTTCCCCAAGAGCTTGGCTGGTTAAATATCCGCTGCTAAAAGCAGATGAGTATATTAAATTTGCTTTTGATAATTCACTATATGACTTTATGGAAAATTAATATTACACCAGCTTCTGACAAAAGGGAGATAAATGAAAATATTAAAAAGTTACATAATGTTCATTATCGGCATTTTATTGATGGTTATAGACTTTCTATAATGCTGCCAAAGCGTTCAAAGTCTGTTACCTCCTTGAAACCAACCATCCAACCAGATGTTGAACCCATCTGATTCAATGCGACCCCATTTATAATGATCTTGATACGTAACCGATTTCTAAATGTCGTCATTGGTTATCACGGCAAATATTAAATTCGATCAAATACGTTAGTTTCTTTGGACTTCAATGTATCAAATCCTCTTTTATGACCTCCTTCTTGAGTAATAACATGAGACTTATCCCATGGCATTGTCATAGGAAGTACCCGCTTAAGCACCATTTAGAGATCCATTAAATCTCTTCACATTAGCTACTTTTTGAGCCTCTCCAGTTGAAGTAGACACCAATCAAGCTAACAACAATCTATGATGTTAGTTGTACGTCGTAACGGTATGGGCAATCTAAACAACATGGGAAACTTCCTAACCAAAGATCAGTTTCTTGCATTAGGCAAGGTAAGGCCTGGTGCTTGTTGAATCCGGGAACGGTTTATGGGGCTAATATCAGTGTAGAGTCAGCTCAGATTTAGTCTCAGTGACAAAGTGAATCTGGTATATGAAATGATCGGAGAACAGAAATGAAAGTTGGAGATATCGTAAAGGACTTCGAACTTGAGGATGAAACAGGTGCCCTGAGGCGTCTTAGCGAATTCTTAGAAAATGGACCAGTAGTGCTATTTTTCTATCCATCGGCAATGACCAAAGGTTGTACGGCAGAGAGTTGTCATTTTCGCGATCTTGCTCAAGAGTTTGCGGCTTTCTCAGCACAGCGCGTGGGAATAAGCATGGATCCTGTGTCAAAGCAGAAGCAGTTTTCACAGTTGCACGGTTTTGATTACCCATTGCTATCTGATCCCTCTGGAGAAGTTGCCCGTATTTTCGGAGTTAAGCGTAGTCTTGGATTTCTTCCCGTGCAGCGCAAGACATTTGTGATTACTCAAGACTTTACTGTTCGCGAGATCATTAATAGTGAGATCCACATGGAGCATCATGGCGATAAAGCTTTAGAGGTTTTGGCCAGAATGCGAGACGAAGGGATATTGTCAAAGAATTTATGACTCACATAAAGATTGGTATCGATATTTTATCCATCGGTACGCTTGGCATTAGTAACTAAATTCTCTGCCATTTCCGGTCTTGATGCCATATGTTGATGTAAATATGAGGCAAAGATGTTGCCCGCAGCGTATCCTTGTGCTCCGCTGTGTAGTCTTCCGGACAAGAAAAGATCTTCTCCGGCCGGTTCAACCTGGCTGTAATGATATTCGTGACCTTTGATTTCCGTATTTGACGGCCCAAAAATCGTATCGCGGAGTGTGTATCCATAACGATATCCAAGGGTCAATTTGGTGGTCATTTCCGCTTTAGCAGAATCAAGAATACCAGACATGATATGGCCGTCTATCGATTCACACAGCAAAAGATATCCCCCACATTCAGCCCAGATCAAAATATTGTCTCTGGCTTTAGCGGCTATTTCATCAAGTAAAGGTCTGTTTTTGGATATTTCAGCTGTATAGACTTCCGGGAATCCGCCTCCCATGTAGAGCGCATCCAAATCCGGTGGCAATTTCTCATCTGTCAGCGGATCAAAGTAGGAAAGTTCCGCTCCGGCCAATTGTAAATATTCAAGATTTTGATGGTAGTAAAAGCTAAATGCTTTCCCAGAGCAAATGCCAATCCGTGCCTGGCCTACCAGGTGCGGTTTATTTGCTCGTGATGTCCAAAGAGTAGGTGCGCTATTTGCTATCTTGACCAATTGCTCTAAGTCTAAGGAGTCAGATATCTCTGCAGCTAATCTGTCCAGTGTTTCCATGATTTTACTTTTTTCTTCAACCGCAGGTACAAGACCTAAGTGGCGTTCTTCAAAGTTGAAAGCATCTTTTTTCTCCAGAACCCCGATGACATTTATGTCCGTATCTTCTAGAGCCTCGCGCAATAACAGTTCATGTCCCTTGCTTGCTACCCTGTTCAAAATAACGCCTTTGACATTTAGTTCTTTATCCAGAGTGGAAAACCCATGAACCACTGCTTTTACCGACGTACTCATGGCGGCACAATCGATGATGAGGATTACCGGCGCTTGGAGTAACTTTGCCACTTCCGCGGTAGAACCGCCGCCAAAACGAAATCCGGAGTCGTCAAAGAGCCCCATGACACCTTCTGTAATCAGCATGTCGGAACCCTCGGCCGCTTCGGCTGCCAGGGGCAGTATCAACTCTTTCCCATGTAAAAATACGTCCAAGTTTACCGAGTGGTGTCCCGTTGCCAAGCGGTGATACGTGGGGTCGATAAAATCAGGGCCTACTTTTGCCGCGGCAATCTTGAGCCCTTTTTTTCGTAAGGCTGTCATAATGGCGACCGATACGGTTGTCTTGCCAACACCAGAATGTGTTCCGGCTATTACCAGCCTGTCACATAGTCTCACTTGCTGTCTTTGACCATCTTCATTCGTAGACAAAATAAGAGCTCCTTTTCAAAGCAGATAATATCAGATGTGCTTTTGTCCGCACGCGGTACATAGTCTTTACCTATAGTGGATAAGATCATATGAGCCTGAAAGTCTGATCTGAACAGAAGAGTATATCGGTTGAAGCGGGCTTTTGGCGAGGAAGGAAATATATGGGCAAAGATACGAAGATACTGTCACTTCTGCCGTCGGCAACCGAGATATGTTATCTTTTGGGTCTTGAAGATAACCTGGTGGGGGTAACCCATGAGTGCAACTGGCCAAAAGAGGCCGAAGCAAAACCAAAGGTAACCGGATCTGTAATTCCAAAAGGTGCTACTCCGCTTGAAATAGACGATATCATCAGACAGGCGGCAAAAACAAATACACTGACTCAGCAGATAGATCTTGATAAAATCAGACAGCTGGAACCAGATATTATACTTACCCAGGATATATGTAAAGTATGTGCCGTTCCAAAAGGTCATTTGACTTTGGCACTCGAGGTTTTAAATATCGAAGCAGAAATCATATCTCTGGACCCGTATTCCTTAGACGACGTCCTACAAAACATTCTGACGGTAGGTTCGGCCACCGGTCGCGAGAGTCAAGCCGCCGCTCTGGTTACTTCGTTTCGGTCTACTCTGGAGGATCTGAGAAATAAAGATTTCCCCTCCCCTCCCCCTAACATGTTTGCCTTGGAATGGGCAAACCCGCCATATAGCGCCGGACATTGGATACCTGAGATGATCGAGATAGCCGGTGCATATCCGGTTTGTTCGGTGAAAAACGGCAATTCCACCAGATTGGATTGGGACATGATCGCAGGCTTGGAATTTGATTCGGTGCTTTTTATGCCCTGTGGATTTCAGATGGAAGAAGTTCTCTCACAAGCCAAAGAAATCCTCAACCACCCGGCGCTGGCCGGAGCGGAAAAGTTTTACGCGGCCAATGCCGGAGGGCACTTTTCAAGACCGGGACCGAGGTTGATAGAGGGGACGGTGGCCCTTTCCGAGGTTCTCAGAACAGGTGTAAGTGACGACTCGATTATCAGACGCATCAAATAGGCCTACTGAAGAGATAAACTATGACGAGTTATGATCTATTTCAAACCGAAGATTTTGATATCCTCCTTAATGCGTTTAAACAACTTCAAAGTGCGCTTTCTTACCTAAAAGCTGATATTTCACCAAACCCAGAAGACCCGGGTTATATCAGATGTCATTACTTTTTAAATGATGATGATTTTTTTAAAAAAGTGATCGAGACATCCGGCCATGCCATCGGTGCTCCAGATCAGCAAACGACAATTTCTCTTTTCGTTCTGAGCTACTCCTATAGACTGCTGGCACTCAGTATCTGTCCTCTGTTTATATCAGGGGTTATGCCAGATGCTTCTCCGATAAATACAGCTTTTATGATTCCGGCCGGTAGAGTATCAAAACTTTCATACCTCTCGCCTAGGCTGTATGAAAAAAGTGATTCACTGGAGCGCGACCTAGAGGCGGCAATTAACAATATAATAGTGGGTCATTTAGAGATATTGATAGAGCGTATAAAGACTTCGTTTCGCATCGGATCTAAGTTGCTATGGGGTAATGTAGCTTCCTCCTCTGCCGCTGTCTTTAGAACGCTTGAAGGTATATTGGGGAAAGATATAATTGGAGTTGGAGAAAAATTTTTTGAATTATCTCCCGACTATGTGAAAAACCAGGGAAGTTTTTACTTACTGGAATGCGATGGAAAGCACGGATGGTATTGGGAAAGAAAGAACTGTTGTCTGTACTATAAATTAACCTCAAAGACAAAATGCGGGGACTGTAGTTTACATGGTAAAGAAACGAGAAGAGAGAATTACAAAAATCAGCTCTTGGGGAAATAGTAATTACGAAAAATGATTTTGGCCAAAGTGCATTTATAAGTCATTTTGTGTTATGCGATATGAAATAGGTCGGTTCATGTCCATCTTGATAGAGTCAATGTCAGCAGGTGACGGCAGTTGAAGCGAAAAGTAAGATATCTTTTACCAATGGAACAAGTCGTATGAGAAATTGATATGAAGAAAAAAAGAAGCTTTCTACAAAAGATTTTCTTGATTCTGGGAATCATCATTATAGCTTTTGTCGCCGCTGTCAAAATATACATATGGCAATGGGATCACCATTCTTCTACAGTTGGTCATCAATTGGTGACCAACCTGATTAAAAAACAAAAAGTGATCGCCTCAACAAAAACCCCGACCAACCAAAATCCGGCTTGTCGCCAAGTCTCGTCTGCTCAAATGGCAGCCGGTGTACTTATAGCACCCTCGATTTCTCTTCAGGCACCCGTTGTCCAAGGTAATTCCGATTCGGTTCTGGAAGTTGCCGTGGGTCACGACCCCAATTCCGTATGGCCAGGCTATGGTGGAAGAGCTGTTTTGCAGGCACATGACGTCAGCTACTTCGTCAATATAGACAAATTAAAAATAGGCTCTACATTGATTTATGAGACAACGTGTAAAAAATACTTTTTCAAAGTTGTCAGTCACAAAGTCGTAAAACAAGGAAGTCCCGTCTACGATTCTTCTAAGCCAACCATGACGTTAGTGACCTGCTGGCCGACAAATGCTCTGTGGTTTACCCCAGACAGATATCTTGTGAATTTGGATGAGATAAAAGCCACTCCCCTTTTTACAAAAACAGCCAAACAAGGCAGCAATCGGCCTTTGCTAGATATTGCCAAAACAGGTCTCAAACAGCATATTGTCGTACCGGCTCCAGCTGCTTTGGTGGCTCAGGGACTTACTTTGCAACAAAATTCCATCCCGATGGGTAAGCTGCAAATAGCCGGCAACCCAAACTATGAGTGGATACAGTCTCCGGCTCCTTTAGACATCGAATCTTTGGCGCTAAAATCATATATAGGAGCCATTAAGTCTCTTGAAGAAGGTAATAATGCTTGGTGGTTCTTGCTTGCCCCGGGAGTGACACGCCCATCCGCAATATTGTCAGGCACCACCATTTCCTATGTAAGTCCTCTCGAAGTGACGATTTACGCTCATTCGCATCTGGCTTATCAAGTAACTCTTCAAGCCGGCATCGACGTCGTTTCCAAATCAGGATCAGATCTTTTTACCGAAACGGTCACCATAGCGATCAGAGGCGATCAGATGCTGATTAAATCATTTTCACTTACATAAAACAAGATATCTCGGTAAAGACAGAAGTTCTAGTTCGATCTGTTTTGTCCTGTATTTCTTTTAGATCTAAATGATTTCAATTAAATAAATGCTTTCAATTGTAATTATGTATCCTATGCCTTGACGTATTGGCAGAAATACACTAGCTTTATCTTGACAAGTGACGGCCTATTTTGACATTCCGTCCGGGAAAGGACATACTATGATCGGCAAGAAGGAACTCCACTTTCAAGATAAAAATATCGATCTTGACTCATTGGCTTCCAAAATTGAAAGCTACCTGCAAAACGAACATTTTCATACCCAATCTGCATCCACATCAGGAAGTGATATCGTAATCCAAGCTCAAAAAGGCGGTTTTCTTGACAAGGTCATCGACGCAGATCGTGCTTTGACTATATCCTTAAGCGGAAGCCCGGAGGATGTAACGGTAAACATCGGGATTGCCAAATGGGTTGAGCATTTAGCAGTGGCTGCTGTGGAAACTCTTCTGTTGTCCGATATCTTTTTGGTTGTCGACGTCGGCGAGTCCCTTTGGACCTTAGAAATAGAAGATAAGCTTGTAAAAGAAATAGAATCGATGGTATAAGCTTACAAAATCTAAAAAGTCGTTATCAAAAACCGAGCAACAACATCTGTGACAAAAAAATAAGTGCCGGACAGCCAACCCGGCACTTATCTAATTTTTTAGAATGCAACTCCTTCAGGCACTACATCCGATTACGGTGCCACCCATATCATCAGTGCCGCTATCGAAACTGCCGGGGTGCCGTTGACGTCTGATTTGATCGAAACGGCATTTATGTATAACTTGGCGCCCGGCATGGGAGGCGTCGAGAGAACAGCCCTGCGGTGGCCGTTGCAGCCGGGCGCTGTGGGTGATGTGCAATCCAAGTTTTCAGTTGCCGCTCCCATCCAGCCGTCTTTATAGACCCAAGCGTTGACTACCGCCGACGTTGCCGCCGTTGAGGGAGCTGCTACCCCGCTTACGGCTCCCCAAATACTGTATTCTTCCGGGATTCCGTTTCCTACTTTGATCATGTTCGGATCGTTGCCTGTTCTGGCTCCTTGAATAACCAAGCCTCTGCCTGCCGTTGTGGGTAGTCCGGGAGCCAAGCCAAATTGTTCTCTGACGGCATTGATCGCATTAAAGACCTGAGTGCCGGCAGGACTTAGGTGATTATCGGCATTATCTTCTATCCTGGCAACCAATTGAGCCATAGATGCGTGTGCAAGTAGAAGTTTTCTGACCGTATGTTTTGTGGCAAAATTCTTACTGTCCTTGGAGGAAACACTCTTATTGGCGACCATATAGAAATGGGTGGACGCTGTCAAACCGTAAGAATCGTGAATCCCAGCAGCGTAAGCTGAGGCCGAAAAATCCGGGATGATGAAAGCCGAAATCGATAAAAAAGCAACAATTAAAAGAAATTGTCTGTAGGCTATCGTCAATAACCTTCTAAGATGAACGGGAAAGTTTGCTAAACTTAAACGCATGTGTGCCCTCCTTGGCTGTTTGGGAAGTGGCTAAAAGATTGGTATTGATGGAGAAGAATGAAGGGAAATATCTTGTAACCACATATAGTGATATTTTGCCTGAAAATAAAATCACATTAAGTAGTATATAACTACATAGAGTGGTTATGTCACTACAAAAAGTGATATTTTATAAATTAAAGTGTTTATTTTCCGAATTGATCCTCAAATAGCCGCGGTGGCTGTAAGGTAATGATCTTTTAGATATTTAGATAGGTTGAAAACATATGTCTCGTCGTATGGATATTGAACTGACAAGTTCACGCTCAGATGGAAGCTGGACATGGCGCGCTGCCGGGGCGCTCAAGCCAAAAGGACTTGTGGAGTCCTCTCTGTTGCCACCAGCTGTCAAAGTCGGTGATGTTCTACGCGTTGAAGTGGACATGGACTTAGACGGAGTTTGGATAACAAACGTTTTGCCGACTAAAACAGCTTCCGCCAAGCAGGAAACACTCAACTTGGTAACCGACAATGCTCAAAAGGGCGGTGTTACGGTTCAACTGGCCGCTAAAAGCGGAAGACGACCTCAGCGCGGCGAGAAAGGTAGCCCACGTCGGAGTGATACAGGTAGAGACCGACCCAGGCAACAACGCCATAGCTCCGGGACACAAGCCGAGAGAATCGATGGACAAACCGATTCCGGAAATGGTGCACGGTCCTCTTTTGCCGCTAGAGCTGACAGACCCGCTCGATCTAATCGTCCCACGAATCAGTCTCCGGCTCGCTCCGAAAGATCTTCACCCAGGTTAACTTCGCCTGGTCTCGATGGGAACGCAGAAAACGGTGTTGCTCACAAATCAGGTACCGCCCGTATGCAAAAACCGACGCGACCTCCCCGACCGAGGCCTGTCAAGCTTACTCCCATCAACAAACATTTAGAGGAACTATACCGACAGTTTTCCGCCGAAGAGATCTTGGTGGCCGAGAAATTGGCCTCTGGAGGAATGCCGGCACTCCGTCGGGCATTGCAGGAAGAAAAAAATCTGGCATTGCAAGAAGGACGATCCGAGTTTTCCGAGACCGGTATATTACAGATTGCAGAGCGCATCCTTTCCAGCGTCAAAGAAGCGGTCTGGCGCGATAAGGCCGATGCAGCTATCTTAATTATGGATCACATATCACTTCGTGATCTCAGGGCAGTCGTCTCCCAGGCAGTGCCGAGAGACGATGAAGGACGGGAATTGTTGCAGAAGTTGCGTCTTGCTCTACACGAGAGACTGGAAAAATTACGCAACAAATGGGAAGCGGATATCACTTCCGCCATCGATGAAAATAGGACTTTACAAGCTCTGAGACTTTCGGCTAAACCGCCGGAGCCTACCGCTAAATTGCCGGCTGGTTTGGCAACTAGGTTGGGTGAAGCTGTGAGCGCTGCCATGACGGCCTCTATATCCGGTGAGCGATGGATGGCTCTGCTGGAAGCTGCGGTCAACTCTCCCATCAAGCGACTGATCAAGCCCAACGGAATCCCGGAATCCCCGGAAGTACATAAGGCAGCCGCTAAAGAAATAGGCCGCATACCGGCTTTGGCACACCTCCTCGGCGTCACAATGCCTCCACCTCCGGGGCCACCGAGTATTCATAGAGCCGAACACAAGACAAAAGAGCACGAGCCAGAAGCCGTAAAGGTCGAAGAACCTGCCACAGAAAAAGATACCATAGAAAAAGTAGAGCCGGAGAAAACAGGTACAAATTAACCTAAAGCCAGGAGGGAAGCAATTCCGATAAACTCACCTCCCTATCCTCTCTATGCGTGAAAGTGTTTGGTGCGACAATAAACGTACTATGAAGGTGAGCTGATTTCCTTGTACATTGATATAGCTCTTGCCTTGTAACCTTGCCCCTCTAGGAAAGCTTTTGTCTCTCTACTACCGGGCAAGGCAGAAATATCGATACCGTCACACGACTTTCTGGTAGCCCATTTTGTCATTAATTGCAAGAGAGCTCCGCCGATACCGTGTTCTCTGGAATTTGGTTCAACGTAAAGAAGATCCACCTTGGCCACCGTGAAGTTATGCATTTTCACTATTTTTAGAAATGAAGTGCCAACCGGTGTTTCGTTCCTAATTCCTATGAACCAATGGTAGTTGAGCTGATAATTGTCGCTCTCTAGAAGTCCCCTTGATAAAGCGGTCAACTCGGTATCGAGATCCAGACAGCCGCTGTCTTCAGGCGAGCCAACAAGCAGCAATCCCCCTCTTGTCATACTCATTTCTTCTATAGCAGAACGGCAAAGAGTGGAAATAGCCAGGACATCTCGTGGCTTAGCTCTTCTTGCTACTATGCTTCCCGAATCTGTGGAGCTAGGCATGATTACCTGCATTCTTTAATTGGATAATTTTTGTCAGGATAGTACGACGTTTCCTATTGACTACTTCATAAGCATATATCTCATCGAGTTCTCCCGGTGTTAGCGAACCCAATTTTTCTATAATCTGAGTTGCCGCCAAAGTAGTATATCCTCTTATGGGAAGGAAAACCTCCCCTGGCAAAGACGTGTCTTCCTGCTTTGATGGTGTTGTTGAAGCCATCTCATCTGGGGCGAGAGAGTTTTCTCGATTTAATATTTCAGCCTTCGCTTTTTGGTCACCCGCATTTGTGTTTACAGTAAAGTTATCTACAACTTGAGAATTAGTATCTTCTTCTTTCTCGCTTACCAGACTGTTTGTAAAGTCAGATATTTTATGACTAAATCTGTTCTTTGCTGTCGACAGAGAGAATTGCCCTATCGCTTTGGCAAAATTACCGGAACTTTCCAATTCCTCTGACTTGGATATCAGTTTGGTTTTTATATTTTGTGTCCGAGAAAATATAAATTCAACAGGTGCATAAAATAATACATCGGCAACTATGTGTTGCGTATTCTTGATGGAAGTATTTCTTTTTTCATTCTCGGTCATACGCAATCTCTACAGATCATATGTTTCTTATCTGCCAACTGGGTTTGTTTTTTGACCAGGAAACAGGATTGACAGACGAATTCGTCAGGTTGCTTTGGTAATACCGGATCAATAATGTCAAGTTTATCTTCACTGTCATCAGATTCCAATTCTTCGTCATCGTCAATTTCATCGACCACAAGTCTTTCTTTTAAGATAACATCCAGACTGGCTTCAGTCTCATCATCTTCTAAGTCTTCGTCGTCATCATCCAAAGCGTCTTCGCTGTCTGAATCGCCGGACTTATAGGTACTAGAACCACTCTTTTTCTTAGACTGACCTTGTCCTCCGGGTTTTAGTATCGCCGCATCGGCCAACAGATCGTCATCTCCGACATCTAAGTCATCTATAACATCCAGATCGTCGATAACGTCCAGGTCATCGATAACATCCAGGTCATCTATTTCCTCTAAGTCATCTATAACATCCAGATCGTCGATAACGTCCAAGTCATCTATTTCCTCTAGGTCAACATCATGAAAATCTTCGCTGTCTTCGCCGGCATCTTTGTTGAATATGCTCATCTAGCCATCTCCTAATTCCTTACTTGGACAACACAATTGTTTTATTTATTGAAATCACCATTTTGACTGCTTATTTTTCCGATAGTCAAATGCTGTTTTCCAGCCGCTTCGATAATTCAACGTCATTTTATACTAAATTTATTCATTTTTTCCTTAACAGCATATATAGACAAAAAAATCCCAAATCTGTCCGAAAATCGCGAAAAGAAGACGAAGCGTAAAGACCTTTAGACTTATAGAGAAAGTGATTCTGAAATGACATTTCTATCGATTTGATCTGCTGTGTCTTAGGGATTTGACCCTACACTATCCACTGCGATCGTTACCAAGTTGTTTTTTGGCAAAATTTTGTTCAGCATCCAGTCTGCCTACGACTGCTTCGGAAAAATCCACATATTCCATGGCGGCGGCTATGTAGGTATGATGGGCCTCCTCTTTTGTTAGTCGATACATTTCTTGGGCTATCCGACGGTAGTTTTGATGGCCTTGGGGCATGGAACGCAATTCGGCTACATGGATAAGTTCGCGCGCGTTAATCGTCATATAGTAGCGTAGGTTGACAGCCATGGGTAGGGTATATATCGCTTGGAGAGGAAACTGTTCCCGGAGTAACTGATAAAGTTCGGTTGACAAAGTGACAGATTTGGCATAGAGATCTTTTAAATCGGATTTTTCTATTTCCTCGGGAATGTGGATCCCGAGATTGGGATCTGGTTGTTGCCACTCTATAGTCAGCAAACGATGCCTTTGTAGGTCCCGAAAAGCTCCGTAGTCGGAAACAATCTCAAAATTGTAAACACTGTTTTCAAATGCCCTACCCGGCTTGTGTCGGCGATTGGAACGCTTTCCGACGTATGCGGAAAAAACGGCGGCTTTTTCAGCTTCCGTCATCAGTGGTATTACCCGTTCCAGATCCTCATGTCCCAAATCCGTTGTGGCAAATAAAATTGCTCTCAGGACTTTTTCCTCTCCGTCTCGGTCATGGGAAATAAGTTTGACTTTTAATATGTCTGTTGCCGGGATAAAAGGCATAATATTTTTTTGACCAAGATCACTATGATGACCAAGCAGTTCTTCGGCTACCTTATGAGTCAAGTGCCGGCTGTTTTGTAAGTAGTCAACCCAAACTCCGCCGCGGTCATCTCGGTCAACGCGAGTTAAAAACGAAGGTATGACCTTCATCAGTTCTTCTTTGATCATCTCGGCATATAATCTGGCTTCCGGAAGGTCACTTGCTTTTAGTCTCAGCAACAGTTGCTCATAGGCTTGGCCTGAGCCATAGATACCCATATTGGATACGGTGCCGATTGGCAAGATGCCGCGTAGAAGATCCAATGCGTAAGCTCTTATGGCTCTCATTTCCGCTGCCGGTAAAGTTTTTTCTGAACCCGGATAATATTTCGATGTCAGGTATTCTATTGTTTTTTGCAATAATTCGTGGTATATCTCAAATACGCTATCCATATCTTGTGTATAGCGGGAGGCAAATTCGGATTCCAGGATCTCCCTGTCTTGATAGTATCGGTACTTTCCCGAAGGAAGCGGCATGTCATAAGGAATATAGCGGGTCGACTGTTCCAGGTATGACATCAATCTGCTTCGTTCAAGGATTTTTGTCAACAAGTTAGAGACTTGCTCACATGCCAGATGAACTCCGCCCAGCTGCGCCACGGAATCATCTCCATATTCGGAAAATACGGTAGCATATAGCTTTTCCGCTCTTTTTAGTCCTACGGTCGGATCCGATATTTCATTTTTATCCGGTTCGAGATTGTCAACAAATTCGTCCAAAAATAAGCGGCGTAAGCTTTTGGCAGAACGTGAGTATCTGGCAAACAGTGCTCCTTTGACCACTTCAGGTAGATTGATCAGAGCAAATACTGGTTTATCGGTATTTGTAAAGTAGGGACGGAGCCTATTTTCTTCTTCTTCGGTAAAGTTTTCTATTGAGTAATTGAGCATTTGAATACAGATTAGAGTAAAAACTACAATGATGTGATTACTATGATACAGCTATCTGTAATTTTAGGGAAAATTATCAATCCGCAACTTCTCTTTCCCTTCGATGAAGGAATACTTTCCCTATCAGAATCGATATTTCATAAAAGACCAGCAGAGGAAGAGCCATGGCTAGCATAGAAAACGGGTCAGAACTCGGAGTCACTATGGCAGCTGTCAGCACGATAAGCACTATTGCCGGACGACGCCAGTGCGCAAGTTTTTGAGGTGAAATTACTTTAGCCATTTCCAAGGCCACGATAAGTACCGGAAATTCGAATGTAGCTCCAAAAATTGCCATCAATGCCAGAATTAAAGAAATATATTTTTGAGGTGTATACAGATCTTTGATGCCAGGACCGCTGGCGTTATTTAAAAAATTCAGAGCATGAGGAAATGTCAGCCAGGCCACGTAAGCCCCAAGCGCAAAGAGTAGAAAGGCCGACAAAGAAAAGGATATAGCCAAAGATCTCTCGTGGGATTTTAAACCGGGAGTTATAAAACGCCACAATTGGTAACAAATGACCGGCAACGAAAGCAAAAAGGCCACATAAGCTGAGGTGTTGAGTCGAATCGTAAACCCGTCAAGTGGTCCTTGGACGTACAAGCCGCATGTAGAAGAGCGAGGAATAATTGTATCGCAATAAGGACGTTCTAAGGTAGCAAGCAGGTGAGGGTATAAAAAATAAGCCAGGACAGCCATAGCTCCATAAGTCAAGGTACATACGATCAGCCTCCACCTGAGTTCTGCAAGATGTTCGCGCAGAGTCATCGAATTTGGATTTTTAAATTTACCTCGCCCCTCGGTATTTTCTGAAGAGTCGTCAAACAACACATTCGTTACATGTGAATTTACTTCGCTCATTCCGCTTTCGTCTATAGCTTGATCAGTCATCTCTTATCGTTACAATTCGGCAGTTGAAAATAAAAAGGTATTTTTGTAATCAATTATGTGTTCGTGTGGTGTTTTAAACTTAGTTTTGACTGGGCTCATAAAAACCGCTTCCCATATCTGGCAAATAGACCGCTTCAAAAGTGTCCACAGATGAGTTTTCTACGGCCTCATTTTCTCCGGTGCTTTCCAAAGCATGGAGGGAGGCGATGGAAGTATCTCCCGTCGGAGCATTTTCGCTGCTCGTTGCAGTCGGGTCATCCGGTTGTTTGGCTCTGGCGTTATCACTTGATGGAGGTTTGAAAAAATTGTCTTCAAACAGCAGAGATTTTATACTTCCGCTTCTGTAGTGAGGAAGCTCCAGATCAGTAAGTTCTTTGAATCCGGATCGCAGTTCTCCCACGCTTTTTTCCCGTATGTCTTGCCACCTACTCATCAGAGCGGCTATTTGGCGGGCGATTTTGGGCAATTTGTCCGGGCCCATTACTATTGCGGCTATAACCAGTACAAAAAGTAATTTTTCCGGGTCAAGACTACCAAACACTTGATAAGTATAGCAAGTCAAGCGGCGACTTTCCAAACGGCAATTCATGTTGCTTCACAGGAGAATCACTTGCCCCAGTCACCGGAAGTTCAAATTCTCTGATGCTATTTGTGCGCTCTGGGATTTGATATGACTATTGCCAAAGCACATGCTGCTTGGTTTATAGGTATTGAAAAAGTAGCTACATGGACTCTATTAGGCGAGTGACCCTCTCATCTTCCGAGCTGAACGGGTCTTTGAGTAAGATGGTTCGTTGGGTTTGATCATTCAATTTAAGATGTACCCAGTCCACGGTAAAGTCCCTCTTTTTCTCTTTGGCTTTCTGGATAAACTCTCCCCTCAATTTAGCGCGCGTCGTGGCCGGAGGATTTAGTAAAGCCTTATCCACCGCTTCATCGGTGATCATTCTTTCCATTTTTGAATGTTCCACTAGACGGTAATAGATACCTCTCTCCCTTGATATATCGTGATATTGCAGATCAAGTAGAGCTACTTTTGGGTGGTCAAGCGAGATATTATGGCGCTCCATAAAAGCGTTTATCAGGTGATATTTTGCCACCCAGTCACACTCTCTGCTGAGCGACAAGGGGTCTATTTCAATTTGGGTAAGCACATGTTCCCACATTTTAAGCGTGGTTTTTTCTTGCTGGTTTAAGGTATGCTGCTCGGAGAACCTGATAGCTCGGCTCAGATATTCCTGCTGGATTTCCAGAGCCGTTACTTCCCTACCGCTTGCCAGTCGGACTGTTTTTTTGCATTTTATGTCGTGACTTATTTCCCTAATGGCACGGATTGGGTCTTCGAGTGTCATATCCCGGAAAATAGTCTTGGGGCTCTCCAACATCTTGAGCAGAATACTTGTGGTGCCGGTTTTCAAGAAGGTCGCGTACTCGCTCATATTGGAGTCACCGACGATGACGTGAAGCCTTCTGTAGCGTTCCGCATCGGCATGGGGTTCGTCTCTGGTATTGATAATGGGTCTGGATCTGGTAGTTGCCGACGAGACGCCTTCCCAAATATGTTCGGCGCGCTGTGACATGCAATACAAAGCTCCGCGCGCCGTCTGTAAAAGTTTACCGGCTCCGGCAAATATCTGCCGGGTAATTAAAAACGGTATCAAGACCTGTGAGTAATTGGCAAAGTCATCTTTTCTTGCCGTTAGGTAGTTTTCATGACATCCGTAAGAATTGCCGGCGGAGTCGGTATTATTTTTAAACAAATAGACCGTTCCTCTGATGCCCTCTTCTCTCAGTCGCATCTCAGCCGAAGTTACCAGTCCTTCTAAAATTCGTTCACCGGCTTTATCGTAAGCAACCAAATCATAGAGAGAGTCACATTCCGGGGTTGCATATTCTGGGTGACTGCCGACATCTAAGTAAAGACGTGCTCCGTTTTCCAGGAAAACATTGGATGACCTTCCCCAGCTGACAACCCTTCTGAATAAGTAACGGGCCACTTCATCGGGACTTAGACGCCTTTGTCCCCTAACGGTACATGTCACTCCGTATTCATTTTCCAAACCAAAAATTCTTTTATTCATCAACTTTCAGGTTAGTGCTTTTTTCTGTTCCAAGATGTAGTCTTTTAAAGGTGGAGGGTGATAAAAATAAAGTTATTTTGACGAGAGTCGATAATATGTTTTACGCTTACGTTCTGGCGGCCAGACTAAAAAGCGAAGGTTTTGACTGTTTTATATCCACTCCGACGTCAGCTCTCAGTATCGTTCCCGTAGATATAGATATAATGGTTGACCTTGATCATCTCGATCAAGCCAGGGAAATACTTTTGTTTGATTCAGTCGAGGCTATCTTTACCGACAATTCTCCGGAGAAAAGACGGCCAAGATATTTTGCTAAAAAATGGTGGCTGAACAGAAGGATGAATAAAAAATAGCTTTCCTTAGAACCTTTTTTAAAAACAGCCGAGATCGAGATTTGCTATTTTTTACTTTTCAGCAGTTTTTCCAATTCCGATTCGTCTATGCGCCTAAAGAACCTACGCTGCAAGTTCCTGTCCAGCGCTCCGACTTCAAGCTCGCGGCTGTTTAATTGCCTGTCCGGGCCCTGTAGTGCTTCTATGCAAATTGACAAAGCTTGTTTTATGGGAGCATCCGTCGAAAGGGTTGCCGATATTCTTTCGGCAATGGCTTCCGAATCGCCGCCCAATACGGCAAAGTGTTCCTGATCGATGACCGTCCCGTCGTAACTGATATGATATAGCCTATCGGTTTGTTTTGTATCTCCCAATTCGGCCACCAATATCTCAACTTCCAATGGTTTCATCTCGTGGGTAAAGACCTGACCCAGGTACTGTGCGTAAACGTTGGCCAAAGAACGTGCGTCGACATCTTCACGTGAATATGCGTACCCTTTTGTATCGGCATGTCTGATGCCGGCCACACGCAACTGGTCAAATTCGTTGTATTTTCCGACTCCGGCAAAAGCTACGCGGTCGTAAATTTCACTTATTTTATGTAGGGTATGGGAAGGGTTTTCCGCCACCAAGAGAATACCGTCTTTATACACGGTAGCTATCAATGAGCGGCCGCGCGCTATACCCTTTTGTGCATATTCGGCCCTGTCTTTCATGACCTGTTCCGGTGCAACGTAATACGGCATAGTCATTTTTTTTACCTCTTTTACTCAAAAAGTTATTTAAACCGCTCACTTGTCAAGCATCTGCTTTCCCAACAGGCTTTTGTACAAATAGTTGTCTTTATCTACTAGGTAGGTTCTGTTCTTATCTCAGAGATCAGAGAAGCGAAATATTCCTTCACGGTCTCTTGGGGAAATTGTTCGTAGCCGTTTTGGTCAACTTTTGCCACTATAGGAAATATTTGCCGGATCATATCCGGTCCGCCGGTTGCAGCATCGTCATCGGCTGCTTCGTAAAGGGCTTTGATACAGAGCAGAACGGCGGCTTCTATGGAAAGGGACTCTTTATAGCCCAATTTGATGGTGGTGCGGGCGCTTCTGCTTCCCGATCCGGTAGTGTGAAACTCGGTTTCTTCATAGCGCCCACCCGTTACGTCGTAACTGAAGATACGACCTGCCGATCTCTTGGTATCATACCCGGCAAAAAGTGGGATTATGACCAACCCTTGGAGCGCCATAGGGAAATGGGAGCGAACCATTTGGCTCAGCTGGTTGGCTTTCCCTTCAAGACTCAGAAAAGCCCCTTCTACTTTTTCATAATGTTCCAATTGAGTTTGGAAAAGTCTGACCATTTCAATAGCCGGTCCGGCAGCTCCAGCTATAGCCACGGCGGAAAACCTGTCGGCTGGAAATACTTTCTCGATCGAGCGGTGAGCTATGCTGACACCTTCGGTGGCGCGCCTATCTCCCGCTATCACGACACCGCCGTTATAACGAATAGCCACGATGGTCGTTCCGTGTGGTATTGCTTGCATTACATCACTATTTTGCGGCGATTGCGTCAATCTGGAGTAGTCCGACGCAGAGAAAGCCATTGATGGGATTTCACTGTGACCCAAAGTATTTAAAAGCGCCGAGAAGTCAGGACCTGGATCCTGGTTGGGGGTAAAGAGCGGTAAGGTCATAACGAATACCCCATTTGACTTTCCATTTTTGTACGAGATTTCATATCAAAGCAAAGTATCATTTTCGATGCCCCAAAAATTATAATTCTGTTTTTAAAAACAGGTATTTGGCTACCTATCATAACCTATCCGGCGGTTTGAGGTACAAGTGTAACCCGATAGATGCTATTTGTCATTTAGAAAAACCATGAATACGTCTTGGTTTATTGTCCGCCCTTTTGTACGTAACCTCGGACGAATTCCTCGGCGTTATCTTCCAAAACATCGTCTATCTCATCCAGGATATCGTCTATCTCAGCTTTTAGTTTCTCACCGCGATCGGTGGAAGCAGGCTCTACTTCTTCAATCGTATCCTCACTGCGTTGTGTGCCTGAGTGTTTTTTTAACTCACGTTCTGCCATCTCATCCTCCTTACTTACGGTATCGTCGCATAAAAATTATTTGGCAGTATATTTATTCATGTATTGCCAGAGTAGTAAATTTTTATCCACTTTTAGCTTCATACCTTAGATAACGTACTTTTATATAGTTTTGTGCCCGAAAAGGATAAATAAATAAATAACGACCTCTAACGGTCTTCTCTGTGTTCACCAAGTGGCTACAGAGTGCCTCTGGGAGACATCTAGGACCAGAACCTATGCCCATGTATAAAATCCTATTCCAAGGATCAGCGCCAAAAAGTAATGTAAGTCATTTAATCGAAGTTGGTTTGAATAGGTTTTCTGAATAGTTCAAGTGTACTTCTTTATCTGGAAGTAAGCATAGAACCGTTATTTCGATACTCTCAATATCGCTACCCGTTATTTTGATAAGAACTCTAGCTGAAAGCTGGGCGCTAAGGTCGTGTCCGCCAGCGTGATGTGATCAACCTTTACTCTTTGTTCAAAGATAATGTCTGACTTTTTAGGAACAGCCGTAATGCATCCCATCCAACTGGAGCCATTTTTCGAGCTATTTGCTATATACATATTTCCCGAGGATCGAAGGCGATACCGGAATGGCCATTCATCCCGATGGCTGTTTTCAGGATTGTCCACATCAATTAAGTCAGACTAATTTCCCAAATTATTGAGCAGATCTTTAGCGCTGGGACTCTTTTGTAATAAATCATATACGTGCATTTTTGACCCCCGTAAAGGTTCCGTCATGGCTACCTTGCGTAACGGCCCGTCATCTATATCGAACAAGATAGAATCCCAGTTGATGTGTTTAATATTTTTTGGGTATTTCTTAAGGCATTCACCCCTGAAATAAGCTCTGGTTGTTTCAGGGGGGGTTATTATTGCCGATCGGATTTGATCATCGGAAATAATTTTTTCCATGTTTAAACGCCTAAAAATAGACTTATGTGGTCTCATATCATGATACTGCAAATCTATTGCCGCTACATTGGGATCATCATAATCACAATTGTGCCGTTCGCAAAACGCATTCATAATTTGTAGCTTGGCTACCCAATCCAATTGCTTTGCCAATAGAAAAGGATCGCTTTCAAGGGCCGACAATACGTATTCCCAGCGTTGGAGAATTTCGCCGGCGAAGTCGTCATCTCCGAGAGACACTAAGCCATTTTGTATGTTGTATTTTGTGGCGATCTCTAAATACAACCACTGCACTTCAAGGGCTGTTAAAGACTTTCCGTTTTTGAGTTTTAACTTATATTTCAAAGATGTATCTCTGGAAATGGCTTGAATAGCTTGAACCGGAGAATCGATCTCCAATTGAAGATCGTCGAGTGCCCCGTCTTCTATTAGTTGCAACACGATGGCTGACGTAGCCAACTTTAATAAAGTAGCGGTTTCTGCTAAGTTAGCGTCACCGGCTATGACGTGTAGTCTTCTGTACTTATTTTTATCGGCATGGGGCTCGTCTCTGGTATTTAAAATAGGACGTCTGATGGTAGTCTCAAGGCCGACTACTTCTTCAAAGAAATCGGCGCGCTGACTTATCTGGAAAATAGCCTTGTTATCGGTAATTTTGTTGATACCCTCGGTACCTATCTTGCCGGAGCCGGTAAAGATTTGTCTCGTTACAAGGTGTGAAATAAAGTACTCAACAAATTTAGAAAAAGGTGTATCTCTGCTGACGAGGTAGTTCTCATGACATCCGTATGAATTTCCCTTCCCGTCCGAATTATTCTTATAAACGATTATCTCTTCGTTGCCCGGAAGAAAAGACTTACTCTTCTCCATCGAAATCTGCAGGATTAGCTCACCCGCCAGGTCGTATAAAAGAGCTTGTTTTATGTCGGAACATTCCGGCGATGAATACTCCGGATGAGCATGGTCTACGTAGTATCTGCCTCCGTTATCCAATACGGCATTTAGCAATTGAGTTTCAACCATAGGAGGCAAAGCGCCGTCTACAACAAAACCTCTGGCGTCATTACCGGGAGATTCATCTGTAAAGTCCCAGGTAATATTGCGGGCATTGTCGTCTAAATATGCCGAAATCAATAACGATGCTGCGGAGGTCGGATCTTTTCCTAGACTCAAGGGCGCGGTTATACCGTACTCAGTCTCGATGCCATAAACCATGGGAAGTGTCATTTACAAAGACCGTACATTTTAGAGGTATTGCCCCGTCCCGACTCTTTCGATGGCTCTTCCTCCTTGTTTGTCGCCGGCTTCGGAAAAGATGGTACGCACATATACGATACGCTCTCCCTTCTTGCCCGATATTTTAGCCCAGTCATCCGGATTTGTCGTGTTGGGTAGGTCTTCGCTTTCTTTGTATTCCTGAGCAATGGAAGCCAGTAAGTCGTCTAAGCGTATACCGTCTTTACCTTCCAGAAGATTTCTCTTGATGGCCAATTTTTTAGCCCGCCTGACGATGTTGTCTATCATGGCGCCGGAAGAAAAGTCTTTAAAATAAAGGATTTCTTTATCACCGTTTTGATAAGTCACTTCCAGAAAACGGTTCGTTTCGTCCACCCGATACATTTCCTGAACCGTCTGTTCGATCATAAAAGAGACAGTAGCTTCCCTGTCCCCGTTTCCGAGTCGCTGAATTTCCTCTTTATCTATGGGCAGGTCTGCCGTTAAGTACCTGGAAAATATCTCTTTGGCGGCGCGCTCATTGGGCCTTTCAATTTTAATTTTAACATCGAGGCGTCCGGGACGCAAAATAGCCGGATCTATCAAGTCTTCGCGATTAGAAGCCCCGATAACTATCACGTCTTTTAGGGTCTCTACCCCATCGATTTCGGCCAGAAGCTGAGGTACTATGGTTGACTCCATATCGGAACTAATCCCTGTTCCCCTGGTGCGAAAGAGCGAGTCCATCTCATCAAAAAAGACTATCACCGGAACACCTTCGGCCGCTTTTTCCTTGGCGCGCTGAAAGACAAGTCTCAATTGTCTTTCAGTTTCGCCAACATATTTGTTTAAAAGTTCCGGTCCTTTGATATTCAAAAAGTAGCTTTTAGCGCTTTTATTCCCGTTTTGAGCCGCCACTTTTTCAGCCAGAGAGTGAGCTACGGCTTTGGCGATAAGTGTCTTTCCGCAACCCGGAGGTCCGTAAAGAAGAATTCCTTTCGGAGCAGGCAAACGATATTCCAGGAACAGCTCTCTGTGTAGAAACGGCAATTCCACGGCGTCTGTTATCGCTTCGATCTGTTCGTCCAAACCACCTATGTCGCTATAGGAAACGTCCGGCACCTCTTCTAAAATGACTTCTTCGACCTCGGGTCTCATCAGTTTTTCCACGATGATTTGGGATCTGGTATCGATAAGAACGCTGTCTCCGGCTCTTAGTTTGGTATCGGCCAAATTCTCCGCTATCTCGACCACCCGCGCTTCGTCTCCCCTCAGAACGACTAAAGCGCGCCTTCCCTCTTCCAAGACTTCTTCTAAAGTAACGACTTCACCTATCAGCTCCGGTTCGCGCGCCAAGACGACGTTAAAACTTTCATTCAATACCACTTCCTGTCCGCGATGTAAAGAAGCCGGTTCTATACCCGGGTGAAGGGCAACGCGCATTTTTCTTCCCGACGCAAGTATGTCTACCGTGGAATCTTCATTTGTCGACAAATAACATCCGTAGGCATTGGGAGGTTGTGTCAATTTATCCACTTCTTCGCGCAAAGTGGCTATGTTTTCCTTGGCCTGCTGTAGGGCAAAAGTAAGTTTTTCGTTCTGTGTGACGGCTTGACTGAGCTGGCCTTTGACCTGTAAAAGTTTTTCTTCGAGGATCCTTGTTCTTCCGGGTGCGTCGCTTAGTCGCTTTCTGAGTTCGGCCACTTCCTCTTCCGCTTCTTCGGCGCGTCTCGTAAGCTTTTCAATCAAAATATTATCTTCCATCGCATAACCTCCTCGGCACTCAAAATCGTTTGTCAGCCGCTTTTCTCACAAGTATTATAGTCAGAACATATATAAAAATACATCAACAGTCTATCTGTATAAATTGTCTTCGCGTGACCGCAGATCCTGTTTTGGAAAAGACTCTCCAAGCTCTGCCTGTCCGGATTCATCCAATCAACACTTCGTCTCTTTTTAAATACTTGCAAATATAGAATTTGAAAGCAATCTTGACTAACGAGCAATTTCAGAGATAGCTTTACCAATTACTTGCTATGATTACGGTGAGTGCCGATGGCAAGATGGCACACTGTGCTATCTTGCTAAAGACCAATCTTAGATTGAGAAACGAGAGGAATTCATGAAGGTCTGGATAGATCAAGATCTGTGTACCGGTGACGGGCTATGTGAAGAAATTTGTCCCAGCGTCTTTACCTTATTGGATGACGGACTTGCCTATGTCAAAGATCAAGACCAAGTTATGAATAACCCCGGCGGAGCTGCAGGACAAGTCCTCGTGCCCGACGACATGGAAGACGCCGTTACCGAAGCGGCCGAAGAATGTCCCGGCGAGTGTATTTTTATCGAACAGGATTAACTACCGAATTATTCGGCTGTTATTTGCCCTAGCCGTCGTGATGGCTATAAAATCTCTGATTACATTTGATTGGTATTTAAAAGTCGCGCCGTGGTAATAAACCCGGTGTGGGCAACCATTCTGTGGTCCGGCCTGACAGATTGACCTTCAATGTGCCAGGATCTGTGTAAAACCTCAAATGTTTGAGCCAATATGAATCCGTTATCTTTCAAAGCACTTCGAAAAGTTGCGGTCTGGTTGATCGTAGGTAGGTAACAGAGAAAAATACCGCCTTTTTTGAGCGCATCTTTAGCAAAGGGAAGTACCCGCCAAGGTTCCGGTAGATCAAGCACTATCCTGTCCAGTCCCCGCTCGTCTATGCCCTGGTAAATATCGCGGTGTTGAATGGAAAGACTTATTTCAGATCCGCTTTTTTTGAGTCCGGTGCCGGCAAAGAGCTCTTCTTGATCAATATGCCGGCCGAAAATATGTTTTGAATATTTGGTAATATTGTTTTTTGCTACTTCGATAAAATCTTCTCTAAGTTCATATCCGACAAGATTGGCCCCCGCTCTGAGCAAGGTCATAGAGAGTGCTCCGGAACCGACTCCCGATTCCAATACTCTTGCTCCGGGGTAGATATCGGCGCTTACGATAATAGCACCTAGGTCTTTGGGATATATGACCTGAGCCCCTCTCGGCATTTTCAAGACTACGTCGGCTAAAGTGGGCCGGATGGCCAAATATTTTCGTTCCTCGTTTTTGGAGTTTTCATTGTAGCGGGCTTTTACGTATGATGCGTCAGGCAAACCGATAATCATGTCGTGCTCGACAACTCCGGAATGACTGTGGAAAGTTTTACCGGCCTTTAGTGTCACAAGGTAGCGTCTATCTTTGGAGTCCTGAAGGATGACCTCCTCCCCTTCTTCCAGCAACCCATCTACATCAGAAATCACTATGTCAGAAGGGCAAGAAACTGTTTCTTTAGGAGAATCTGACGGATCAAAACTATCTTTCGAGACTGTATTTTCTGAAATTTCTTCCACGATTCCTTCTTTAGAGATAAAGATTAGAGTACTGAAATTGGCGCGGCTATATTATCTTTACGTCTGAGCATATTGGGCTCTAGTCGGATGAGCCAATTCAGACAAAAGTGGCAGATATGGCCGCTAGCTTAACGAATTATCCGACTCGTATCCCGGTCTGTTTTGCCGGGCAGATGGGAGATGGTAATCGTTTCCCCCAGACGCAATTTCTCGGTGATGACCTTAGGCTTGCGTTGTTTTAGGACGAATTTGAATAGCATTCCCAGAACGGCAATTGCCAACCAAAGAAAACTGCCTTCGGTGGCACCTTTTTTGAGACCTTGAGTAACAAGCCGTTTGGTAATGTACTCCAGCAATTTCGTCGGCATATACGTCAGACTCTCTTTACTTCCAGTATGGTTGAGGTGCGTTTCCCTTGTGACCTACCCACCACATAGGCCAAAATTACAACCACGAATGCCGAAGCCGCTTTTAGCAAAAGCAATTGTTTAGAGGAAGCCTCGGCTTTGATGGGGTTTTTACCTATCGTGTCCCGTATTTTCTGCTGTATGTCCGATATGGAGACCTTTTTAGCACTATCTGGTTCGTCGCCGTTGTTGGTGAGAGTGGTATCTGTCATTGTGTAAAGATATTACTACCTGAGAGACGCCGTGGGGTTTGAAAATTTTGATTTTCTGCTGTATAGCGAAGCCCAATATCTCAGGTTATCTCGTCGGCAAGATAAAAAGTAAGGTATTTATTTTTTGTCTTTAAAACTGTGCATCGCATACAAGGCTATACAAACTGCAAAGAATGCTCCGACGATGAAGGTAATCAGATAGGGGGCAAAAGATTCGTTACCTTGAAAAACTGATCCGGTTTCTGTCTGTAGAACACGAAGCAGAGCAAGCAGAAGAAGAAAAAATCCGGTTCCGATTAATAGCGATCCAGCCAGGGCGTAGAGGATTTTGTGTTTTATTTTTCTCAGAGGTGAGAGAGTTTCCTGGATAAAATAAGATTTCGACATTTTAAGAATTGTCGTTAAATCTTTGGAAACCCCTTTATCGCCGGTAGCGGCTTCCCCTAAATTACCCGCCGCTTCTTTAAATTTGCGCTTGATAAAATCGGACATCGTTCTAAGGATAGTCCTTACATCGTTCCAAAAGTGGCCTTTATGAATACTTATGCTATTAAGATATCAAGCAATATCGAGACGACCTATGAAAATCTCACGGATTAGAATCTTTGCCATCTGTAATGATTGAGAAAGCATGACTTAGTAATTTGTAAATAATCTCAAATGAAGTTTGCTTGCATTAGATTAAAATAATTGTCTTTCCAAGTTTTTAACATTTATCAAAGAAGATCTGCTCAGGAGTTGTCGTTTTAGAAATAGTCGCATGGATTTTTGATACTACAAGCTCAATGGATCAGTTTATTGTTTGATACAAGTAAATAATAAATTATTTACTTGTATCAAATTTTTACCTTTCATGGCAGGCATGAAACGAGTTTCTCTCCTAGGCTCATAGGTAAGAGGCAGGTAGTAGACTTGATGGTATATAGACAAGTTAAGCGAGGTGGAAATACATGACCAAATTAAACGAGCTGTATGATTTGGGTGGACAAAGTCCGTGGATAGACGATCTACGGCGCTCTTATGTGACAACGGATGAACTTGATCGACTGATATCAAATGGGATCAGAGGTCTCACCTCCAATCCAACCATTATGACCAAATCGATCGAATCAAGTACAGATTATGATGTCCAATTCAAATCTCTGATTCAAGACGGCGCTTCCGTTGCCGATGCCTACTGGGAAATGGTATTTTTTGACGCCAAAGGAGCACTTTCCAAATTATCTAAAATACATCAAGAGTCCGAGGGTACAGACGGATTCCTGTCCGTGGAAGTAGAACCGACCTTGGCTCACGATTCAGAGGGCACGATCAAGGCAGCCAGATGGCTGTCCGGAAAGATTCAGGCCCCGAATTTGCTTGTCAAGATTCCGGCCACCAAAGAAGGTTTGCCGGCCATTGAGGAAATGATAGCCGAAGGAATCAGTATCAATGCCACCCTTATTTTCTCTCTGGATCGCTACTCAGCCGTCATTGACGCATATCTGGCTGGGTTGGAAAGATATGCAATGAGCGGAGGGGATATTTCGAAAGTGTTTTCCGTCGCCTCATTTTTTGTCAGCAGGGTCGACACGGAAGTGGACAAGCGTTTGAATAACATCATCGAGACTTCCGACTCCTCCGTTCTGGCCGAAAGAGCCAGATCACTGCTCGGGCAAATTGCCGTTGCTCAAGCCCGGGTCGCTTATGGCTTATTTAAAGATAAATTCAACCAAGAGCGTTTTGTGGCTCTTAAAACTCAAGGTGCCAAAGCCCAAAAGCCCCTTTGGGCCTCGACTTCTACCAAAAACCCCAATTATCCGGATCTGCTCTATGTCGACGAACTGATCGGTCCCGATACCGTAAACACTATGCCGAGAGCCACGGTGGACGGCTTTTTGGATCACGGAAAAGTGGAAAGGACACTTGATGGTCTGGATAAAAACGGAGGTTCAGTCTTGGAAAATGCCGAAAGTGCACTGGATGCCTTGGCGGAAATCGGCATTTCTCTTGCCGATGTGACAGAACAGCTGGAAACGGAAGGCGTGGCCTCTTTTAGTAAATCATTTGAGGATTTGATGAGACAATTAAACGGAAAGGTAAATGAACTATGAGTGTTGAAGTTGAAAAAATAAAATCAGGACTGTTGTCCAAAGATTCCTCTTTGTGGCCGGCGGGTAATGTCTCGCCCAACAGGTTAGGTTGGCTGGAAGTCATTCGGGAGATGGCCAAAGAGGCAAAATCACTCAAGTCATGGGCTGACAGTATAGAACAAGAACAAATCGTCTTACTCGGTATGGGGGGATCCTCCCTCGGTCCTTTGGTTTTGGCTTCTTTTGCCGAACTGTTTCAAAGTTCAAACGGACGGAAATTATTTGTGTTAGATACCACCTCGCCTCAGACAGTAGCGAACGCTCCCATTGAAAATAGTTTTGTGCTTGTCTCTTCCAAATCAGGTACCACCCTTGAACCAAATGCCCTGTTTTCACATGCCAAAAGTAGATTAACAGATACCAAAAGGTATGCCTTCATCACAGATCCAAATACCCAGTTGGCCAAAATCGGTGAAGAACTGGGTGTCAACAGAATATTTAGTAATCGTCCCGATATAGGGGGCCGTTATTCCGTACTCTCCTATTTCGGTCTCGTTCCCGCTGTATTGCTTGGTTATGACGTGGAAGAGCTATGTGAATTGGCGGGTGAAACCGATATTGATGAAGCCATAGAATTAGGAGCCGCAGCCGGCCAAGCTGCTCTTGAAGGCAAGAATAAGTTGACCATCAAGGTACCTGAATCTCAGAGAACGCTTGGCTTGTGGATTGAACAGCTTATTGCCGAGTCGACTGGCAAGCACGGATTGGGATGCGTACCTGTTCCGACTTCCGATGACGAGCGCGGTGAAGATAGGTTTAATATTGAACTCGAACTCAACTCGTCCGCCGAATTAGCCCGACAGTTTTATAGGCTGGAATTGGCTACCGCTGTAATAGGCCATGTTCTAAATATCGATCCCTTTGATGAGCCCAACGTAGCAGAATCAAAAGCCAATACCAACAATGTTTTAAGCCAGTTGCCTATTGAAGAGATTGAAAGTGCCACACCCGCTGATCTAAAGGGCTTCTTGCAGGAAAATGTCAAGCAAGGCGATTATATTTCTCTGCAGGCCTATCTCCCCTACGGTAGTGAAGCAAAATTGGAAGTGCTCAGGCAACAACTGCGGGACCAAAATGGCAATATTGCGGTAACCGCCGGCTATGGACCGCGCTTTCTGCATTCCACCGGTCAGCTACACAAAGGCGGACCAAACCAGGTCGTTGCCGTTCAGATTGTGGAGAACTCTCCCCAACAAGGCGTCATTATTCCGGATGAAAAATATGACTTTGCCACTTTAATCTCCGCTCAATCCATAGGTGACTACCAGAGCCTGGAAAATCACGGCCGCAGAGTTCTGAGAATATCTGTTGACGATATTTCCGAATTGCTGTAGTCAAAGTTTTCCGTTGTCGGCATTTCCGGAGTATAAAGACCTCTATAAGTAATTTGAAAAGATAAAGAAAGGTACTATTTTATATGCAAATAGCTATGATCGGACTCGGCAAAATGGGTGCCAATATGTGCAGGCGCCTTGTAGATGCCGGCCATGATGTAATAGGTTTTGACATCAACGAAGCATCACGAAAGAGTTTGGAAGCTTATTCCATCAAGACGGCGGCAACAATGGAAGAGATGGTAGCTTATCTCAAACCGCCGAGGGCTGTGTGGGTGATGGTACCCGCCGGTACACCTACCGATGAGACGATTGAAAAATTACTGAATCTCCTTTCTGAAGACGACGTCGTTATTGACGGAGGTAATTCCAATTATAAAACGGCGTTCACATACAAAGAACAACTGGGAAGTAAAAAAATAGGGTTTGTCGACGCCGGTACTTCCGGAGGTGTTTGGGGACTTGAGAACGGATATTGCCTGATGGTGGGAGGCGACAGAGAAGAAGTCAAAAAAGTGGAACCGATATTTGAAACCCTGGCTCCCGAAGGTGGATATGCCCACGTAGGTCCTCCCGGGGCTGGACACTTTGTCAAGATGGTGCACAACGGAATCGAATACGGTCTGATGCAGGCTTATGCCGAAGGTTTTGAGTTGATGGATGCCGCCAAAGAATTCGATCTTGATTTGCATCAAATCGCTTCCATTTGGCGCTACGGCTCGGTAGTCAGATCTTGGCTCTTGGAATTAGCCGAGATAGCACTTCGTAAAGAATCACACTTTGAGGCCATAGAAGGCCACGTGGTGGATTCGGGTGAGGGACGCTGGACGGTCGAGGAAGCTATCGAAAGAGGTGTGCCGCTTGAAGTAATTTCCCTTTCGCTCTATCGAAGATTTTCTTCTCAGCGTGACGGGCAAATGGCTTTTTCTAATAAGTTGCTCGCTGCTTTGAGGAATCAATTCGGCGGGCATGCCGTAGAAATGTTCAAAGAAGAAGGAAAGTAATAAGTGTCGGAGATGACAGAGAGTTCGGAAGCTAAATCGGCAGATTTATCGCTAAAGGAATATGCTTTGTCGCCATTGAATAGTGATAAACGTAAACCGCAACCTCTGGCTCTGGTTATTTTCGGAGCCACCGGCGATCTTGCCAGCAGAAAAATACTGCCGGCAATATGTCGTCTTGCTATCCGCGGAGAATTGCCGGATGAATTTGTCATTGTGGGAGCCGCTTCCAGCGAAATTGATGATGAGGGGTTCAAAAAGATCGTTAACGAGGCGACAAAAGACATTGAAGATCCTGAGGGTGTCTGGGAAAACTACTCTAAGCGATTTCGTTATGTTTCCGGCGATTACCTATCCAAGGAAACCTTTGTCCAGCTCAATCAGGTCTTATCAGAAGTTGACGACCAATACAACATAGGCGGCAATAGGGTTTATTACCTTGCTACCATTCCTAAACTTTTTTCCGTGGTGGCTGACGGTTTGAAATCTGTCGCGTGTAACAAGCCGAAAAGAAAAGATAACTTTGTCCGCCTGGTAGTGGAAAAGCCATTTGGCGTTAATCTGGAGAGTTCCAAAGCCTTAGATGTCGACTTACATACAGCTTTTGAAGAGAACCAGATATTTCGAATCGATCACTACATGGGTAAAGAAACTGTACAAAATGTGTTGGCTCTACGCTTTGCCAACGCTATTTTTGAGCCTATCTGGAACAGAAGATACGTAGATCACGTCCAAGTCACTGTGGCCGAATCTCTGGGAGTTGAGCACCGGGGTGCATTTTATGAAACGGCCGGAGCTTTGCGCGACATAGTCCAAAACCATGTGATGCAAGTACTTTCCCTCACTCTCATGGAGCCACCGTCTTCAATGGATGCCGGAGGAATACGAGATGAAAAAGTAAAATTGCTGAAAGCGGTAGAGATAGCTGACATTGATGAGCAGGTCAATAATGTCGTCAGGGCCCAATACGGACCCGGGGAAATTGAGGGCGAAAAGGTTGTCGGATATCGTCAAGAGGATGGTGTCAGCCCAACTTCTGAAACCGAGACTTACGTAGCGACCAGGCTTTACGTGGATAACTGGCGTTGGGCCGGTGTTCCCATGTACGTAAGAACGGGAAAACGTCTTGCCAAGCGGATAACGGAAGTATCGATGGTATTCCAGCGCCCTCCTCACCTCCCCTTTGCCGGCCGCCTCTCCAGAGATTTACGCCCTGACGTTCTGTCTCTTAGGATTCAACCGGACGAAGGAATAAGTCTTTCCTTTGGAGCAAAGATACCCGGTCCTGCTTTTAAAGTAAAAAGCGTCTCCATGGACTTCTCGTACAAAGAGGCTTTCCCTGAAGTTACCGTCGACGCTTACGAACGCTTATTGCTGGATGCCATGATGGGAGACCCGATGCTGTTTATTAGGACGGATGAAGTGGAACAGGCTTGGAAAATTGTTGCCCCCATTCAAGAGTCTTTTCTCCAGGGTGAGCCACCGCTTGCCAGGTACCCCTCCGGAAGTTTTGGACCGATAGAAGCCGAAAGACTGATACAAGCGAGCGGTAGACAATGGCAGAATCTATAAATTTCGATTCTTTTTACGGCCAGGTCAGAATTTGTGACGACGTAGCGAGCGCATACAAAGATTTGGTCACCGGCTACTTAAAAGACCTTATTTCCACAAAGTCATCTACAAATGGCACCGATATCCGTTACTCACTCGCCGTTTCCGGGGGATCTTCCGGCAAAGCCTGCATGGAAGCACTGTGTGCTTCGGACGATGGGCTACTTACAAACGTGGAATGGTTTTTGGTAGACGAAAGATGTGTGGATAAAACCCATCCCGATTCCAATTACAAACTGATCCGTTCTTTGTTGGATGTCAATCATCTGGAAAGCGCCGTTTTGCATGATATGGATTGCCAAGATGTTGAGTCATACGAAAGTCTTCTTGTCGGCCGGGAACTTGATGTTATCCAACTTGGTTTCGGTCCCGATGGGCACTGCGCATCTCTCTTCCCCTCCTCTTTGGCCCTGGTGGTCACAGACGAAAAACTTGTTGCCAAAAACTCCGATCCTTCGGGATTAAATAAACATGAAAGGGTTACCCTTACTTTCGCGGCGATCAATAAATTCGATCTGGCCGTTATCTGCGTCATCGGCGAGGAAAAGAGAGACGCTGTCAGAGCCATTAGTTTAGGAAAACAGCTTCCGGCAGCGATGATAAGAGCAAAAAAAGTTATCTGGCTCATCGACAGTAGAATTGTCTGAAATTTTTTGCTTATCAATATCTATGCAAATCCCTATTAAGCATATCGGATCAATATCATAAAAAATACCTTTCAATCAGAATCAGGTTATGTACATATGTCAAGTCAAATTATAAATTTAACAGAACAAGAGAAGATTATTTTAGATGAGCTCTGCTTGACGGCATCTGACCAAGAAAATATGGATATCAAGCGACAATTGATGTATGGAGCATTAAGGTTGATGCGCGATCACAATGACCGTTTGGATCTGAAATTGGCCGCCGCCGCGATCAATGAAATGTCGGATGCTTTTGCCATGTTTGCACCTTATAAAGAAATAAGGAAAGTCACAATTTTCGGGTCAGCACGCATTGCTCCCGACACACCTCTTTATATCCGCACCAAAGAGCTGGCTCATATTTTTGCCGAAGCCGGATGGATGATCGTCACCGGAGCCGGCCCCGGCATAATGGCAGCGGGAAGTGAGGGAGCCGGGGAAGATATGGCTATAGGCATCAATATCAGACTTCCGTTTGAAAACCACCCCAATTCCTGGGTAGCTGCCGGACAAAAATTGGTTGAAATGAAATATTTTTTTACAAGGAAATTAATGTTGATGAAAGAATCATCCGGGTTTTTGGTTCTCCCGGGAGGTTTCGGAACTCTGGATGAATGCTTTGAGCTCTTGACGCTTGTCCAAACAGGAAAAGCCGAACCTACCCCCATAGTTTTGGTGGAACCAGAAGAATCTCCTTACTGGCAAGCCTGGGAGGAATTTGTCAACACTCATGTATACGACAGAGGGCTTGCTGACAAAAACGATGCTTCGCTTTATCAGATTACAGACGATATATGGGCGGCAAAGGACGAAGTAATCGGCTTTTATGCTAATTATCATTCAAGACGCTTTATCAACGATACTTTGATTATCCGACTTCAAAAAGCTCCGAGTGACCAAAGATGTATCGAATTATCAGAGCAGTTTGCCGACATCATAGACGGTGACGGAATACAGAAAACTTCTCCATTCAGAATCGAGATCCGCGACAACGACCATCTAGAGTTGGAAAGACTGGCTTTCAAATTCGATAAGCTGCATCAAGGACGTCTCCGGCAACTTATCAATGAATTAAACAAAGATATAATCGACTAGATAAAAGTCGTATTAACGAAAGGGTTTATTATCAAAGATAATAAACCCTTTCCTCTCCACTATTACTTGAAAATAAAAAAGCAGATTTTATAAAGCGATAATTACTATTGACTAAGTTGGAACTGTATTATTGCCAACAGAAGTCGCTTTTATCTTTCACATTCAATATGGAGTCAATAATCAGAAAGATTGCAAATAATTATTCGCTGTTTCTTATGTATAGATTTATCAGTTGATAATTTTTCTTTATCAATCACTTGAGTACATCTATGTATGTAAACATATAGGGCCCCGTGATATCACGGGGCCCTATATGTTACTTCGATCGGATCAAAAGATGATCCTTACGAGACAGATGTTACTGTCTGTAATTTATTGCTAGGAACAGCTGACGCTAGGTGCCGAAATAGTACCGGAATCTGTACCCTGGAATCCATAGGTAGTGGATTGACCGGCTGACAATGTTCCGTTGTAGGAAGCATTTGTCGCCGTCACAGATGATCCGGATGAGGTAACGGTAGCTGACCATGAGTTGGTAATAGCCGCACCTTGAGGCAAGGTAAAGCTTGTTGACCAACTAGATGTTCCGGCAGAACCTGCCGTAACGGTAACGCTGGCTGTAAAGCCGCCGGTCCACTGACTGATAGTCATCGTGGCCGAGCATGCCCCTGAGGTGGTGGTACCTGAGTTAGAAGATGTTGTGGTTGTAGGAGTGGTACCTGAGTTAGAAGGGGCAGCCGTGGTTGTGGTGGTAGTTGTCATGGTTGTGGTGGCAGGTGCCATGGTGGTGGTCGAGGTGGTTGTCGGTGCCATGGTGGTGGTAGGTGTTGAAGAGGAAGAG
Source organism: Actinomycetes bacterium (assembly GCA_021798275.1). GTDB lineage: Bacteria > Actinomycetota > Acidimicrobiia > Acidimicrobiales > Bog-793 > JAJZMK01. The sequence goes on along the minus strand of JAJZMK010000150.1, from coordinate 247 downwards.
GAAGTTCCACAAGGCTGACCGTTTAGGGTAAAGCTTGTGGGAACGTTGTTAGATCCGCTCCAAGTTCCTTCCAAACCAAATACTTCCGGTGATCCGGGACTGATTGGCAAACCAACTTCTATGGGTGCAGAACCTGTTACGTCAATGATTGCATTCTTGGCTGTAACAGAGCTTCCATTTTGTGAAATTTCAGCATTCCATGAGTTAACTATTGTCTGTCCAGATGGCCATGTCCAACCTATAGACC
>JAJZMK010000108.1 GCA_021798275.1 Actinomycetes bacterium | reverse complement strand
CTTGTCGTCCACAAATCACAGATTTATGTAGTCCCAGACGACATGACAGACGAAGAAGCCGTGATGGTGGAACCGACCGCTTGCGGAGTTCACACCGCTCTCAGGGCGCAGGTAAAGCCCAGCGACGACGTGGTTATACTTGGGGCCGGTACAATCGGTTTAACGACGTTGGCGGCACTTCGAAATTATGCCAACCCAAAAACCCTGACTATTACGGCAAAATACCAGATACAACAAAAATTCGCCGCTTCACTAGGAGCCGATATCATCATCAAACCCAATGAACTTTTACGGACCATGAGGAGGATCACCAATTCTCTGGCCGTTCCCCCTCCCCTCTCCATTCCTTCCGTTGTAATGGCCAAGTTGCTAAATAAAGAGGAACAGACGAGGCAAGACGCCGATTTTGGGAACGGATCGTCTGTGTCCCCGCTGCGGCGGGAAACAGATATTTCCCAAACGGCGGTTATCGACAGACTGACAGCCGGAGTGGACGTTGTCATAGATTGCATCGGAAACTCTACCTCTATAGCGCAGGCTTTATCAATAACAAAACCGGGCGGGAAAATCGTCCTGGCCGGCATGCCGGGAGACGTAAAAATAGACTTAGCACCTCTCTGGCAAAGGGAGATTTCCCTGATAGGTTCCTATGGATACGGAGCCGAGCAGATGCTTACGGTAGGTAAGACGAAAAGTAAAATAACTGCCACGAGCAGCTTCTCTTTGGCAATGGATCTTGTCAGAAAAGAACAATTAGGTAGACTAGTATCGGCTAAATACCCCTTGTCAAGATATCAAGACGCCATCACTCACGCCATGGAAGCCGGCTCGAGAGATGCCGTCAAAATAGTCTTCTCAATCGGGAGACCTTCTCACAATTGATATCGGGGACGATAAGTGGTCCGTGACAAAACAACTAGTGCTAAGAAAAACAGGTATTAAAATATAAAACTACCATATCAAAGACGAGCGATTATTGATGTCGTCACAAGACAGAAAGTATTTAGAACAAGGCAAACTAAAAGTTTTTATGTAGTAACACCGTGCCTAGTAGCCGGTAACAATAGTAGACGCCTAGGTATCGCTTTAGTAATACTAAATCGTGCTTGAGGCGGATATTTCAACTAGAGTAAATATGATGATATTGAATATCCCAAGGAGTAACCAGTGAGTCCGAGACCGGGATTTGTTCTCGAAACAGATAAATCTACCCCGCCGATCTTATTTTGGCGCGGAGAGCAGCTTTCTCTGGAAAAATTGCCTACGGGCTCCAGAATCATTTACCCGCCGGAAGCTCTAAAGCCTATTAAAAACCCCCGGGAAGCCATACAGGAAGCTTTGGAAAATCCGTACGGTGACTCCAAACCGCTGTCGGAGCTCCTGTTTGCCGACATGAAGCTGACCATAGCTTTTGACGACGTATCTCTTCCTCTGCCCCCCATGCAGGCTCCGGATACCAGACAACTTGTAATCGAAGAGGTGTTGAATAAAGTGGCCGAAGCCGGCGTCGATGACGTGGTTCTGATAGCGGCCTTGGCTTTACATCGCCGCATGACCGACGACGAATTGCGCCATGCCTTGGGAGACCGTGTTTTTGACTCTTTTGCTCCGTCCGGATTGCTTCTCCAGCATGACGCGGAAGATCCGGATAATATAGTTACCCTCGGGACGACAGATCACGGTGAAATAGTCGACATCAATAAGCGCGCCGCTGAAAGTGACTTATTGATATATGTAAACATCAATTTGGTTCCCATGGATGGTGGCCACAAATCGGTGGCTACCGGGCTGGCAAGTTATGAAAGCATTAAATTTCACCACAACGTTAAGACGATGCGACACAGCAGATCTTTTATGGATATGCATAACTCTGAACTTCACACCGCCAATTGGCGTATGGGAAGATACATCAAAGAAAACGGACCAAAGATCTTCCAGATTGAGACAACGCTCAATACCGATACTTTCCCTTCCCAATTTCGCTTTCTTCAGAGACGGGAATGGGAATGGAATATCGTCGACAGACTTTCTTACCAAACAACCGCCGCATCGATGGCTAAATCTCCCATGGCAATCAAAAGGAATATTCTCCATTCCATCAAGTCGCCTTATGCCATGACATCTATTCAGGCCGGTGAAGTTGAAGCCGTCCATCAGGAAACTCTCAAAAACGTTTACAAACAGCAACTCGTACACGTTCAGGGACAGACTGACATAGTGACTATGGGCCTTCCTTACATAGGGCCTTATAATGTCAATTCGATAATGAACCCCATATTGGTAGCTTGCTTGTCACTCGGTTACTTCTTTAACATGTACAAAAATAAACCGGTAGTGCGAAAAGACGGAGTGGCGATTATCTTCCATACCACGGATTGGGCTTTTCACCCCGTTCATCACCCAAGTTACATCGACTTTTTTGAACAAGTACTTTCTGAAACCACGGATCCTCTGGAAATAGAAAAGAGATTCGAAGAGTCATTTGCCAGAGACCCCTGGTATATCCACCTTTATCGAACCTCTCACGCTTATCATGGGGTACACCCGTTTTATATGTGGTATTGGGGGGCTCATGCACTTGAGCATCTATCTCAGGTAATAATCGTGGGAGGTAACCCGAAAGCGGTACACAGAATGGGCTTCAAGTCAGCTTCCACTTTGACCGATGCTTTGGAAATAGCCGAAGACAGCGTAGGTAAAAACCCGTCCATTACTCACCTCCATATGCCTCCCCTGCTTGTGGCAGAAGTTGAATAAGGAAGCTAACCTTGGTTCAGAGCATAAATAACAAGAGAGACAAAAATACTTTCTCCAAGACCCTAAAACAGGTTCTCAACAAACCGACTTGGCCCGCTATGATTGAAAAAGAACCTTCCAAGTCCAAACTCGGCATTGATTATGAAACCGATTGGGCCAGAACCAAGCCGGCGCGCGTTTTCCGGGCAATGTTGCTCGACAATATCATCAGACCCACTTCGTATCTGATTGCAAAACCTAAAATTTACGGTTTGGAATACTTAGAGTCCGTCTCCGGTCCCGTCATCATCGCATCCAATCATGCCAGTCACCTCGATACCTCACTGATTATTTCCGCTCTTCCATTAAAATTTCGCCACCATATCTCGGTGGCTGCGGCTTCTGATTATTTCTTCAATACAAAATTCAAAGCGACGCTATGGTCATTGGCCTTTGCTTCAATACCTATAGAACGTTCTAAGGTTAATAGGCGCTCTTCGGATTTAGCAATAGAACTTATTTCCTCGGGCTGGAGTTTGCTGATATTTCCCGAAGGCGGACGAACCCCCGACGGATGGGGACAGGAATTCAAAGCAGGTCCCGCTTATCTGGCACAAAAAACTATGGTACCCATAGTGCCTGTCCATATCCACGGAACACGCCAGATGCTGGCTAAAGGCAGCTCAAAGTTCTCATTCGGACACGTCGAAATCCGCTTTGCAAAACCCATCGATCCGGCACAACTTATACAGAAAAATGATGATTCAAGTAGCGATTCTTCTCCTCATTCAACGGTAAGTCAAGATATAAAACTCCTATCGCGTCTACTTGAAGAAAGTGTAGCCAGATTACATGATGAAGTAAATAACGATTGGTGGCATGCGCAAAAGAATTCACCCTCCAAGCAGATAGAGAACTTTCGTGGTCCAGATGCAAACTCCTGGAGACGTAACTGGGAATTGCCAGATTCGCAAAGAACAAAGCAGAAGACGGTGACAGATGATTGGGCTAAGGCTCTCTCCTGGTGGGAACACAAACCATCGAAAAAGCAAATTCGTGACTTGTTGGAAAAAGCAAAGCAGCTAAAAGAAAAATTATAGCTAATAGTTATTATTAAATCATATCTTTACATCTTGTGCTCTTAATAAATATGCTACCTAGTAGTATATTTATTATTGCCATTAAAAGTCAATTTGTACAGCAGGACGCTGCCGTGGTGTAATATGAGAAGTCTGATTGATCAAAAGAAGTACTATAGCCATGTTGCAATTTAATGAATTGTCAAATCTGGAAAAATATATACTTCCTGAAATATGACTTGCCATGAATTTAAAAAAATAGCAAAGCCGCATAGACGCTATGGCCGTATAATTATCGATGTTATACCCCTGTGATAAATTAATATTCATTGGTGCAACCTGGTATAGTTCGTCACATCTATTGAACATACCTATTTTTAAATCAGTTGAAATTATATTCGATCTGTCATAAAGAAGAATTGCCCATTAAAAAATTGTACAAATAAAAGGAGATTCAAAAAATGAAACGAATTGTTGCGTCCGTATTTATATTTGCCATACTGCTCGTCGGGAGCGCACCTGCATGGGCTGCACCGACTCATAAACCACAAAAGCCAAAAGCACCTAGACCTAGGGTGCTTTCTATAGTGGTAACGCCAAAAGTTCTCCCAGCAGCAGGTGGAACTGTTCGTATTCTAGTCCGTGATAAGTTTGCTACAACTTGCAACTTATCCGTTATTCCGAAGATAGCTCACTTCCCACGGAATTTCCGCTGTGCAGCCGGACACTTCGTCACCGCCGTAAAGATAGGAAAAAACACTGCGACATATGGTCAAACAATTCGTTTTCGAGTGTTTGCAAAAGGTACGGGTGGTCGCTCACTTCTTCGGACCGCTCTTGTAAGTCAGGCTACTGATACAGGCCCGCTCGGGGCCACGCTCGATGTCAACGATTCAAATGGAAATACACTTGCGGTAACCATGACACAGATTATTGACCCGGCAAGCGGCATAGATCAATACACGACTCCCAACCCAGGTTACCGGTTTGTAGCAGTCGAAATGACTCTTGCAAACCAGAGTACTTCGACAATCAGCGATGACGCCAATTCAGACACTACGGTAATAGGTACAAATAGTCAGACCTATACAGCCGATTTCGACTCTGTATCAGAATGCACGAACTTTAACTATGGGCAATTCACGATTCTCCCCGGATCACCGAGTCAATCGGGTTGCGTTGTTTTCCAACTTCCAAACGGCGTGAATGTACAAGCTGTTCAATTCTCCTTTCTTTCAGGATTACTTGACACTGCCCAGTGGAACGTTTGAGTCGAAGTCGTATTTGGCGATTGTAGAAGTAGAACTAAACCCTCTGTCACCAAGAAACGAGTAGTGCTGTTCTCGGAAATCGATTAGTGCACTAAGGAAGCGGGAGACTTCCATTTATCTCCCGCTTCCTGCTCAACTAGAGACAGTGACACTATGGTATTTCCAATTTAAATACCCGATAGACATACAAGCCATTTCCATCTCTCCCTCTGTTTTATGTATCATCACCTGACAAAAATAACATGGAGATAGGGCTTGATATATCTTATGATTCTCTTCGCTCTGCGGCAATACTCCTACAAAAAGAGATTTTGTCAGACCTTTGACGGGTCGCCTTCATGTTCTCCTTGAGCCTGTTTTGTTTTATTCGTAGCGCGAAGTAATGGTCTGACACCTTGAGGAATTGCCGATAAATCTGTGACTATTTCAGCCAGCAATTCCAATACGGCTCTGACAGGTGCTCCGGGCAGGCCGCGTCTTCTCTGGGCAACACCTACTATTCGTGGCCTCAGGCCTGAAATCGGGAGCAACTTAAATTGTGATAATAAGTATGCCGGAATTGCTCCAGACGGCAATATGGAAAGGCCGGCTCCTTCAAATGTCAAAGAAGATATGAGTCGCAAGGAATCCATTTCTGCCTTGGGATGCAAAGTAACACCTGCCATTTCCGCAACCTGATCGATGTCGGCTCTCAGTTTTACTCCTTCCAGTGGAAGGATCAACGGCTGATCGGAAAGTTCGCCGATATGCACCTCGTCGTGTAGCGCCAATGGGTGCCCCATAGGAACGACGAGAACTAAGTCTTCTTCAAACAGGGCCACCGTGCGGACTTCCGTGCCGGAAGCCGGCAAGTTCAATACAGCCAAGTCAACTTGTCCTGTGGCGAGTTGGGCATCTAGACCCAGTGCGGTGGCTTCCACAAACACCAAGTGCATGCGCGGATGTCGCATGGGGGCTATTTCCAATAATTTAGGAACAAGCCATCTAGCCGCCGTACCGATAGTACCCAACCTCACAGTTCCGACCACCTCGGCATTTAGCGCCGTGACATCGGAAGATATGGCATCCAATTCTCGGATAACACGCCTCGCCCTCATGACGACGACGCGTCCTTCGTCTGTCAATTCACCGGACATTCGGTCTATCAAGACCGTACCCAGCTCTGTCTCCAATTTCTTAATATGTGTTGAAACGTTAGACTGCACTGTTGCCAGTGCGTCTGCCGCCGCAGAAAACGACCCGTGTTCAGCTATAGCTACTATTGCGTTCAATTGTCTGATATCCATCAATTAAAAGAATAGCAAGTATCTAAGGCAACTGTTAGACAAATGGAGTTTGTTAAGACATACTATATACATACGCAGCGCTCATCTGGATCCCCCTCCAGAACTGCGATTACACAAAGGGGCCGGGATTCCCCCCACCGGCCCCTTTTTTCTTTCCAATAGCAGCGCAAAAATGATGGAAAGTAGTTTATTCAAAACTTTCCCAGCTTCGATATTATACTCTCAATTTATGAGTCGCCGAAGAAATATCTGAAAATGATTCGGGAATTTTCGGAATTTTCATATATTTTCCTACTCAAGAAATACCCCTTCTTCATACACCAGGTTAATTT
>JAJZMK010000010.1 GCA_021798275.1 Actinomycetes bacterium | reverse complement strand
TTTCGGCGGCTTTACATTATGAAGGCTTTGAAATAATGAGTGCCTATAACGGTAGAGATGCCATAAATCTGGCTATCAAATCCAGGCCGCATTTAATGATCTTGGATGTTATGTTACCTGACTTGGATGGTTTTGAGGTGGCGAGAAGACTCAGAACTGAAGGTTATAAAATACCCATCCTGTTTCTAACGGCGCGTGATACCACGGAAGACAAAGTACGGGGTTTAACTTTAGGCGGGGATGACTATGTAACGAAACCCTTTAGTCTTGAAGAGCTGGCGGCACGGGTGAGAGCGATTTTGCGCCGGACGGACGATTCCTCTGATCCTCAATCAAAACTAAGGTTCTATGATCTGGAACTGGATGAAGATACGCGCGAGGTTTACAGAGGGGATAGGGAAATAGAGCTGACGCCCACCGAATTTAAGCTGTTGAGATATCTCATGATGAACCCCAGAAGGGTACTCTCAAAAGCGCAAATTTTAGATTACGTGTGGGAGTATGACTTTGACGGCGATGCCAATGTTGTGGAAACTTACATAAGTTATTTGAGAAAGAAAGTTGATGCCGAAGAACCATCTCTAATCCATACCTTAAGGGGTGCGGGATATAGTCTGAGGGTGCCAAATTCTCACAGTTAAATTTCAATTGTGAAAGGTACTATGTAATGTATGTCTACGTCGGGGAAGAAAGACTCAGAGCCGGAGAGTCCCGGAAAAGGAAAGGCTAGTTTGGCTGTCGATGAAAGTATTGTGATCGCTCCGACAGATAATCAATCAGAAGTAGTTTTGAACGGCGAAGCTGATTACTACGATGAGCATCACCCCGGAAATACGGGGCGTAAACTTATCGCACCCTTTCATGTTTTTAATAAAAAATGGGCCAAGCTTTCTCTAAGAACCAGACTACTACTGGGCTTGATACTGCTGACAACAATCGGCTTATCGGTAGCAGATATTGTTGTTTATTCCCAGACCGAATCATTTTTGATACACCAGGTTAACGAGGAGTTATTCTCTGCCATTCATCCCGTCGAGAGATATTTCGAAAGCGGTATATCTGATTTAAGTTCCGCACCTACCGGTACATACGGGGAGGTTTTGAATTCTAAAGGTATTGTTATCAATGCTTTCCCGGCAACCGACGGTCCGGGGCCGGTAATCCCGCCGTCTGTAGTTCAAGAAGTGATTTCATCGGCCCAAAAAATCAACAGGAATTCCAATCCTGTAATTTTCTCTGCCCCGGCCACAACCAGTAAATCCTCGATAACGGCTTATCAGGTAATGGTTATACCGGCCTTTAACGGCTATACAGACCAAATTATCGGTGTAGAGGTTATTGCCATACCTCTCAATTCCTTTAATGACACTTTGCATCATTTAAAACTTTTTGATTTGGCTGTAGGGCTTGGCGTCTTGTTTGTACTGGCGTTATTTACATATATTTTGGTGCGGATAGGGATGAAGCCTTTGGAAGAAATCGAGAACACCGCTGATGCCATTGCCAAAGGCGATCTTTCACAGCGGGTAAGTGTAGCGGAGCCCACCACGGAACTTGGGCGACTCGGCATGTCACTAAATACGATGTTGAGTCAAATCGAGCATGCTTTTAATAAGCAGCAATCTTCAGAAAACAAACTTCGACAATTTTTAGCGGACGCTTCCCATGAGTTAAGAACTCCTTTGACATCTATTAGGGGTTATGCCGAATTGTTCAGATTGGGAGCGAATCAGCGTCCGGAAGATCTGGAACGTTCGATGGCAAGAATTGAAAGTGAAGCTCAAAGAATGGCAGCTTTGGTCGAGGATTTATTGCTTTTAGCCAGACTTGATCAAGGACATATTTATCAATACGGAGACGTTGATTTAACTCAGATAGCTGCCGATGTTGCCATGGATGCTCATGTGATGGCTCCGGAGAGAGAGATAACATTCGATTCGGATGAGCAAGTTACAGTTTGCGGCGACGAACCGGCTCTTAGGCAAGTGGCTGCCAATTTAGTGCGCAATGCCTTGGTTCATACCCCAAATACAGCGGCGATACATATTGCCGCGAGAAAGTCGGCCGAAAGCGGTATTTTTGAGGTTATAGATGAAGGACAAGGCATACCGAAAGAACATTTGGATAAGGTTTTTGAGCGTTTTTACAAAGTAGATTCTTCCCGCAACAGAGACAAAGGAGGAGTCGGACTCGGTTTGTCTATAGTTGCGTCGATCGTAGAAGCCCACAAGGGAAGCATTAAAGTGGACTCTGTTATAGGTCTGGGCACACACTTTTGGGTCGAGATACCTATCAGTAGAAACGGCAACTTGGAATCAGAAAGTATCGAATAAAGCCTACTATAAAGTTTTTGGCTATCGACAATGCCTTAGAGGTGTTTTAAATGTTCCAGATGTGCCGTATCGTTAAATCTGCGCAAAAACCACTTTTGTTTTGCAAGGACAATTTCGGAAATGGAAGCGTTATCATTACCGAGAAATGCGAAGGGTTCCGACTTACTGATAAAAGCCAGGACATTGGCGATAACCACACTATGGGTAAATACCGCTATTGTTTTTCCTTCATGTAAGGCGGCGATTTCCTCCAATGCTTTTACCGCTCTTGTCGTAACGGACGAGTTTGACTCCCCTCCCGGTATGACGTCAAAACGCTGTTCAGTGAAGATTTTTTCTGTGAGAGGATGTTTATCTGCTATATGTTTGCGATAAATACCACCCTCCCACTCACCCATAAATATCTCCACTAAATTCTTTTCCACAGTCCATTCTTTACCTGTCACGGCACATAAAGTCGAGGCAGTTTCCTGTGTGCGTCTTAGTTGTGTAACGTATATTTCATCGAATGGATATGAGGCCAAGCGGGCAGCCAGTGCTTGTGACTGTAGAACTCCTATCTGCGATAAAGGAGGGTCGCTTCTTCCTTCCGTCAGAGGGAAAGGATGTGCCATGTCAGCAATTGCCGACTCACCGTGTCGTATTAAGAGAAATGTAGTGGTACCACTGGTAGGAGTGAACTTCACTTGCCGATAAGTTTCTCTCGGTTCTTCAGGCCGCGTGTTTTTTTCGTCTAAAGCGAGATCTTTATTATTTTCCATAATATTTATCTTAGGACTTGTCCTGCAACGTAAAACACATAACAGTTTGTAAATGTGGCCATAGGTAGATAATGAGATTAAAAGTTTCCATAAAACCGGTATAAGTTAAGGTAAAAAGGAGAATATAGACAGATAATTCACATAAAAAATAGTGGTATATAAGTCAGATTTGTGCAAATGAAAAATAAATTAGGAATGACAAATACCTATTCGGAAGTAGTCATCGATTAGGAGTCAATGTAGTGATTACCACTACATCTGTCTGCATAGTTTTACCGATCGACTTAGCAATTAGCGGATTTTTGCTTATTCTTTCTCTTTTGCTTCATTTTGACAACGAGTCTAACCAAGATACGAATAAGCATTCCCATGTCAGACAACTATACTAAAAGTGTTTATCTGTTGCCAGATATTCTTAGAATTGTTTATACAATCCGGATTATGCTATGGGATAACGGCTTTATCGAGTCCGGTCATTTTTATACAGTGAAGCCAGATAATTATTATAAGCAACCGCTTCCTGATCTATCTCAGTTTGCACATCTTTTTTAACGGGTTTGGTTCGGGCAGAAAAACGTATTCCTACCTGTTGATCGGTCTGGTCTTCGTGAATAAGCTTCCACCATAAAAATATTGCGTAGAAGCCAAAAAAGGGCCACTCAAACGTGTAAACCCAACTCAGGCTGTTCCCTGAAAGAGCCCTGCTTAGTTGCCAATAGGCCATAATGGAGAAGATAGGCAGCAGGACAAGAAGAGTGCAATGCAGCCCTATAGCTCTCTTGTTCCACCACATATCACTAAGTATACTCAATGGAAAAGACTTGCGACATTAATTCATTTTTGCCCAAATTATCAGAGAGAGTGGCTGGGGTAGCCAAAATATCGCCTCAGTGTTGTCATAGCTATATGTCAGAATAACAATAATGTAATTTTCTTATATTTCAAGTTCATAACCACTTTAGTGCTTATTCGTGATCTTTAGAAATGAGCTTATGAGAATTTATATTTGCTGGGTTGATAAAGATAGAAGGGGTTGATGTAAGATGGGTATAGGAATAAGCCATCTGGAAGCAAGCAAAGATAAAGCGTATTTTCTCAATGGCTATAAGCGAAAGTTTTTTCTGGACGATATGTGGTCTTACGGCAAACTGGTAGGTTTTGATTTGGAGACCACCGGTCTTGATATCAAGTCCGCCATTCCCGTCAGCTATGCTTTCTGTACTTTCAAAGAGCGCAACTTAGTCGATAAGATAGATCAGATTGTCAATCCCGGTATCGCTATACCCATTGAGGCAACCAGAATTCACGGGATAACCACCGATAGAGCCGTTGCGAGCGGTGTGGAATTAAAGACCGCCATCGGCTATATCTACAATCAAATTTTGGATTTAGCTGCCAGCAACGTTCCTTTGGTAGGTATGAATCTTACGTATGATCTGACTATCGTGGAGCTGCTCAGCAGAAAATTACTTGGGACCGGTTTACAAATGGGAAGTTGGACGGGACCGGTCATAGATGTGCTAATTATGGATAGATTTTTAGACAAATACAGATCCGGGAGCCGTAATTTAGCTTCATTGTGCAACCATTACGAAATTCATAACAGCGCTCCACATCAAGCTTTTTTTGATGCCAAAGTCACCTGTGAAATTACATTTAAGATGGCTGATAAATTTTCCTTAGACGAAATAGCGCTAGATGAGTTATTTGATATGCAGCGCAAAGCCTATTTGGAATGGGCAACTTCTTATACCCGCCTTCTAAAAAGCCAAAACCGCAAACCTCTAGCAAAAGAGCAGTTTTCCTGGCCTATTTACGATTATTAAAATTACCCTTTAACTACTTTTATAAAGGATAACCCGAGTTGCCTATATCGCCGGAGGTCGTAAATACCACTTCTCTCATCGACCTATTTTTTGTCAGCGAACTCGCCTCCCAGATGAGTTTGATCTATGATAAATGTACGATAGGATAATTTCGATCAATAAGGGATAACAGAAGGTACTTATGATGGATCACGTTGACGTAGAGCACTTGGACAGTTCACAATGTTTTCAATTGCTCAAAACCCAAGAAGTAGGCAGATTGGGAGTAATCGTAGAGGGTCAACCGCTTATTTTCCCTGTTAATTACGTCTTTGACGGTCATGCGATAGTGTTTAAGACGACTATCGGGACAAAGTTTACACACGCCAGTTTAGATAGAGTAGTTTTTGAAGTCGATAGTTTGGACTATGTGTCCCATACGGGTTGGAGTGTAGTTATCGAAGGAGTTGCCAGAGATATCACTACGGCTATCGACAATATCTCAGAGTCCGAACGACACCTGCAGTTCAATTCTTGGATAACAAACGAGGATGAACATTACGTTCGTATACATATAAATGCCGTATCGGGACGCCGGATAATAAATGTAAAGGGGAACTAAAAAGTGCTCAAAGAGTAAGATCCTACAAATCTTACTTGGCTTTTACTTGGCGTAAGAGTCGGTTATAAAAGATCCGTCAAGCCTTTTGGCCGACTCCTTGTGGTCATATGAAGATGTAGCCTCGGCTATATCGTTCTCTTTCGAGGCCGCTATTTTGAAAACAACCTTGTTGTAAGCTATGTATTTGACAACCCACAATATAAAATTGAGTATCAGAAAAGATCCACCGACTACCTCAATATGTTCATTACCGGTTGTATGAGAGCTGTGAGTGATAAGACCCGTCGCATAACTTGTGATGCCAATCGATACAAGCGATATCAGCCAGTATAAAACAATCTGTTTTTTTGTATTGTCTCGGTCGGCGTCTTTCCAAATCCAGTATCTACTCAGCAAGTAAGAAGGGATAACTCCGGCAAAATTGGCAATTAAAGCGGCGGTAGTGGCACCAAATAAATTTGTTGCCGTGAGAATCAAGATGGTAACTTCACTGATGGCAAAACATATTATCGAGGTAGCGCTGTAGCGAAAAATTCTGGCTATATAGCTACCAGCCCGGGTAGCAAGAATATTGTGCCAAAATTTTCTGATATTAACCATTATGTTGGTGTTTGCCTTTTATCCAGGTCATATGCATATATCCACATTATACCTATTAATTTCTTAAATTGCTTAATGGAAACTGTAAGTAACCTATGAAAATTATAACATAAGTTACTGCCGAACAGGGATATCTGGGGGCGCTATTATCCGTTTTTTTATTCAATACTTTCTAAAATACTGCGCTTAAGTGGTTTAAATATAGTTCTCTATCTGGTTTTACGGACATTTGATGCCGGTAGATCTCAATCCACAATACCCGCCCGGGTTTTTTGCCAAATATTGCTGATGATACTCTTCTGCGTAATAGAAGTTATTTTGTATAGCAATTTCGGTTACAATTTTACCCATTCCACTTTTGTCCAACTCTTTTTGGTAATCATCGGTAAGCTGTTTAGCCAGCGACAATTGAAGATCGTCGGTGCAATAAATTGCGGATCGGTACTGTGTCCCTATATCGTTGCCCTGTCCCATGTACTGTGTGGGGTCGTGGCTTTCATAAAATATCTTTAAGATGTCTTCATATCCAAGCAATTGCCGGTCAAAGATGATTAAGACAGATTCACTATGGCCGGTCTTTCCGGTACAGACTTCTTCGTAAGTAGGGTTTTTGGTGAAGCCCCCACAGTAACCCACGGCTGTGGAAAAAACTCCCGGCAATTGCCACATTACGCGTTCTGCACCCCAAAAACATCCCATAGCCACAATAGCTGTGCCATATTTAGGCTCCGGCGGAACCGAGAGAGGAGTTTTTAGTACAAAATGAGAACCTCCCGCAAAGATAGGTACTTCACGTCCCGGCAATGCTTTGGCGGGATCTATAATCTGCGTTTTTGTAAACACGATAACTCTTTTCCATTTAAT
>JAJZMK010000062.1 GCA_021798275.1 Actinomycetes bacterium | reverse complement strand
CGCAAGAAACGCTATCGTGGGCACTTCCGTTTTGGCGCCCGGCGGTATGGCCGAATCCGCCAGAGATGTATTTTCGGAGGCCAGTCTGTCCAGTTCGACAATGCGTTCCGATATGAGTTCCGCCACTTTGGATTCCGGAAGGCCCCAGGTTCTGAGAGTCTTGAATACCATCGTCTCTTTGTTCATTTTGCGGGATAAAATATCCGGCAGGATCGCGTCGGTCAGCATTTCCTTCATCTCGGCCGGCACTCCGGGCGTCGCATAGATAACTTTGTTTCCCATCGGACAAATAAGTCCGGGGGCCACGCCGACCTGTTGGGCAATCGGAGTCGCACCCTGCGGTATCATGGCTTGAACTTTGTTGATTTCCGCCGGCTTTTGGCCGTTTGGGGAAAAACGCAGTTCTATTTTTTCCCAAACGCTTCGGTCGAAGACAAGTTCGGTTCCCATCAGGTCCGCTATGGCGTTTCTGGTCAAATCGTCCGATGTCGGACCCAAACCGCCACAGCAGATGACGGCATCGCTCCTTGACAACGCCACTTCCAGGGCTGCTTTTATTCTGCTGACGTTATCGCCGACGCGCGTTTGAAAGCAACAGTCCACTCCCGCTTCCGAAAGTTTTTGCGCGATATGGCCGGAATTGGTGTCGGTGAGAAGCCCCAGTAAAAGTTCCGTTCCTATTGCCACAATTTCAATTTGCATTTAAAACTCCGTCTACAGAATCCGGGCGGGAAGGGATCAAATACCGCAAACGGTTTCAAACCGGTCTTGCGCCGTGGAAGAAAAATAGCTGCACCTTTACGTCAGCCGTTCGGCCTGATGCAGCCGCAGCATATGCCTGGCATCTTTGGCGTATTCCAGACCCGTTATCAGCGTCAAAACTACGGAGGCCCACAGTAAATCCACAAAAACGGCGTGGTAAGGAGTTGCCACGGGAGGGAAGAAGGCTGCGGCCACGGCAAAGTCCTGAAGAATTGTTTTCAATTTTGCGAGCGGCCTGGCCGGAATGGTGATGCCAAGATTGCCGGCATAAATTCTGAAGGAGTTCATGGCCACTTCCCGCACCGCTATCAAAGCGACGGGAACCCAGCTGATGTCATGTCTGGACACGAGGGCGGCCAGAGTACCCAAAACCAAAACTTTATCGGCGAGGGGATCCAAAAAGGCTCCGGAACGGGTGGCGCCGTGACGTCTTGCCAGTTTGCCGTCAATGCCGTCGGAGAAAGTCAATACAGCCCAAAATGCCCAAAGCAGCCAGGAAGAGGGGCCCATGGAAAGCACCAAAACGATCATTACGGGAGTCAGAAATACCCTGATGCTGGTCATCAGATTGGCGGGGGTCAGTAACGCAGAAGGTCCGTAACCCGAGTTTTTACCGTTGCCGCTGTTCTTCATATTTCCCATTCTTTTATAAGTACAATTTAGTCCCGCTTAACAAAATTGCCCCACGATAATAAATAATAATTGATTCTCGGAACAAATGTACAGTGTGGTGTCGCTTCCGATCACCCGTCAATCGGACGGAATCCCCAAAAGATCCGTTCCCGTGCTTTCGACAATCGACAAATCGACAAAACTTCCCGCGGGCAATGTCTGCGGTACTTTGATTTTTCCGTCAATTTCCGGTGCTTCTCTGAAGGATCTGGCCCATCCTTTTTCGTCCACCAAAGCCTTGACGCGCACACCTATCAGTTTTCTTCTCTTTTGGAAAGTGATTTCATCCTGCAACTCTTGACATTCTCTGATGCGCAGCAAGGCGAGTTCCCGGTCTACCTCACCGGTCAAAGAGTGTGCATAGGTTCCCTCTTCCCTGGAATAGCTGAAAAAACCGGCCCAGTCCAATTGGGCTTTCTCGAGAAAGGCCAGCAAAATATCCTGATCTTCTTCTGTTTCTCCGGGATATCCGATCACAAAAGAAGATCTGAAAACCGCATCCGGGTTGATGTCTCTTACTTTGTCCGTCAAAGACAGATAGTATTTGTCGTGCCCGCTGCGCCTCATTTTTTTCAGAAGAGGCCTGGAGGCGTGTTGCAGGGATAAGTCGAAATAAGCCACTTCGGAGGCAGCCATTACTTGAATGAGTTCGTCGCTTATACTGGTGGGGTATAAATAAAGCAGTCTTACCCAGGGAACTCTCTCACTGACGGCTCGATATAAATCGACTATATTGACATTTTCGGGCAGATCTTTGCCATAAGAGGCCAGGTCCTGTGCCACCAAAACGATCTCACTGCATCCCACGGCGTCGACTTCTTGCAGAACCGACCCGATGCTTCTGGAACGCTGCTTACCGCGAAAGCCGGGAATGGCACAAAACCCGCAATTGCGATCACAACCTTCCGCAGCCTTTACGTATGCCCACGGGGTGTCGGGGTTTGAACGCGGCAATTCCAATAAGTCCAGACTTTCGACGGAAGTCTGCTTGGGCAGATCGGCATGCCGCAAAAATCTTTTTTTGGGGGAAACACTTAAATTTACGGGGACATTGAAACCGGCCACCAAATCTACTTCCGGTAAATTTTGAGCCAGTTCTTCCCCGTATCTTTCGGCCAAACACCCGCTGACAACCAGTTTTGCCCCGTCTCTCTTTTTTTCCGCCAAGGACAAAATGGTGTCGACGGATTCCTGTCGGGCCGCCTCAATGAAAGCACAGGTATTGACCACAACCAAATCGGCGCTGGAGGGATCCCCCACTTCCCGCATGGAGCTGCGCAGGTAATGTGCAATCTTTTCCGAATCGACCTGATTCTTCGGACACCCCAGTGTCTCTAAATAAAATGTGGTTTCTTTGGGGTCAGTAGACATTGTTTATTATTCCCTGTGATTTTTCTCTAAATTCTTCGTCGGTTATCGCGCCGGCTTTGTGGAGATCGGCCAGTAAAGACAATTGTTTGACTACGGCATCCGCTGTCTGGGCAGAGTCGGAAATCACCCTGGGTGCCTCCCGAAAAGGCAACACAGCCTGCCTGATCGCCGTCATCAGGCTTTCCGGATTAGAAACCTCGTATCTCGGATGAGAAAGTTTGGCCAACTCCTTTTTGAGTCTGTCGTCTCTGTGATCCGACCCGTAGTAAATTTGAACTTCCGGAATTTCTATTATAACAGTCCCCGCCTTGATTATACGCTGCCAAAGAGTGCATTGCTGATACCAGCTGACAATCTTAAAATTCGGTATCTCCCTTGTCCTTTTGACGAAGAGCCCCGAAGAAAAAATGATTCTGGAAGTGGTTACCGTCATGTTTTTCCCGCGCCACTGCCAAATTCTGACCGCCACGTAGAGAATGCATGCCAGATAAATTCCCAAAGTGGCAAAACCGCTCCACGAAGGCGTCGTTTTCTCGCCCCACAGAATCAGAATTGTACCCGTCATCGTCAGGATTGCCGCCTTTACGGGCTTGAAAAGACATCTGTAGTGTGGCCTTACGCTTGTCAGCACTTTTTCTGTCGGTTCCAGTTGCAAAGCGGGCTTTGCCATCGGCTTATGCCAATTTTGAAGCTATGGAAGTGGCGTCTCTCAAAACTAAGCCGTCTGAGCCAGTCGCTGAAAAAGTGATGGCCGGTCTCTTTAAGGCTTCTTCGGTAAGATCACTGAGCAGGGAAACGAAATTTATCTTGCTCTCCATAAAAAGGTGTCTGGAAAGAGAGCCGGGTATCGTATTGATTTCGTTTACGAAGAAATCTTTGCCGTCAGACAAAAAGTCAATTCTGGCGACACCCCTCAAACCGGTTACATCCGCTGTCAAAAGTGCCGCCTCATGCAATTCGAAAGCCAGTTCTTCGTCAATTTGAGCCGGTATTTCCCGGGGAGCCTGAGACATGCCGACTCCGGGTGCGTATTTGTCGAAATAATCCAGTATCGACTTGTCGTTTTTTGTCCTCAGCGGTTTTTCTATCACGGAACAGTCCAGTTTCGGCCAAGATCTGACGGCTATCTGCAAGTCATAGAGATCTGGTCGGTAAGTTTCCAATACGGCCCCTCTTCTGAAGTGGACCCCGGTCGAAGCCAGGGACACAGCCGTTTTCAGATCGTCGACAATTTCTATGCCGATGGACGAACCTCCGTAGCGGGGTTTCAGTATGTAGGGGGGGTCGGGAAAAACCTCTTTTTTGCCGCCGAAAGAGCCGGTCTCCCGCAGGGCAAAAAGCTGCTCCGGAGAATATCGGCCGAGGGTGGGCAGTCCCGCGGATCTCATCAGAGCCTCGAAAGCCAGCTTATCCATACCGAGAACCGCACCGGAGGCGGTGGGGCCGGTGTATCGGATGTGGGCCATGTCCAGGAGTCCCTGTAACGTCCCGTCTTCCCCCGGGCCGCCGTGACAACAGTTTATTAAAACTTTTATTTCCAAAGGTTCCCATTTTGTCGCGATTTTGCCGCGCTTTGCGAAAAATCCGCCTTCCGTTCCCGTCTCCAGCCGCAGGGGGAGCGCTTTTTCCGGAACTCCCGACAAAAAATCTTTGGCTTCCGCCGCCGGATCCACGGAATAAAAATCTCCGTTCTTTGACCAGTAAATACTGATCACCGTGCCGGTTTCTGCCAACAATGTCTTGACCGCCTGTAAGCCCGTCAGTATGGATACGTCATGCTCCGGAGAAGGGCCGCCGTATATCACGCCTAAACTTTCCAAAAGAGAATTCACCCCCAAATCTTACCAATTCCGCGTCACGGTTGTCCGAAGAACGAGAAAGCTCACAGAAAAACTCTCGAAAGCATGGGTAGCATAAAAATTTTTCAAAAACAAGCCGGCGGACACATCGGCGTGCCCGCGCCGTCAAGCGCCGGAAAAGTACTTTTACGGATAATGGTCGGGAAGGTCGTTTTCGTACAAAACCACATCTCCCGGACCCAAAATTTCTTTGACGAAAGCAACGGCTGTTTTTCTGTCGGCAACCGTTTTTACGAAAACGTCTTTTCCGGATTCGCTTTGGTATTTTTTAACGCCGCGCAAAAAGGAGGCCCGATTGGTGTGTTTGACGAATACGATATGCGTGGCCGTACCGGCGGCGGTATAACCAAAATTTTCATTGGCGGTTTTCTGCTGAGGTCCGAGTTCTATCATGCCCGGAGTGACCAGTATTTTTTTGCCGCCGTCTTTGGCCAGCAAATTGAGTTTTGACAAAGCGAACTCCGCTCCGGCCGGATTGGAGTTGTAAGTGTCATCCAAAAGAACGGTCCCGTTCGGAAGTGTTTCTATATTTAATCTGTTGCTGGCTTGGGGAAGGTCCCGAAGGGAAGCAAGAATATTTTCCATGGGACAGTTGAGTTCCAACGCTATCGCCACGGCAACAGCCAGATTGGTCGGAACCACCCCTTCTCCGAGGTCCGAAGCGTCAATATCGGCAAGATGTGCTCCGCCTGAAAAAAGTGCCCAGTTCTTCGTGACTGCAGAACCCCCCCCTTCGGAGTGTGTCGTTTCTTTGATGCACAAATTTGTGTTTTCGTCTTGGGCCGAAACAGTTACGATCTTTTTCCCGCTCTCGCTAAGCTCTGCGGCCAATCGCAAAAGGTAGGGGTTGTCGGTGTTCAGCACCACGACCTCGGCCCGTTCCGTGATTTCGGCCTTGGCTTTGCTGATGTTTTCAACCGTGCGGAAACGTTCCAGATGCACCGGACCGACGGCCGTGATGGCCGCTATTTTGGGTACCACCCAGGAACACATATTTCTGATTTCTCCCGGACCAAAAGTTCCCATTTCGGCAACAAAAACTTCCGTCGAAAAAAGAAGTCCCTCGTTGATGGTTCTGGCAAGGCCGGCTTTATTGTTATAACTTTTCGGACTGGCCAAAACTTGATAATTCTTTTCCAGCATGTGCGCCAGGTATGTTTTTGTCGATGTCTTACCGTAGGAACCGGTAATTGCGACGTTGACGGGGTTTACTTTTTTTAGTTTAGTCCGGGCTGTTTCGACATATTTTGATGCCAGTTTCTTTTCAAACGGACCCAAGAGAAATAGCGCCAAATCCACAAAAGCCGGCATGAAAAAGGCGCAAAGCATCAGAATTGTATCGCCGACGGCGAAAGATGCAACGGCAAAAGCTGCGGCTGTGGCACCTAGGACCGGTGCGAACGCGCCGATGGCGGTTGTCTTCAGGCGTCTTGTCCATTTGAGTTTGGATGTCTTCCCGCGCCAGGTGAGTCCGAACGGGGCAATCACGATGAACGCGGCGGCCGGAAGAGCCCACAGGTAAGCAAAAAATGACAGAGCCAGAAAGAAAAGAGAGAAAATCAACAGGGAAATATTCAGAGAAGAAGACAGATACCAGCGAAAAGCGAATTTGACGGTGAACTTGGCTATGTAGTGTTCGCGTTGAGCGATCCGCAAATACTTGACGGTTTGGGAAAACAAGGCCGCAAGTCCGGCCGCAAACACCAGATACAAAGAAAAAGTATGCATTTAAAAATTACCCATTGAGACTTCCGGCATCGACGGCTTTTGAGCTGATGCGGCCGTGTCAAGCCACAGCGACACACTCATGGCGTATTTCCCGCTCTGACACACGCGTCGTACAGGGCAACCGGGTCTTCCGTGGGCAACAGATGAGAAATACCAGGCCTGACGGTCAGGTTTGCTTTCTTGAAGTATTGACAGGCTTCACGCGCCACGACAAGGGGGGCCACCGAATCGTTTTCTCCCCACACAAGCTCCACCGGAGAGTCGATTGCAGCCATTACGGGTCGGTAATCCTCGGCGACAACCAGGGAAAGTACCTGTCGCATTGCGGGGGAAGCGGCGGCATAGTCGGAAGATCCGAATTTTTTTCTAATTTTTTCCATTGTTTTGTCTCCCACCAGATTGTGGCCGTGCATCTTTCGCCAAAACTTATACCTGAGTTTCGGTTTGGCTCCGGACAGCCTGATCAGAGGTACTCCCGTCAAAACCAAGGCCTTCACTTTATCGGGAATCAGGGTTGCCGTATGCAGCGCTACCCTACCTCCGAAGGAATGTCCCAGCAAAACAACGGGTTGTTCAAACGAAGCCAAAACGCGAGCCACGAGTTCGCCGTATTCGGCACTGCCGGCCGGTTGTTCCAATGCCGGCGTGTTGCCGAAACCCGGCAAATCAAAAGCGACTCCCGACAACATCCGTCCGGCATGGCCGCCGACGGAAAAAAATTGATTGAAGTCTTTTGAAGACCTGGCCCAGCCGTGTAAAGCCACCACTTGAGGATTTTCACCTCTGACATCACCGAACAAAGTCCCTCCCAAAAAGGCCTGAACAGCCAAATGTCACCTCCGTAAATAAGATACTGCAGAAAGGCTAGCAGTTAAACTTATTCTTCTTCCGGAAGATATAAAAACCTAAAAAATTCTGCAATTGTTCAACGGATTTTTCTTTTCCCAAGCTCTTGCGTCCGTGAGGAAGTAGCGTTAAGACGTGAAGGTCTCTTTGGAAAACTTATTGGCAAGCTGCGACGCCAAACAACGGGAGGTCATAGAGTCGGAGCGACAACCGCTTCTTGTGATGGCAAGTGCGGGTTCCGGCAAGACACGGGTGCTGACTTATAAAATATACCACCGGACCGTTGTACAGCAAGCGGCTCCGAATCACGTTCTTGCCATTACTTTTACCAGGAAAGCGGCCGCAAACATGAAGAGCCGCCTCGCCGCGTTTGGCCTTCCCAAAACAATTGCCGTAGGCACTTTTCACGCCGTGGCTCTGTCGTGCGTAAAAGAGTACTACGGCGATAAAGGGAAAACTCCCGGCATCGTCACCGACAGGACTTCTTTGCTGGGGGAAATATTGACTCAATACCCCCATCTGGATATGAAGTCACTCGGTCAGGGTTCTTCCGGACAAAGCCGTTCCAACATCCAAAAAGAAAAGGGCTATCGTTTTTTTTCCAGAACCCAGTATCTAAGGGCACTGGAACAAGAGATTGATCTGATCTCCTCCAACATGCTTTCCGCCGATACGGATCCGGAAAGTGTGCTGAGACAAAGCCACAACAGGTATATCCCGCGTCGCGTGACGGCGGAAGTCTTCGAAGTGTACAAACGGGAGAAACAAAGAAAATTTTTGCTGGATTTTGGTGACCTGATCATCCATCTCGGCGACTTACTGAAATGTGACGCAAAATTCGCCGATCTGATACGCTGGAAATACAGACACGTCTTTGTGGACGAAGTGCAGGACATGACTTTGTCCCAACTTAATCTTTTAAAAGCAATACTTGACGACAATAACGATTTATTTGGAGTCGGCGATACCCGTCAGTCCATCTACGAATGGAACGGAGCCGTCAAAGATATTGAGGAGACTTTTAAAAAATATTTCCCACAGACACACATAATGCGCCTTTCCACAAACTACAGGTCCACTCCGCAAATAGTCAGGGCCGCATCCTCGCTGCTCGACGGGGAGCAAATAGACGCCAGCCAAGAAAGCGGTCCGCAACCGACAATCACCTCTTATAAAACCGGAGAGGAGGAAGTCATGGGAATTGCCAAGGCCGTAAGATCCATGAAATTCAAAGCAAACGGCTATCAAAATATAGCCGTTTTGGTACGGACAAACGCGCAATGCAAGCTGGTTGCCGAGGCCCTTCACGCACTGGGGTTGCCGGTACAAAAAAATATTTTGCCGTCCGTCTCGTTGATGCAAGATATAGCCGGACAATTCCCCGACTCGGCCCAGGGCTTACAGATGATGCTGCGGGATATGGAAATGTTTTTTGCCGAGGCCACGAAACGCCGCGAACCGGACACAGATGAGCACATCCAAGAAACCGATTATGTGCGGGAACCGGAATACGCCCGTACCGATGAAGACGTATTTTCATTTTTTCCCCATATAAACCAAGATAAAGTCAAAGGCCAAAAACTTGAAATAGTAAGATACCTGCAAGTATTATATAATTTAGTCAAAGATTATACGGAATTTGAAATAAATCCAAATATATCAGGCTTTTTGCAGTGGGTATGCCTGCCGGAAAGAAACAGTGTTGCCAACGAAGAAAATGGCGTCGTGCAGGTACTCACCTTTCACAGGGCGAAAGGTCTCGAATGGAAAATTGTTTTCTTGCCGGGGCTGGAAGAAGGGCTTGTTCCGATCCAAGGTGCCGCATCCGAAGATGCTTTGGCGGAAGAAAAGCGTCTTTTGTACGTAGCCATGACCAGAGCAACCCGTGAGCTCTATATGTCGCATGCCCACAAAAGAGGCGATCCCCCATCCGGGCGCATCAGATCCAGGTGGCTGACGGATATCGAAAAAGCAATGGCAGAGCAGAACAAAGCGGACACATTTGCCGCCGACGACATCAAAACGATGCTAAAGGCCACAAAAGAACTCCTGACAAAAAGCGACAAATAGACGATCCCGGGCGTCGTCGGAACCAAAAATTTTTCCGGAAAAGTTGCCCTGTCGCAAGAGAATTGTTATTCTTGGAATTATGGTTGTCCGCGGCGTGCATCATATACCCCATATCGTCTCCAGTCCCCCGCGTTCGCTCCGCAATGGACACATGCTTGACTTACTCAGCAAAAAAGCGACGGACCACAATCGCAAGCTTGCAGAAAAGCTTCCGAAAGACAAAAGCAAACAATCTTTTGCGGGGACAAAACCTCCCGCCGCCATTCAAAAGAAAAATGTTTTGTCAGGAACCGTCAAAAAAAAGCCGCTCTCCGGAGCAGAAAAAGCCTTAAAAGCCACTCCCAAACTGAGCAAACCGACCCAGTCACCACCAAAAGTCACATCACCGGTCAAAGGAAAAAAACTGCCTTTTCCTGCTCCGGCTGGGACAAAAGGAGCAGCCGCCAAAAAAGTACCCGGAGACAACTTATTACATCAGAAGGCAAAAACTTCTTCGGCTGCCCGCGGCGGATCCGCTCGGATGCAACCGCCGCATCCCCACATTAAGCCGAGTCAACCGGCCGGGTTAAAAAAAGCATCCGGTACCGGCAGCCAAAAACTGAAATTTGGCAAGCTCAAAGAGAAGGCTGTCATGAATTCAACCATGCCAAAAAAACCAAAACCCGTACATAAATCACTGCTCAATTACGTAAAGCCACCCTCAGCCACGCCCCGTTAAAGAACAATATGTAATATAAATGTAATAATTTACCGTATTTTGGACGCGACGCAGTTCGAAAAAAGGGAGAGGAAATTCGAACTACGCCATGACCCGCAGCCACGCCCTTGGGATGGGTAGAGGTCGCCTTATAATAAGGATACAGTGGTCAAAAACGCCTATTGACGATTTATGGAAAGTGACACAAAATCGCAACGTAACCGCTTTCGAGAACATGATAACACACCCATTCTTCTCAAAAAATGTTTATTTGAAAATATATGTCACAATAAGTGGCGTCTCTGCTCTATGGAGTAACGATTCTTATTATTTTAACAAGATATTTTTAACTTCTTTTAATATTACATTAGAGTAATATAATTTATACATGATATAAAAGAAAAATTAGATCGATATTAATATATTATTTTTTTTCTGATTCATAAGATCCGACTAATGCCTCAGATACTTTTCCTTTGTCACAACGGGATCGGAATGATTTGTTAGGATACGGTTATGCAAAGAGTGGATTCCAGGGTGATTATAAATACCGGAGACGGCAAAGGAAAGTCTTCTGCTGCTTTTGGGGTGATGGCGAGAGCATGGGCCAGAGGTTGGCAGGTTGTCGTCATCCAATTTATAAAGAGCGGTAAATACAAAACCGGGGAACGAAAGTTGGCGGATCATTTGGGCATTGAATGGCATACCATGGGTGACGGTTTTACCTGGGAGTCAAAAGATATGGACAAGACAAAAGAACTCGCCGTAAAGGCTTGGGAAACGGCGGCGGAAAAACTTGCTTTGGATTATAACTTGGTTATTCTCGATGAGCTGACGTATCTCTGCAAATTTGATTGGGTAGACGCAAACGAAGTGGCCGATACCCTGAAAAAGCGTTCCAAAAAAACAAATGTGATCGTGACGGGAAGAAACGCTCCTCAGCCATTAATAAATATTGCGGATACCGTAACGGAAATGAAAAAAATAAAGCACGGTTTTGATCAGGGAATACCGGCCATGAAAGGCATTGAACTTTGAGGTAAATAAATTTTACTTCATAAATCTTTTTTTAAAAAGATTACCCGTGTCGAAATCTTCGTAAGCCGAAAAAAAACGTTCTGCCATCTCCAGACAATATTTTTTTTCCTGAAATATCTTGAATGCCAAAGTATGCAGCCAGGATGCCAAACCAAAAGCGGGAGTGTACCGAATCGAGTGCAAAGCTTCCTGAAATTTTGGTGCATCCACGGACAGGGACTCCAACCGCTCAAGATAATAGTGCAAAAGTTCTTCCAAATATTGCCTTCGCACTTCCGGCAGAAGGGAACTGATCAAAAAGTACCCTATATCAGAAGACCAATTTCCGTATCTGATGAGTTGTAAGTCCAAAAACCCCAAACGTCCCTCCAAGGTCGTGTAAGTGTTTCCCACATGAGGATCGCCGTGCAGCAAAGTCTGAGCCCCTTCGCCATAGAGCAAAGAGCTTTCTTGGAATTCACGGCTAAGTCTCAAAGGATTGAGGTTCTTGCCCGGTTGCGGAGCATTATCGGTATTTTTTAATATATTAAAAGATCTGATCATATTGACGGCGGAAAGTTTGCCGAGTGGTTTTTGGAGCCGCCACGGCTCGATAAAGTTTTCTTTTTCCTTCAATCCCCAACAAGAAGCGTGCAGCTTTGCGAGTTCGTCAAGTCCCGACCGCACTTCCCCAAGACTCAGTGTTTCCAGGGGGGTATGGCATACTCCGGATTCCGAAATGTCTTCTTCGGCAAGCAATGACAGAAGTCTTTTTTTGTTGCAGAGCCCTCCGTACAACCGAGGGTGCCTGAAAGGCAATGTGATTTTACTTTGCGCCAATTGCGCCTCCGTATAAAGAGCACCGAGGGCCGCCAACGCCAAACGCGACGCCGGCTTACCGGATGATTTGACAAAAACGGAACCGGGGCCGCTTCCTTGACTGTATTTCGGTTCCAAGCGCAATGAAAAGTTCGTGCCGGCATGGAAGTCTTTAACGTGAAAAGATCCGACTTTGATATTTTTAAAAGACTGCCCGAGCAGTTCAGAAAGAGTTTCGGGATTCAACTTATAAAAAGCTTTCGAATAATCTCTTCTTGTCATAGCGATAAAATACCAGTAAAACAAAAATCTTTTCGGAAGAAGACAAATTAAATAAAGTGCTATAATCTGCGGCAAATGATAGCAGAGGAAAAACTTTATGAAAGCAATTAAGCCTCCCCCCCTCCTGATTGTCGTTTCCGGACCAAGCGGTTCCGGTAAAGGGGTGGCATTGCAATTCCTGACCGAATGCGGTTTGGAAAAAGTTGTGACCTACACGACCAGACAACCGCGACCCGGCGAGACAGACAAAGTCCACTACAATTTCATAACCGAAGAAGAATTTGCGGACCTGGATCGCCAGGGTCAATTTCTCGAATACAACAGAACCTACTACCGCGATATCTACGCCAGCCCGGCGGAAGTCCTTTCTTTTTCGGAAACAACCAATAATCAAATTATGGAACTGGACCCCGAGGGGTACTTTTTTGTCAAAACCAACTCTCTCCGCAAAGTTGTGGGTCTTTTTATCCTGCCCCCCGAAATAAAGGAGCTGGAGCAGAGAATTACAAGCCGGTCGCAAAATTCCGACGAAGAACTGCAAAGACGCACAGCTTTGGCAAAACGTCAGATCATGAATGCCTGGATGTATGATTACGTCATGGTAAACCGTGATATTGCGGAATTTAAAGAACTGCTGCCCAAGTTGGCGGATGTTCTTTTTTCCAATCAACAAGGTCTCCAAATGTTGGGTGAGCTGGTAAAAAACATCAGGGAACAGGAATAAACAAACTCCGTAGAAGTTGATTCTCCCGGGTATCGTCAATCGGGTGCTCTCAAAAGGAAAGTAATTCTGTTCCCGAGACATTAAATTCACAATTGCGTCATATAATCACTTATAGTGTTAAAGATTGAAAAAATGGATCAAACCCAATTCTCTCCCCACAATCCTCCTTCTTATGAAGAAATCTTTGTTGTCTGCGATAATTTTATATCCCAGTTGGCTACGGTCATTCTCGGCAACAGCGAGGCCTTGACGGCGGCGACCATAGCCGTATTTGCGGGAGGACACCTTCTCTTGGAGGACGTTCCGGGAGTCGGAAAAACCACCATGGCAAAAGCCATGGCAAAATTGCTCGGAGGCAAGCTCTCGCGCGTACAGGGAAATCCCGATTTATTGCCGGCCGACATCTTGGGAGTAAGGATCTATTCCAATAAAAACGAAGAATGGCAATTCCATCCGGGACCGATTTTTTCGGACGTGGTCTTATTTGACGAATTGAACCGCACCCCCCCGCGCAGCCAATCGGCTTTGCTGGAAACCATGGAGGAAAATCAGGTAAGCATTGACGGCCAGACCTACCCGCTGCCCGACGGTCATTTGGTGATTGCCACACAAAATCCGATAGGACACAGAGGAACCTACCCTCTCGTAGAGAGCCAATTGGACAGATTTTTGGTATCCGCCAGTCTTGGCTATCCCGATACGGCCACAGAGACTTCCCTGGTACAATCGCGTGGCGCCGACGAAGCGCTGTCTCTCCTCAAACCGCTTTTTACTCCCGGGGAGCTGACCTCCTACCGGAAAATAGTCGCCGAGATCCATGTCGCTGATAAAGTTGCACGCTATGGTGTAGAAATTGTTGCGGAGACCCGTCGACTTCCAGAAATTATACTCGGTGCAAGCCCGAGGGCTTCAATATCTCTGATCTCATCCGCCAAAGCATTGGCATTGCTCAACCGGAGAGATTTCGTAACGCCGGATGATGTTGTCAACGCGACAAAACTTTGTCTGACACACAGACTGATAACAGTCGGACAGGACACAAACAGGACTGACTACGTTAGGTCACTGCTTGAAAAAACTCTTTCTTCAGTGAAAATACCGATCTGATGTACTTATCTAAAATTGATATCTCAAGTTTATAAATTGTAAAATGAAATTTACATTCGGATGGCCCAACCCAAAACATTCCATCATCGCATTTACGACGTTAATCCTTGGCCTATTGCTGTTTTTTATAGCCGCCCATGAAAGCGGTTCGGGTTTTGTCCAAATTGTGGGAGCAGTGCTTTTCGCCGCAATAATTTCCAATAGCCTAATATCGTTTTCTCGCGTTCGACACGCTCGGATCACGGTCACTTCAGTACCTTATGACGGTACGACAAATCACAATATCCACATTGGCGTTACTGGCAACAAAGATATCCTTGTGACATTGGACAGCGGTAAAACGAAATCCGCTTTTGTCCAAAAAGACAAGGAAACGATATTTTCCGTCAAGCCTTCTCACTGCGGCCTCTATAAGGAAATAGATTTAATTGTGGTTTCATCCTATCCGTTCGGACTGATAACCTTCCATAAGAAAGTAACGTGTCACTTCCCTACGATTCTGTATGTGGCACCCGAGCCGACAATAACAGAAAAGGCCGAATTTGAACTCAACAGTTTAACCAAAGAGGCCAAATCAGCGCGACGCAACAGCAATTCCGGGAACCTAAAATCTATCGTCGAGTATCAGCCGGGCGATTCTATATCGGCAATTTCATGGTCAAAAACGGCACAAATGCAGCAACTGCTCACCAAAACACATGAAGCGCAGACAAGAAATGAGAACTATCTCATTGAGATACGCGTTCCCGAGCGGGCCGATCCCGCCACGACAGAACACTATCTGGGTGAACGTCTTTATTTGGCGGTTTCCATGATTGAAAGAAACGGCTCCGTCACGGCACGAATCCACAGAAACGGTTTTTACCAAGATTTTGGGATTGAAAATATATTGCAGATTAAAAGACTTATTGCATCTTTGGCATAGCGACATAGCAAAATTTTCTCTGGGGTAGCATGACAGAAAAGCACCGGATAATCGAAAAAATCAAACAGGCCAATAAGCCGTCTCTTATAAGTGACAGTACTGCCGCCAGAATATTGATGGGCATAAGTCTTGTGACCTCCAACCTGGCCGCTGCCACAGTAGGCGAAATAGGCTCTGCAACTTTTTACATAACAACCATTTTCTCTTCTTTCGCCATTATTTTTTCTTACCACACCAGATATAAGCCGTGGAAACATAACAAGATTTTTATAGGAGTCGTTGTCCTCGTAATATTTTTTACTTTCGCGACAGAGATAATGCACAACATGAATGCCGCCAATATTACCTCTGTGGAACCACCGCTTGCCTCACTTTTCATATGGGTTCAAGCTCTTCACTCCCTGGATACGGCCAGCAGAAGAGACCTCCTGTTCTCTCTGTTGGAGTCCATGGCAGTACTGGCCATTGCGTCTGCCCAAGGAATCTCTACGTCATTTTTTATATTTATACTCATTTGGTTTTTCTCCTCGGCGATTGCTTTGGAGACTTTGTATACCGAGTCCGGCAGCAACTACAATGTCTCCGTACGCAAAAGACGTACCTCCACTTCAGAAGCATCAAAAGGTAATGGCCGGTCAAACTTTCGAGAGCTGCGGCAGGTTGCCCCCGTATCCGGAGTAAAAGCCGGCAGCCTAAGTAATATCATCCATAATTTCAAAGATAAATTTGCATATATTCTTCTTACTTTGGCAATAGCTTTTACCGTTGTTGTGCTTCTGCCCCCTACCTCTACGACACAGGAAATAAAATTGCCGTCTTCGATCAGGAACAGGATAGGTTTTCCAAACTCCGGTTCCCTCTATCAAGGAAACAACTTCAGTGAGCCGTCAAAACCCGGCACCGGAAACTCACGGATCCGTATAGGCGGTTACAACGGTTTCAGCAACAATCTAAATACCGCTGACAGAATCGCTGTTCCCAACACCATAGTTATGCACGTGCGAGCAGAGGCTCCCGGATATTTTCTGAGCATGACTTATAGCAATTGGAGTGGCACTTCTTGGTCAAATCAAGAAAAGCCGCCAAAAATAACGGCTTTGAACGGGGGATCACCTTTTTTCATAAACTCTGGAGCATTGAGCGGCCAGCCTTTGCTGGCTGCTTCCGACACCGCACAAGACCCCGTCAATATTCAGACTTTTTACATAGAAGCGCCCATGACAAATGTCATACTCGGCACAAGTCAGCCGTCAACCGTCTGGTTTCCTTCTTCAAATCTTTACCTGGACACCTCGGATTCCTCAATAAGAACCGGCGTGGCCATAACCCCCGGAACCGTCTATACCGTGGTGTCGGCAGATACTGAAATGGCAGGCAATGCACTGAAAAATGACAACTACAGCCTAAAAACACAGCCAAAAATAATCCGGGATGAGCTCCGCAACTATATGACGCTTCCAAGGCCTTACAAGAGAGTGAGGCGACTTACTTTGGCCATTATCAAACATAAAGATAATATCTATGCAAAAATAACGGCGCTTGAAGCTTGGATGTCCACCCACGTTCAGTATTCTCTGAATATACCGCCCCTGTTGCCCGGTCAGGATACCGTGAACCAATTTCTTTTTCATGGCAGGATCGGTTACTGCGAACAGATCTCCACTGCGCTTGCGGTGATGCTGCGCTCTGTCGGCATACCGACGAGAGAAGCCGTCGGATATGTTCCGGGAAATTTTAATCCGCTGACCGATTTATATGACGTACGCCAAACTGACGCACACGCGTGGGTTCAGGTATGGTTCCCCAAATACGGATGGCAAAATTTTGATCCCACCGCAAACGTACCTCTCTTGACACCCAATCCCGGTATTATCATCATGAACTATGTCGGCCGCGCCATCAAAACAATCTTTTGGCCTCTGGGGCTGCTTTTTCTCTTGGCGACTCTTATCATCACCCGTGTCGTTCTGACCGTAAATAAGCGCAGTATGCATCCCGTTTCGCAACTGATAGAACTGACTTTGTCAACCGGAAAACACCTCGACCTGCTTCGAAAGCCCCATGAATCGCCGGGCGTTTACTATATGAGATTAAAGGAGTACCTAAGCTCTCTCGACGGAAAGCAAACCTTAACTCAACCAATATCCGGCAAAAAAGACTTATCCCGCCAGAAAGACACCATACAATACTTGATAGACACTTATCTTTATGCAGATCGTAGCCTTGATCAAGCGTCACGATATAAAATCAAAAAAGAAATCAGGCGGCTGAAAGCAATTAGACAAAAGGTACGGTATAAAAAATACTTTAAAAAGTATCCGAAGCCGCTCCAATAAAAAACTTTATACCGATCAGAGAATATGACAACAGAAATGCTCTTGGTGCTTGGCATTGCCAGTGCAGTACTATCCGTATCGATAAGCTACTTTTTGGTTCACCGGTTAGAAAAATTTTTTACGGGAATAGAATTTTCGGTTGTGGGAATAGGTCTGCTGTCCGCTTTAGCCGCCGACACCCCGGAAATCACATCTGCCGTTACGGCCGTCATTGCCAAACAACCTGATATAGGAGTCGGGGTAATCATAGGCTCGAATATTTTCAATTTTGCCGCCTTGCTCGGATTGCCCGTGTTGTTAAACAAAACTGTCACATTTCAACGAAATACCCTTTTCAAACTGGGTTTATTGGCCACGACAAATGCCCTATTCGCCATCTTTGTGGGATTTCATCTTCTTCCCGGTTTGATTTGGTTTCTTCTTTCGATTCTTGCCATGAGCGTATACGTCGTATTCATATCCGACAAAAGACTTTCCGGAAATAACCGTGTCAATAAAATAACGCAGACACAAGATCACAATTTAAAGTCCGCTGAGAAATCTTTGAATGGGAGGCTTTCCGGAAAACATTTCCGAGTGGCCATCCTGCAAATTTCTGTTGCGGTTCTGCTTGTCATAAGTATGAGCGTAATCGCCGAACACAGTTTTGCCGACTTGGGTCACAACTTAGGTCTGTCACAGGCCATTATCGGCGATATTATTCTGGCGGTGATCACCAGTCTTCCGAATGCCGTGGCGGCGCTTTATCTGGCGAAAAATGTGAGCGGCGATGCCTTGATAAGCGAGGCAATCAATTCCAATACGATCAACGTCATTGCCGGAATACTGCTTCCCGCCGCCGTCTTTTCATCGTCTGCCACCGCTTTGAATTCCAATTTTCTTTTATGGTTGAATATGATCATCTTGACGGGATTGATGGCGACTCTTTATATTTCCAAGCGTATTACACCCAAAATAGCCGTTGTGCTGATTCTCGTTTATGTAGGTTTTGTTGTGTACGTCGCCGCATGAGAGAAAGGAACGTTTTTTCGTCATGCGAGGTTGGTAAAAATATCGGAGTGCGCCCCCTGGGACTCGAACCCAGAACCTGCGGATTAAGAGTCCGTTGCTCTGCCAATTGAGCTAGAGGCGCTTGATAAGGCAATACAGGTCAATAAACATCATTAAACTACCATAAATAAAAACAGTCATCGCCTATAAAAATCATCTTTTAACCGGATACTGCCATATCCCATATTTTCGAACAGACATATATGTGCCATGTTATTATCATATATAAGATGCCCCCGTAGCTCAGTTGGATAGAGCGACTGCCTTCTAAGCAGCAGGTCGCAGGTTCGAGTCCTGCCGGGGGCGCATATATCCCCTAAGCGCTTTTTTAATGCTTTTCAATATTCGATTGTCATCCGGCCTTTTACGGCAGACGCACCGTGGCATATTCGAAATCAAGCCTTTCCCGTTGTCGGGAGAAAATAAAGAAAAATGCGGAATGTAAAACACGTGCTCCAGAACTACATGGATTCGATAAGTCTGTCCACTCTTTCGTCGTGAGAACTAAAAGGATCTTTGAGCAAAATAGTTCTCTGGGTTTGATCGTTCAGTTTCAGATGAACCCAGTCAACCGTAAAGTCCCTTTT
The DNA here is from genome assembly GCA_021798275.1 of Actinomycetes bacterium. Taxonomy (GTDB): domain Bacteria; phylum Actinomycetota; class Acidimicrobiia; order Acidimicrobiales; family Bog-793; genus JAJZMK01. Next base: position 17,110 of record JAJZMK010000062.1, on the reverse strand, counting down.
CTTTTCTTTTGCCTTTTGGATAAACTCTCCCCTCAGTTTTGCTCTGGTCGTAGCGGGAGGGTACAGCATGGCATTTTCGATATCTTCATCGCTTACCATCCGGTCCATCTTGGAATGGGCGGCCAGCTTATAATAAATACCTCTCTCCCGGGAGATATCATGGTACTGCAAATCCAGCAAAAACGCCTTGGGGTGCTCCAAAGGAATATTGTGCTTTGCCCGGTAGTGTTCAATCAGATGATACTTGGCGACCCAATCACACTCCCGTTCCAAGGACAAGGGGTCTGTCTCCAATCCCGTCAGGACATGCTGCCACATGCTGAGAATTGTTTTTTCGTGTTCGTTTAAAGTGTGCTGTTCCGAAAATCTTAAAGCCTTACTCAAATACTCTTGCTGGATCTCCAGAGCCGTAACCTCTCTGCCGCTTGCCAGTCTGATGGTCTTCTTGCAAGTCAAATCATGACTGATTTCTCTGATGGACCGGATCGGATCTTCTAAGGTCATGTCTCTAAAAATAGTTTTGGGGCTCTCCAGCATTTTTAGCAAAATACCTGTGGTTCCTACCTTTAAAAATGTGGCGTACTCGCTCATATTGGAGTCTCCGACTATCACATGGAGCCTTCTGTAGTGTTCCGCATCGGCATGCGGTTCGTCGCGGGTATTGATAATGGGCCTCGATCTGGTGGTTGCGGAAGAAACACCCTCCCAGATGTGCTCTGCCCGCTGAGATATGCAGTATACGGCGCCGCGCGCTGTTTGCAAAACTTTCCCGGCGCCGGCAAATATCTGGCGCGTTACCAAAAAGGGTATCAGCACCTGAGAATAATTGCTGAAATCGTCTTTCCTGATGGTCAGGTAATTTTCATGACAACCGTAGGAATTACCGGCTGAGTCGGTGTTGTTTTTGAATAAATAAACCGTTCCGCGGATACCTTCTTCCCGCAGTCTCATCTCCGCCGAAGAAACCAGACTTTCCAGTATGCGCTCCCCCGCTTTGTCAAACGCAACCAAATCGTAAAGTGAGTCGCACTCCGGAGTGGCGTACTCGGGGTGGCTTCCCACGTCCAAGTAAAGCCGGGAGCCGTTCTCTAAAAATACATTGGATGACCTGCCCCAACTGACTACTCTCCGAAACAGGTAACGCGCGACTTCGTCAGGGCTGAGGCGTCTTTGACCCCTGACTGTACAGGTGACACCGTATTCGTTTTCCAAACCAAAAATTCTTCTGTTCACTGTTCCAACGTTAGTGCTTTTTTACGTGTAACGATGTAATCTTTTAATCGTATGACAAACCAAAATAAAGTTCTCCTCACGCAAGTGAGCAATGTATTTCATGCCCAGGTTTTGGCGGCAAGGCTGGACAGTGAGGGGTGCAGGTGCTATATAACCACTCCCACCCAAAGTCTCACCCCTTTCCCTGTGAAGATTGATATTTTTGTTGATGAGAGAAATATTCAGCAAGCGAGGGAAATTCTCCTTTTTGATTCGGTCGAGGAGATCTTTAATTACAAAAAGCCACAGAAACAACGCGAAAAGCGCGTATCGGATAAATGGTGGGTCGGCAAAAGACTCAAAAGAAAGTAAGTTACGTCCCACGGAAAAACTTTTGACCGACGCATCGTCAAACGGAAGATGCGAAGCACAAAACGTCTTATTTTTGCAGCAATTGCTGCAACTCCTGCTCCTCTATGCGTCTAAAGAATCTTCTGGCCAGATTCCTGTCAAGAACCCCCACTTCCAATTCTTTGCTGGTCAGTAAGCGCTCCGGCCCCTGTAAAGCTTCCACGCAAACCGGCAAGATTCGGGCAAGTCCGTCGTCGGTGGGGAGGCTTTCCGAGAATCTCTCCGTAATGGCCTCGGCGTCTCCGCCCAGTACGGCAAAACTCTCTCTGTCAACGACCGTTCCGTCGTAGCTGATGTGATACATCCTGTCTCCCGCTTGACTGTCACCCAATTCCGCAACGAGGATTTCCACCTCCAAAGGTTTCATTTCATGGGTGAATACCTGACCGAGATACTGAGCGTAAACATTGGCCAGCGAGCGGGCATCGACGTCTTCTCTGGAGTATGCGTAACCTTTCGTGTCGGCATGTCTGATGCCGGCGACGCGCAGTTGATCAAACTCATTATATTTGCCCACTCCTCCGAATGCCACCCTGTCGTAAATTTCGCTGATTTTGTGCAGCGTACGCGACGGGTTTTCGGCAACGAGTAAAATCCCATCCCCGTAGAGAGCCGCAATAAGAGAACGCCCTCTGGCAATGCCCTTTTGAGCGTATTCGGCCCTGTCTTTCAGAATTTGTTCAGGGGCCACATAATATGGCATAGTCATTTTTCTACCTCTTTTGTGGAAGAAACTTTTACAATCATTTTTTTTAAACTAAAAAACTAATCCTCAACAACGCTGTTGTCCCGGTGAGAAATCAGCTCCGTGAAATAAGACTTTACGGAATCTCGATCCAAAGCCGAGTAGCCTTCGTCGTCGACTTTGGCGACTATGGGGAAGATATCTCTTATGATATCCGGACCGCCGGTTGCCGCATCGTCGTCGGCCGCCTCGTATAAAGCCTTGATTGCCAGACGGACGGCGTCGTCCAAAGAGAAACCTTCTTTATATCCGAGCTTAATTGTGGTTCGGGCACTTCTGCTTCCCGAACCGGTGGTATGAAATTCGCTTTCTTCGTAGCGGCCGCCCGTGACGTCGTAGCTGAAGATACGGCCTGCCGACCTCTTGGCGTCATATCCGGCAAAAAGAGGAATGATGGCGAGTCCCTGCAGTGCCAGGGGGAAATGGGAACGGACCATCTGCGACAACTGATTGGCTTTGCCCTCCAGACTCAAGGAAGATCCCTCAACTTTTTCATAGTGCTCCAATTGAGTTTGAAACAGTTTGACCATTTCGATTGCCGGACCGGCCGCTCCGGCAATCGCCACGGCCGAGAATTTATCAGCCGGAAACACTTTTTCGATGGCCCGGTGGGCAATGCTGACCCCTTCCGTGGCGCGCCTGTCCCCCGCTATCACGACTCCTGAGCGGTAGCGGACGGCGATGACGGTGGTTCCGTGGGGGATCCCGACGGTTCCGCCGGGGTTTGCCCCGGCAATTGGGCTAGACTTTGGGTCGTCCGCGACTACAGTCGATTTAAGCCGATTAAAACCCGGTCCTATTTTGTCGATAAGTCCCATAAAATTCGGTCCGGGATCCGCGTCGGGTGTAAACAAAGGCAGATTCATATCGCGCCTGTGCCCATACGGTCACGGTGTGAAAAAACTTCTTCCCCGCAAGTCATTTTTTTCCTCAGTTCTACATTCTTATCAGCTAAAGCTAGCATATCTTTTGCTCTCAGAGAAGCACCCGATACATTTCCGGCACGGGTGACAACAGGGATACTGTATTCCTATTCCCCGCCCTTTTGTACATATCCGCGCACAAACTCTTCCGCATTTTCTTCCAATACTTCATCTATTTCGTCCAGGATGTCATCGATCTCGGCTTTTAATTTGTCGCCTTTTTCTGTGGAAACAGCCACATCCTCTTCCGTCGCCGTATTTTCACTGTGTGAAGACGCGGAATGTTTTTTGAGCTCACGCTCTGCCATTATTCACTCCTTAATATAAATAATTTCATATAAAAATTGTAAAGACATATCCGACCTGTGTGTCGCGAGTTTAAAACTTTCTGCTTTTTATAACGTAAATCTATATCAGATAACGTTATGAAATTCCAAAACAAACTTATTTACCCCCGGTGGGATCAAAAAATTACCCGTCAGTTTTGCAAGTTGTAAAGCAGGTCTCTCGCAGTGGGACTTTTGTCCAGCAGGTCTCCTATGTACTTTTTGGAACCGCGCAAAGGTTCGTTCATGGGTACTTTTTGCAACGGACCCCGGTCCACTTCAAACAGTACGGAGTCCCAATTGACAGATCTGACTTCGCCAGGATAACGTTTCAGACATTCGCCGCGGAAGTACGCCCTGGTGGTTTCCGGGGGATCCGCCACGGCGTTTTCGACATCTTGTCGGCGCAACAAAGTCTCCATATTCAAGCGTTGAAAAATTGACTTGTCCTGCCGCATATCATGATATTGGAGGTCAATGGCCGCAACGTTCGGATCAAATAAATCTGTCTTATGGCGTTCACAAAAAGCATTTACTATCTGCAATTTTGCCACCCAATCCAATTGTTTGGAAAGTGAATATATGTCGTCTTCCAATGCGGTCAGGACGTATTCCCACCGCTGCAAGATCTCTGTCGCCAAGTCGTCTTCCCCGACGGCATCCAAACCGTACTGACTGTGGTATTTTTTGGCTTCTTCCAGGTAAAGCCACTGTATTTCAAGAGCCGTTATTGACTTCCCATTTTTTAGTTTCAGCCTATATTTGAGAGAAATATCTCTGGAAATACCCTGGATATCTTGAACCGGGGATTCCATGTCCAAGGCCAAGTGGGAAAGAACCCCTTCTTCGATGAGCTGAAGCACCACAGCCGTCGTACCCATTTTCAAAAAAGTGGCGACTTCCGCCAAATTGGCGTCACCCGTGATGATGTGCAGCCTCCTGTATTGAGATTTATCGGAATGCGGCTCGTCTCTGGTATTTAAGATGGGACGTCTGATCGTGGTTTCCAAACCGACGGCTGCTTCAAAAAAATCGGCCCGCTGGCTTATTTGAAATATTGTTTTGCCGTCATTCGTCCTGTTGAGACCTTCCGTTCCGATTTTGCCGGCTCCGGTGTACACCTGTCTTGTTACGAGATGCGGAATGAGATAATCCACGAATTGAGAAAACGGGGTTGCCCTGGAAACAAGATAATTCTCGTGACAACCGTATGAGTTGTTTTTACCGTCGGAATTGTTTTTGTATACGACTATTTCTTCCCCCGGAGGGAGGAGCTTCTTGCTATTTTCCATGGACAAAGTCAAAATTGTCTCTCCGGCTTTGTCGTAGAGCAATGCCTCTTTCACATTGAGACATTCCGGCGTGGAATACTCCGGGTGGGCATGGTCGACATAATATCTGCCGCCGTTCGTCAAAACGGCATTCAGAAGCTGGGGCTCTACTGCCGGCGGCAAAGCGTCGGCATCCAAAAACCCCCTGGCGTCATTGCCCGGCGCCTCGTCGGTGAAATCCCAGGAAATCCCTTTTATGTCGTCTCCGATATAAGCAGATATCAGAAAGGATGCCGCGGCCGTCGGGTCTCCCCCGAGACTTTTCGGAGCGGTGATTCCATATTCTGTTTCCAATCCGCAAATTTTTTTAGGAATCACTGGCGATACCGACTCTACAGATATTGACCGGTGCTGACCCTTTCGATGGCCCTGCCGCCTCTGTTGTCTCCCGCTTCGGAGAAAATAGTCCGAACATAAACAATTCTTTCACCTTTTTTACCCGATATCTTAGCCCAATCATCCGGGTTGGTCGTATTGGGAAGATCTTCGCTCTCTTTATACTCCTGCGCTATGGAATCCAATAGATCCGACAGACTGATTCCGTCTTTGCCTTCCGTCAGGCTTCTTTTAATGGCCAGTTTTTTCGCCCGCCTTACTATATTGTCTATCATAGCCCCGGAAGAAAAGTCTTTGAAGTACAGTATCTCTTTATCGCCGTTTTGGTATGTGACCTCAAGAAATCTGTTTTCCTCATCCGCTTTATACATTTCATTGACTGTCTTTTCGATCATAACCTCGACAGCGGCGGCTATGTCGCCCTTGCCGAGCCTCTTGACTTCCTCCTCATCAATCGGCAGATCTGCGGTCAGATATCTGGCAAATATCTCTTTGGCGGCTTTTTCATTCGGTCTTTCTATCTTAATTTTCACATCCAACCGTCCCGGACGCAAAATGGCGGGGTCAATCAGGTCTTCACGGTTGGAGGCCCCTATCACGATTACGTCTTTCAGGGTTTCCACCCCGTCGATTTCCGCCAACAGTTGCGGGACTATGGTGGACTCCATGTCGGAACTTATACCAGTTCCGCGCGTTCTAAAGAGGGAGTCCATTTCGTCAAAAAAGACAATAACGGGGACGCCTTCGGCGGCTTTTTCTTTTGCCCGCTGGAAAACCAGCCTGAGCTGACGTTCGGTCTCCCCCACGTATTTGTTAAGGAGTTCCGGACCCTTGATGTTTAAAAAGTAGCTTTTGACGTTTTTATTTCCTGTTTTGGAGGCAACTTTTTCGGCCAGCGAGTGAGCCACGGCTTTTGCAATCAGGGTTTTCCCGCAACCGGGAGGACCATAAAGCAAAATTCCTTTCGGGGCGGGCAGGCGGTATTTTCCGAACAGGTCCCTGTGTAAAAATGGCAGCTCGACGGCATCGGTAATTGCTTCGATCTGCTCGTCCAAACCGCCTATGTCGCCGTAAGAAACGTCGGGAACTTCTTCCAGTATCACTTCCTCCACTTCGGGGCGGATGAGTTTCTCGACAAGCAGCTGGGAGCGGGAGTCCAAAAGAACGCTGTCTCCGGTTCTCAATTTGGTGCCGTACAGGCCGTCCCCTATTTCCACGATCCTGGCTTCGTCCCCGCGGAAGCGAACCAGGGCTCTTTCCCCTTCGTCAAGCACCTCTTCGATCGTGACGACTTCTCCGATGAGGTCGGAGTCCCGGACCGAGATGACGTTGAAGTTTTCGTTGAGTACGACCTCCTGTCCGCGGTACAGCTTTTCCCTGTCTACGCCGGGGTGTAAGGCCACGCGCATCTTTCTTCCCGAAGTAAATATATCCACGCTGGCATCGTCGTTCGTGGCCAGATAATAACCGTATGCGTTGGGGGTTTGGGTCAGCTTGTCGACTTCCTCCCGCAAAGTGGCTATGTTTTCTTTGGCCTGCTGCAGGGCAAACATCAGTTTTTCATTCTGGGTAACCGCCTGATTCAGCTGCCCTTTTACCTGTAAGAGCTTTTCTTCCAAAACTCTGTTGCGACCCGGGGCATCGCTCAATCTTTTCCGAAGTTCGGCTATTTCTTCTTCCGCTTCCTCGGCACGTTTTTTGAGTTTTTCAATCAAAACATCATCCATTGTTCAACACCTCCGTATCAACCCAAAACTCATAAAAAGTTTTACCGCACAGCATCTGCCACCATACTATACATCGGCGAGAGAAAGAGCCCGTCATCCAAAAACTCTCTCGACAATACACATCATTACGATAGTTTAATTACAATATTTACAAAGCGGCACCTGCTATATATTTGCACATATAAAATAATAAGATGTCCTCGTCTCTATGCCCTCACAAGGGTATTTCAAAAAGTATTTTAGTTCCGAACTCAGTATTTTCAAAGCCATATTTTCCTATCGGTACTAACGTGTGGTTTTGCCTGTCTCTTGACCTAATTACTTGCTATGATGTCATCAGATTGATTTGGCCGTTATGTCCTTCAAGGTTTGTTCCGGCCATCTGTATGCTTTATTGGAGAAACGAGAGGATTTCATGAAGGTCTGGATAGATCAGGATCTGTGCACAGGCGACGGATTGTGTGAAGAAATTTGCCCCGACGTATTCACCCTTTTGGACGACGGGTTGGCTTACGTCAAGGACCACGACCAAGTTATGAATAACCCCGGCGGAGCGGCCGGTCAGGTAGCGGTGCCGACCGATTTGGAAGATGCCGTAACCGAAGCCGCCGAAGAGTGCCCCGGCGAATGCATCTTTATCGAACAAGGATAGAAATCGGATAAGCGGCAGTCAAAGTAATCCCGGTACGGGTTTCCCGGACTAAAATTCGCTCAGTTTTCGGCATTATTTCTGGCGACGGTAATAAAGCCGGTATGAGCAACCATCCGATGGTCCGGCCTTACGGAATGACCCTCAATGTGCCATGATCTGTTGAGTACTTCCGTTGTTTCGGACAATATAAATTTATTTTCTTTTAGACACTCGCGCAAAGACGCCGTCTGATTGATGGTGGGCAGATAGGCGAGAAAAATACCGCCGGCTTTTAAGCACTTGCGGGCAAACGGAACGACGCGCCACGGTTCCGGCAAGTCAAGCACTATTCTGTCCAGACCTGTTTCGTCAATGCCTTGATATACGTCACGACACTCGACGGAGAACCTGGATGACAAGTCAAAGCCGTCGTCACAACCGGGACCAAATATTTGCTTGCGGTGTTTTTCGATATTCTCACAAGCCACTTTGATGAAATCCTCTCTTATTTCGTAGCCGGTCAGAACGACTCCGGCACGCAAGAGAGTCATGGAAAGGGCGCCGGAGCCTATGCCGGATTCCAATATACGCGCTCCCGGATAGACATCGGCAGCCATTAGAATTGCTCCCAAGTCTTTTGGGTAAATAACCTGGGCGCCGCGCGGCATTTTCAGAATCACATCTGCCAGGGTCGGCTTGAAAGCAAGATAGTACCTTTCTCTGTCTTCTCCGCCTTCCGCGTAACGGGCTTTGATGTTAGAGGCGTCTTTTTTTCCTATCACCGAATCGTGTTCTACGGCACCGGAATGGCTGTGAAAAGTTTTTCCGGGAACAAGAGTCACCAGGTATCGTCTGTTTTTGGAGTCTTGCAGTATCACTTCTTCACCCGGCAGGAACTTCTCGTCCGACGAGTCAGCCGTCCGACAGAAGTTGTTTTCTTCCGGCAAAAAATGATCCGGTATTTTATCCACAAAATTCTCCAATTAAGTAAGTAGGCATAGACGATTCCGGGTGATTAGGGTCAGACCGGCGATTTTTCACCCAAAAAGATCGGAACACCGTAAACGGTGTCAATAGATTTTTGTTTTGGGTGTCGCTGAAGAGTTACGCGCCATATGGGAGATGATAATCGACTCCCCCAAATGCAATTTTTCGACGGCGACCTTGGGTTGCCGACGTTTAATGACAAATTGCGCCACAACCCCCAGGGCCGCCACGCCAACCCACAGCAAACTTCCTTCGGTAACGGCTTTTTTAAAGCCCCTTGTCACCAATTGCTTTGCCAAATGTTCGAAGAGCTTTGCCACTGTCAAAAGCCTACACTCTCTTGACTTCCAGAATCGTAGAATCGCTCTTGCCTTGAAATTTACCTATTACATAAGAAATCAGTACCATCAACACAACAGCGGCTACCTTGATCAATATGAGTTGATTACCGGATACTTTTTCCGAGATGATATTTTTAGCGGCAATGTTGTCGCGTATTTTTTGTTGAATATCGGTAATCGATACTTTCTTTTCTGCTGTGTCGTCCCGATTGGTAGAAATGGCATCTTTCATTGTACAAACGATCTTACTACCATAAAGAAGGGTGCGGAGATATATTGAAAACCTTATTTTTTCGATACCGCAAACTCAATTCTAAAATGCACGATGAGATGACAAAACCGGAAAAATCAGTTTTTCCCTCTTAGATTTTGCAGCACATACCAAGCCAGGGATCCGGCCAGGGCAAGACCGGCAAAAAATGTTATGAGATAGGGAGCAAATGACTCATTGCCGCCAAACAAAGCCCCTGTTTCCGACTGCAACACACGCAGGATAGCGAGCAACAGCAGAAAAAACCCTATACCCAAAAATAGGATGGCCAAAACCGTCTGTATTATTTTATGCTTTACCTTGCGCAAAGGAGCCAAAGTTTCTTGCAGAAAGTAGGCTTTTACCATTTGGAGTATTTCGCCGAAGTCGCCGGGAAACTTATTGCCGGAAGAATCCCCGCCCGCATTTTTGATTTTTCCCAGTTTATTTTTTAAAAAGTTTGGCATTGTTTTAAAAATAGCCTGTATTGCTCACCCATGACCACAAGACTCACACTTTTATCTCCCATCTGAGACAGTTTTGCAAATCTTTATGCTCTGCGAAACCGTGGAGAAATTTCTCGGATTGTCCTTAACTTTTATGTCAAAACGCACGGCCGCTTTATGAAAGGCTCCGGCACGGGGCTGTGTATGCATCCTTACTGTAATCAATTATTAAGTTTTTGAAAATTTCTTATGACCCGGCGGAATACTTTCTGAGCCTGCCTGATATCGGGTGGGCAAAGTACTAGACTGCGAGTTGTAAAGTATCTTGAACGAGGTAAGCGCATATGACAAAATTGCATGATCTGTATTTTCAATACGGACAAAGTCCGTGGATAGACGACCTCAGACGCTCTTACGTTGAAACAGACGAACTTGAGCTGCTGATAGAAAACGGGGTAAGAGGTCTGACGTCAAATCCGACCATAATGGCAAAGTCCATAGCATCCGGGACGGACTATGACAAACAGTTTCAATCGCTGATCAAATCCGGTAAAAACGTCAATGAAACTTACTGGGAAATGGTTTTTTTTGACGCCAAAGGTGCTTTGGAAAAACTGCTCGGCGTATACGGGGATTCCCGGGGCCAAGACGGGTTTTTGTCGGTGGAAGTGGAACCCGGTCTCGCTCATGACACACAAGGCACGATCGATGCGGCAAGGTGGCTCTCAAAAACAATCGGCGCCCCAAATCTGCTCGTAAAAATACCGGCCACAAAAGAAGGCCTTCCGGCGATAGAAGAGATGATAGCGGAAGGCATAAGCATCAATGCCACCTTGATCTTTTCCCTTGACAGATACGCAGCCGTAGTGGACGCATACCTCAACGGTTTGGAACGTTACGCGGCTTCTGGCAAAGATCTGAGCAGAGTGACTTCAGTGGCGTCGTTTTTTGTCAGCCGCGTGGACAGTGAAGCTGACAAACGCCTTGGGGCCCTCATCGACAGTGCCGACTCGGAAGTTTTGGCCGACAGGGCAAAGACCCTGCTTGGGAAAACCGCGGTGGCCCAAGCCGTCATAGCTTACGCTCTTTTTAAAGATAAATTCAGCAGTGAGCGCTTTATGGCATTAAAAGCACAGGGGGCCACCCTGCAAAGACCGTTATGGGCATCGACGTCAACAAAAAATCCCGCTTATCCGGATCTGCTCTACGTAAATGAATTGATAGGTCCCGATACCGTAAATACCATGCCAAGGGCAACACTGGATGCTTTTTTGGATCACGGTGTTCCGAGAAGAACAATAGATGCACAGCAACCAAACGGCCGTTCCGTCGTCGAAGAGGCCCAAGATACTCTGGATGCTCTTTCCGAAGTGGGAGTCTCCCTGTTTGACGTGACGGAGCAATTGGAAAAAGAGGGCGTTGCGGCTTTTGCAAAATCATTTGATGAACTTATGACACAACTAAACGGAAAGGCGGCTTCATTATGAGTAATTTCGATCCAAAAAATATTAAAACACGCTTATTAGCCAAAGACGCCACGCTATGGCCGGAAGGAAACGTATCGCAAAACAGACTCGGTTGGCTGGATGTAATCAGAGAAATGCACAATGAGGCCAAAAGTCTGAAATCCTGGGCCGACAGTATCGATCAAGAAACTATCGTCTTGATCGGAATGGGCGGCTCTTCTCTCGGACCGCTGGTGCTTTCCACTTTTGCCGACACTTTAAAAAAGTCAAACGGACGCCGCATGGTGGTTTTGGACACCACTTCCCCGTACACCGTAGCAAACGCTCCCATAGAGGAGGCTTTTGTCCTGGTATCTTCCAAGTCCGGAACCACGTTGGAACCGAACGACCTCTTTGCGCATGGCAAAAGCAGGATGTCCGATTTTTCCAGATACGCATTTATTACCGACCCGAATACGGAATTGTCGCTGCTGGGCAAGGACCTAAAGGTCAATAAAGTATTTTCCAACCGCAGCGACATAGGAGGCCGCTACTCGGTACTGTCATACTTTGGCTTAGTTCCAGCTGCTCTGATGGGATACGACATAGAAGAAATTTGCGAGGCGGCAGCCGAACTGGATCCGGAAGAGGCAATTGTTCTGGGAATCGATGCCGGTGAAGCCGCTTTGGCCGGCCGAAATAAACTGACGATTCAGGTCCCCGATCAGCAAAGGGTATTCGGTCTTTGGATAGAACAGCTCATAGCCGAATCAACCGGCAAGCACGGCACCGGCTGTGTGCCGGTGCCGACTTCGGACAGCGAACAAGGACACGACAGGTTTAATATTGACATCACACTCAAATCGGTGGGTGACCTGGGCGCACAATTCTACAAACTGGAAATGGCAACCGCAATTATGGGACATGTTTTGAACATAGACCCTTTTGACGAGCCCAACGTGGCCGAATCGAAAGCAAACACGAATAAGGTACTTGCCAATCTGCCAATCCAAGAAATCGATAACAAAACGCCCGACACTTTGGATGCTTTCTTAAAAGAAAACCTACGAGATAACGACTATATTTCCATCCAAGCCTATCTTCCCTATGGCAGCGAAAACCAATTGGAGCAATTGCGTGTCAAGTTGCGCGATGCCAACAACGGCATGGCCGTTACGGCCGGATACGGTCCGCGATTTCTGCATTCGACGGGTCAGTTGCACAAAGGCGGGATAAACCAAATCGTGGCCATTCAACTTGTGGACCGTACCCCTTATGCCGGAGTGGAAATACCGGGGAAAAATTACGACTTTGCCACTTTGATCACCGCACAGTCAATAGGCGACTATCAGAGTCTGCAAACTCACGGGAGAAGAGTGCTCAGAATCGAGACAGACAGCGTTTCAGAGTTGCTTTAGAATACCAGCATTCGAAATTAAAACTTCATACGACAACGTATGGAGACGTTCTTTTACCGCATACACGAAAGGAGTGTAAAGCTATGCAAATAGCAATGATCGGATTGGGGAAAATGGGGGCCAACATGTGTCGGCGTCTCACGGCTGCCGGACATGACGTCATAGGATTCGATATCGACGAAACGTCAAGAAAAAACTTGGAAGCTTACTCAATCAAAACTGCTTCCGATATGGAGGAGATGGTAGCCTACCTGAAACCGCCGAGAGTTGTTTGGGTTATGGTACCGGCCGGAACCCCGACGGACGAAACCGTTTCGCAACTGTACAACCTCTTGGAGTCCGGAGATATTGTGATAGACGGGGGCAACTCCAACTATAAAACTGCTTTTACCTACACCGACCGGCTTGCGGCAAAACAAATAGGCTTTATAGACGCCGGAACCTCGGGAGGCGTCTGGGGTCTTCAAAACGGATATTGCCTGATGGTGGGCGGAAATGAGGCAACAGTCAAAATAGCGGAACCCCTCTTTTTGTCACTTGCTCCAGAAGGAGGATACGCACACGTCGGCCCGGTAGGGGCCGGTCATTTTGTCAAAATGGTTCACAACGGGATCGAATACGGACTTATGCAGGCTTATGCCGAAGGTTTTGAATTGATGTCGGCGGCGAAAGAGTTCGATCTTGACCTGCATCAGATTGCTTCAATTTGGCGTTATGGCTCTGTCGTAAGATCCTGGCTGCTGGAGCTTACGGAGATTGCCCTCAGGGCGGATTCCAACTTCGACGAGATAGAGGGCTTTGTCGTCGACTCCGGAGAAGGACGATGGACTGTTGAAGAAGCGATAGAACGCGGAGTTCCCCTGGAAGTTATTTCCCTCTCCCTTTACAGAAGATTCTCAACGCAGCATGACGGCCAAAAGGCTTTCTCGAACAAAATGCTGGCCGCCCTGCGAAATCAATTCGGCGGACACAGTATGGAATTTCTAAAAGATCCAAATAACCGGTAAAAGGTATACAAGTGACGGCAAAACCTATAACCCCGCTGAGCGATTCTCTGACCGCTTTAGAATTGTCCACAGATTTGCATAACGAACGGCGTAAACCCCAGCCCCTTATTTTGGTTATATTTGGCGCAACGGGTGATCTTGCGAGCCGCAAAATACTGCCGGCTATTTGTCATCTCGCCATCAGAAAAGAGCTTCCCGACGAATTTGTCATAGTCGGAGCTGCGTCAAGTGAAATTGATGACGAAGGATTCAGAAAAATAGTTTACGAAGCCACCAAAGACATCGATGATCCCGACGGCATATGGGAAAAATATGCCAAAAAATTCCGCTATATCTCCGGTGATTATATGTCTGCAGATACATTTCTCCAGCTGGATAAAGTTTTGTCAGAGATAGACGAGGAGTGCAAAACAAGCGGCAACAGAGTCTACTATCTGGCTACCATACCAAAATTGTTCTCTGTGGTTGCAAACGGATTAAAAACAGTTGGATGCAATAAGCCAAAAGCAAAAGAGTCCTTTGTACGCCTTGTAGTCGAAAAACCGTTTGGGGTTGACTTGGAAAGTGCAAAATCTCTCGACAACGCTCTTCATAAAGCCTTTGCGGAAGAGCAAATATTCCGCATAGACCATTACATGGGTAAAGAGACAGTTCAAAATGTACTGGCATTGCGCTTTGCCAATGCAATTTTTGAGCCGATCTGGAACAGAAGGTATGTCGACCATATACAGATTACGGTTGCCGAAACACTGGGAGTAGAGCACCGCGGTGCCTTTTACGAAACTGCGGGAGCGCTTCGGGATATCGTACAGAACCATGTCATGCAAGTCCTCTCTCTGACTTTGATGGAACCGCCGGCTTCCATGGAAGCGGGCGGCATACGCGACGAAAAAGTGAAACTGTTAAAGGCCGTTGAAATAGGCAACATCGACGAGCAGGTCAACACCACTGTCAGAGCACAATACGCAGCCGGAGAAATAGACGGTCAAAGAGTAGCCGGCTACCGCGAAGAAGATGGAGTCAGTCCGACTTCAGAAACCGAAACATACATAGCAACGCGTTTATACGTCGACAATTGGCGTTGGGCCGGAGTACCTATTTACATTAGAACCGGCAAAAGATTGCAAAAAAGAATTACCGAAGTATCCATGGTTTTCCAACGCCCTCCTCATTTGCCTTTTGCCGGACGTCTTTCCAGAGATCTACGAGCTGACGTCCTGTCACTGAGGATCCAGCCCGATGAAGGAATTAGTCTTTCGTTTGGGGCAAAAATTCCCGGACCGAGTTTCAAAGTAAAAACAGTATCAATGAATTTTTCATATAAAGATGCTTTTCAGGAAATAGCCGTCGATGCCTACGAACGCTTACTGCTTGATGCCATGCTAGGTGACCCTATGTTGTTTATCAGAACAGACGAGGTTGAGCAAGCCTGGAGAATTGTTGCTCCCATACAGGCTTCCTTTGCCCAAGGGGAGCCGCCCCTTGCCAGATATACCTCCGGTACATTTGGCCCGATCGAGGCAGAAAGACTGATTCAAGCAAGTGGAAGACAATGGCAAAATCTATAAATACCGATAATTTTTACGGTCAAGTCCGAATATGTAAAGACGTTGCCGGCGACTACCAAGATATTGTTCTTAATCACATCCACTATTACTTCAATAACAGACAAGTATCCGGCCAAGAATCCGGGGCTTTTACCTTTGCCATATCGGGAGGGTCATCAGGAAAAATATGTCTGGAGCGCCTCTGCTTATCCAAAGATAAATTTTTGGAAGAAATAGAATGGTTACTTGCCGACGAACGATGTGTAGAAAAAACACACCGGGATTCCAACTACAATATGATTTCTTCAACTATAGAAGAATGCGGGTTGAATAAAAATTCAATTTATCCTCTCAGCTGTGATGACAGAGATTCCTATGAAAGCATTCTCTCACGCAAAAACTTAGAAATTATTCAATTGGGATTCGGCCCAGACGGACATTGTGCATC
Organism: Actinomycetes bacterium; assembly: GCA_021798275.1. GTDB lineage: Bacteria > Actinomycetota > Acidimicrobiia > Acidimicrobiales > Bog-793 > JAJZMK01. The sequence goes on along the minus strand of JAJZMK010000062.1, from coordinate 1,579 downwards.
ATTATTTCCAAATTCAACGGCATTGCAGACTCCGCCAGGACAATTGACGGCAAAGAACTTTGATCCTTCAGGACTAAACCGACACCCACGCATAACCATGACATTTGAGGCAATTAAAAAATTCAAATTGGCGATAATATGCGTTATAGGGGAAGAGAAAAAAAACGCCGTGTATGCCATAAGCCAAGGTGAGATACTTCCTGCTGCCATGATAAAAGCCGATAATGTTATATGGCTTATCGATGAAAGCGCTATATAATTTGACAAATAGCTCACCAAGTCTCATCAAATAAATATTGAAGCCGTGGGCCATTTTTACTTAGACTGGTTAAAGTGATGAATCAGAATTCAGAAATATCAGAAAAAGATAAAATTATTATCGATGAAATTTGCAATGATTTAGTAGATAAAGAAAATATTGATATAAAACGTCAATTACTGTATGGCGCCATCAAATTAATACACAATCATAATGACCGCCTAAATTTAAAATTGGCATCAGCCGCTGTTACAGAAATGTCAAACGCTTTTGCAATGTTTGCTCCGTTCAAAGAAGTAAGAAAGGTAACAATTTTTGGTTCGGCACGTATTGCCCAGGACACTCCTCTTTATGAAAAAACCAAAGAGTTAGCCCATACGTTTGCAAAGGCGGGATGGATGGTAGTCACCGGAGCCGGTCCCGGCATTATGGCAGCCGGAAGCGAAGGTGCGGGCGCAAATATGGCAATAGGGGTAAATATCAGACTTCCTTTCGAAAACTACCCGAACGCTTGGGTATCAGCCGGTGAAAAATTGGTTGAAATGAAGTATTTTTTTACAAGAAAACTAATGTTGATGAAAGAATCCTCAGGATTTCTGGTTCTTCCCGGCGGCTTTGGCACATTAGACGAATGCTTTGAATTGCTTACCCTTGTGCAGACGGGAAAAGCCGAACCCAATCCCATTGTTTTAATGGAGCCGGACCAGTCAAATTACTGGCATGCATGGGAAGATTTTGTTCAAAAGCAAGTATATAACAGACAATTTGCAGACCCTGATGACTCTTCTCTTTATTTTATTACAGCAGATATTGATCAAGCAAGAAATGAAGTATTAAACTTCTATTCCAATTACCACTCCAGGCGCTTTATAAACGACACATTGGTTATAAGGCTGCAACAAGCCCCCAGCGATCAGAGATGCAATGAATTGTCTCAACAATTCTCTGATATTACAGGCGGAGAACCCATAAGAAAAGTTGAACCCTCTAAATTTGAGATCCATGATAATGATCATTTATCCCTGGACAGGATAGGGTTGAAATTCAACAAACTACACCAGGGAAGACTGCGACAATTCATCAACGAGTTAAATAAAGAGACCATCGAACGCCTATAACAAATCTTAGGCATGCCGGTTTGCAATTAGAAAACTTCCATGCCTTGAGTCCGTATCTGCCCGCCGCAATGGAAGTTTATTATACGGCATAAGCATGATTTGATAACGAAAATACATATAGGGCCCCGTAGATTCTACGGGACCCTATATGTATTACTTCATGTATGAGGTTATCTCATATTTGTTTTCGGTATTACGAACA
>JAJZMK010000080.1:673-7127 GCA_021798275.1 Actinomycetes bacterium | reverse complement strand
AGCCTGGCTGAAAAGTAGCGGTCGATAAAAGGCGCGGGTGTCGTAGCTGCCTGAGAAATCACATTCACGCCTCAGATTATAAATGAAAACTTTCACTTTCAGAGCTTTTCCTGCCGGTTTCGCTCACCACTGTTAGTATCGGAGAAAAATCGCTTTGTGATAAACAATTACTTACAAAAGATAGGATTAGTTAAAATACCTAATCAAAGCCAGCTTTTGTAACCTACTTTTTCTATTTCACCGACCAAAGAAGCATCCCCACTGGCCACTATCTTTCCGTCGGCGAGGATGTGAACTCTGTCAGCCGGCAAATATTCAAGAATCCTCTGGTAGTGAGTCACTATCATTACTCCTATTTGTCGGTGTGGACCATCGGGTGCAATGTCGGCCCCCGATTGTAAGTCTTGATAGTCTTTACCATCCACCAGCCCTTTGACGGCAGTGGCAACTTTTTTCAAGGCATCGACATCAAGCCCGGAGTCGAGTTCGTCCAAAATAGCAAACTTTGGTCTGAGGACGGCCAATTGTAAAGACTCTACCCTTTTTTTCTCACCCCCGGATGCACCGACATTAATACCCCTGGTCAAAAGGGCTTGGTTTACGCCAAGATAATCCGCATATGACTTAGTTTCATCTGTGATCCCCTGAAAGCTATCTTCATATGACAAGGATTTTTCTTTAATCGCATGCAATAAATCTCCCACCGTCACGCCCGGTAGCTCGGGTGGTTCCTGCTGCAAGAGAAAAAGCCCCTTGGCAGCTTTCTCGGAAGTAGTGGCATAAGTAATGTCTTCACCGTCAAGGAGAATTTGCCCCGCCGTTATCTGATAGCGATAGTGACCAAGCAAGATATTTGCCAGGGAGCTCTTACCGGCTCCGTTTGGCCCCATCAAGGCATGGACTTCCCCGCTTTCCACCTCTATATCGATGCCTTTTAGTACTTTTTTCCCATCGATTTCAGCCTGCAGACCGATTACCTGTAGCAAAGACATCTTATATTAATACCTGAACTTCTTGACCTACCATTTGTACTTGATACACGTCCACAGGCTTTGTCGCCGGGAAGTTTTGAGGTTCCCCTGTCAAAAGGGAAAAGACGCTTCCGTGCATACTACACTCAATTTCACAAGCCGCGACATCAACGTCACCTGAGGAAAGAGGATAGTCTTCGTGACTACAGGTATCGTCTATGCAGTAGAAATTGTCGTTGGTGCGTACCAAACACAGTGCTTTGCCATCGACGATAAAGCTGGCGGTAGAACCTGCTTTCAGATCGTCAACATCACACAGAGTTTTCCAAGAGGAAGACGACCCATCTTTTTTTATATCGGCTTTTGCCATAAATACTTATATCCTCCTAATTTTATAAAAACATACTATAGGTGCTGAGCAATTTTATTATAGATATACCCATTGATCTCTCCTATGGGAGAAGATTCCAGGAGATCCTTGAAAACCCCCAAAGCAATCAACTTGGAAGCGAGTTCTTTTTCCAAGCCTCGCGACTCCAGATAGAACCTGAGTTCCTCATCAATCGGCCCCACGGCGGAAGCATGACTGCATTTAACGTCGTTCTCTTCGATCGACAGATTGGGTACGGAGTCCGCCCTGGCTCCTTCGGAGAGGACCAAATTTCTGTTTGTCTGAGCGGCTTCGGCTCTCAAGGCACCTTTTCGCATGGTAATCAGACCCGTATAGACGGACCTGGCTTCGTCATCTATGGCGCCTTTGAAAATAAGCTCGCTTTTGGTACGCGCCGCTACGTGATCTTGATATGTCCTCATATCTTTGATTTGGCTGCCGGAGGCAAAATACATGGCATAGAGACGACTGACCGCTCCCTGCTCGGCCAACGTAGAAGAGGTTTCCGTTCGTGACATGTCGGCACCGATCGAGGCCAAAAAAGAAGTCAGTGTCCCGTCACCTAGTACACGACTGTAGCTGTGGCCATAATGCAGAGTTTTGTCACCGAAAATCTGCAATTGCTCGTAGCCGAGCTTTGCCTTGGCACCTATATAAAGAGATGTTCTTGAGACCGCCAAAAGGGGCGAATCGTCGGAAGAAAGTACCTCCAACACCTTGGCCTCGGCTCCGGGGGCGGCATATATCATCAGCGAAGGGAAATAGGCCGGCCTTTTGGCTAAAGAGTCGGTGGGCTCCGCTTCGCTTTTATTCGCCGAAGTTCTAAAGCCTGCTGCTTGGATTCGGTGATTGACAACTATCACAGACTCTGATCGGTAGCTTTCCGGTATATAGACCACCAAAGGGAGATCGATAAAGGACTTGGCCAGCAATTCAAAGAATGAATCCCCATCTTTTGGCTGCAGAAAATCAAGAATAAAATCTTTCACCCGATCGGATTCACCGGGAGGTAAATCCTGGATCAAGAGATCATTACCGGCCACATATTCTGCCAGATTGATTACCTTGATACCATATTTTTCATATCCGGCGGCTTTGGCGGCGGAGAACGGGCCGGCGGTGCAGTCGATAACAATCGGATCCGGCAATAAAGCCTCTATATCGTTTGATTGACCGGAACCTGCGGCAGGTAAATACCGGGTGGGGTCAAAGCAACCGGGATCGAAATTAGCAATATCGCTGTAGCGCCAGTCTTCTTTTTCTTCAGTGGGAACAGGTGTTTTTGCCAATAGCAAAACCGCCTGTCTTCTGCAAGATTGCAGCCATGATGGTCCGGAAAAGTTGTCTAAGATTTCCGCCTCAAATTCCATATTTACAGATGCCACTTCCATCACAAAATAAACCCTTAAATACTTTATAGTTCTTGCACGACAAAGCCTAACCCGTTCAAAGAGCCGGGCGACTTGAAAACCGGTAGAAACCTGAAATTACGAAGTCTTTTTACCACCCCTGAATTTTGCCGATATCTTTTTAAAAAATAAACCTTTCCCAGCCGCTTCTTTCGCTGCGGCTTCATTTTGTATGGCCGCTTCCTCCAGAGCCTCGGGCACCACATCATTGACGATATCTTCGGCCGCATCGAGCAATTGCGCTATGTCGGAACCGCTCTGGCCGACTTGGAGCGGCTCATCTTCGGGAACGGACTCCGTAAGAGAACCGCGCTCAAAGCCTGCGTCCACGAGTCTTTTTTCATACATACTGCAATCATCGGGACAATGCCACGGTGCTTCCGGCGCCAGGTCAAGACGACAAAACCTGGCCACCTCTCCGGATGGATAAGTTCTGGATTGATAATGCTTACAATCTTCGCGCATTGGCATAAGAGATTCCTCCGGTTTCCGGTTTCCCCTGTCTTATGTAAAAGCAGCTGTTAAAACAGTCCTCTTATAAGCACGTCATTGAGACCTCTCAACAACCGGTTGCTTATCGTCTGCATTTCACCTAACCAGGCTTAGCCTATGGAGCCTTCCATTTGCAACTCTATCAGTCTGCTCCATTCCACGGCGTATTCCATGGGAAGTGTCCGCGTAATAGGCTCTATGAAGCCGTTGACGATCATGGAAGTGGCTTGAGACTCCGAAAGTCCTCTACTCATCAAGTAAAAGAGCTGTTCTTCCGCCACTTTTGACACCGTTGCCTCGTGGCCTATCCTGGCATCGCGCTCGTTGACTTCCATGTATGGCATCGTCTCCGAAGCGGATTCTTTGTCAAGTATCAGAGCGTCGCACCTGACAAAAGACTTGGCATGCTTGGCACCTTCGTCAACATGGACTTTACCGCGATAAGTAGTTATCCCGCCGTCTTTGGATATCGACTTGGACACTATTGTCGAAGTTGTCTCGTTGGCACAGTGATACATCTTTGCTCCGGTGTCCTGTATCTGACCGGCACCGGCATAAGCCACGGAAAGTACTTCTCCGGAAGCTTTAGGTCCCATGAGATAGACGGAAGGATATTTCATGGTAAGGCGCGAACCGATATTGCCATCTATCCATTCCACATGGGCTTCGGCTTCGGCCCTGGCTCTTTTGGTGACCAGATTATAAACGTTGTTGGACCAATTTTGAATGGTGGTATAAGTGATCCTGCTCCCCGGCAAAGCGACCAGTTCCACGACCGCTGAGTGCAGGGAGTCGCTTGAATAGACCGGAGCGGAGCAACCTTCCACGTAATGAACTTGGGCTCCTTCGTCACAAATGATCAGAGTTCTCTCAAATTGCCCCATATTTTCCGCATTGATACGGAAATAGGCCTGCAGAGGCATGTCCACTTTGACGTTCGGAGGTACATAGATGAACGATCCTCCCGACCAGACGGCCGAGTTCAAAGCGGCAAACTTGTTGTCGTTGGGAGGTATTATTTTTCCGAACCACTTGCGTACTATTTCCGGATGCTCTCTCACCGCCGTATCCATGTCGGTAAAGAGGACACCTTGCTTTTCTAAGTCTTCTCTGTTGCGATGATAAACAACTTCGCTCTCATACTGAGCAGTCACACCGGCCAAATACTTTCTCTCTGCCTGAGGTATACCGAGCTTATCCCAAGTTGATTTGACAGCGTCGGGAAGATCTTCCCAGGAATCTACCTGCTTGTCGGTTGGTTTGATGTAGTAATAAATGTCCTCAAAGCGTAAGTCCGGCATTTTGCGGGCAAACCAGTCTTTCATGGGTTTTGAAAAGAATTTATTGAGGGCTTTGAGCCGGAAATCCAGCATCCAGGATGGCTCCATTTTCATTTCCGACATCTCGCGCACTATTTCTTCGGAGAGGCCTTTTTTGGGCTTATAGACATAGTCTTCTACGTCACTCCACCCCAGGCTATATTTTCCTAAGTCGATACTCGTTGTCATCATCTCTCCCAAACAGCTCTGCAGCATAACCGGCAAAACATCATAAAAGCGGAAGTTCAAATAATTTCCACTATCTACATAGTAACAAATATTGCTTTGTCAACCTTTCACTTCAGCTGACAAAGCAAAATATTTATCTAAAACCGTGGCTATCGCTAAAAGAAATGCTACCTATAAAAACATCTATTTTCAAACCACGCCATATATAAAATACAACTCTCTGCTATTATCTCATTTCGTGAAAACCCTTATAGTGCTGCCTACCTATCAAGAAAGCGCCAATATAGAAAATATTTTACGCAAAGTACGCGAGTCTCTTCCCCAGGCTAATATCCTGGTAGTTGACGATTCCAGTCCCGATAAAACAGCCGATATTGCCAAGAACATTGCTGAAGAGCTGGGCAACATCGAGGTACTTGTGCGACCAGAGAAAAATGGTCTGGGACCGGCTTATAGGGCCGGTTTTAGATGGGGTATAGAACAAGGCTATGAGATATTTGTCGAAATGGACTCGGACTTTTCCCATGATCCGTCTCAATTGGCAGATCTAATAAAACCGATCGAAGAAGGAGCCGATGTCTCCATAGGTTCTAGGTACGTACCGGGCGGGAAAATTCCCAATTGGAAACTCTCCAGAAAACTGCTCTCGCGCGGCGGTAATCTCTACGCCAGCGTCGTCCTCAGCCTGCATGTGGCAGATTCAACCGCGGGATTTAGGGCGTATAACAAAACGATTTTGGAAAAAGTTGACCTTTCCACCATCACCGCCGACGGCTATGGGTTTCAAATTGAGATGACCTACAGGGCCAAACAAAAAGGGGCCAAAATAGTGGAAGTGCCCATCAGTTTTGTCGACAGAGTCGAAGGTACGTCTAAAATGTCAAGCTCGGTAGTCACCGAAGCACTGTGGCTGGTAACGAAATGGGGCTTTGAGCGCCTGTATAAGCCTGCCAAGAAATAAATCGGTAGGCTTTCTCCGCTTCATATATCAACTTTTGGCTCATACATAAACTTTTGACAGTTAGCCATAACCGGCTGTGATTAGAGACCGTTATAGCTTATGAGCTCTGTCCGGAAGAAGCAGCCGGGGTAAATACCATGTCAAATGGTTGTACATTACTCTTTGGGAAACTGACATCCAATCCGTTGACCTCCACCGTCGCATAAGGAGGAGCTCCGACCCTCACGATAATTGTACCGGAAGCGTGATATGTGGCACTCGAACCGGGGCTAATCGTACTCATCCACAGATATGGGCCTTTTGGTGTGGCCTGTATTCCCACCCAGCATTGACCCTGCGAAGAAGCTTTGAAAGTTATGGTGTAAGTCCCTTTGGGGGCATCGTAAGAAACGACTGAAGGCGAGGCGGAAATCGGCGCTATGCCACCTGAATTTGATATTTTAGCCCCCGAGGAACCTCCCGGAACGGTCTGCTTTTTACTCCCGGGAACGTTTTTCTTGGAACTTGTCGATTTGTTAATTGTAGCTACGGGATGCGACGCGGCAACATTCTGTCTGGCCGCCGTATTGCCGGCCGCCAGTTGGTCGATGCCGGCCGCCAGAGCGCCGATCGCCACGACAGAGGCCGCTATGGTAGAGATTTTACGCAATTTGGCATTGCCGGTAATAAATCCGAAACCGGTATCATCGTCATCATCTGAGTCCGATTCGCTTTGCGGCTTT
>JAJZMK010000080.1:0-663 GCA_021798275.1 Actinomycetes bacterium | reverse complement strand
TTTGTTTTTTGCCGTAATCAGGCTGAGAGAGAGAAGAGGTATCGAGACGACGCTTGGTAACTTTTGTAGATTGCAGTGTTTCCTCAAGCTCTTTGAGCGATACCACTTCCGTCAAAGGCTCTTGGACAGTCTCCGGGTTTTCCGTCTTACCTTGTACAGATTGCGTTACATCCAAAGACTCGGCAACTTCTTGTGAACCAAAATCCAGGGTTTGACTGCTGGTTTGGGTAATGCGGGCCGCCTTGACAGATACTTTCTTTTTTGCTTCGCCGGTTTGATCCGGTGCTTCGCTATCTTTAGCCGCCGTGTGCGGCCTTACTTTACTTACCAGTTCCTGCAGGCTTTGATCCGCTGTCGGCACCTCTATTTTTGCTTTCACAGGCCCACTTGCCGACGAGGTGGGAGCGAAATCGTCGAAAATAATTTTGCCGTCGGGACTTATCTCTGTCGGTAAAATTCTTACTCGCGGAATTGGATCTGAATACTTCGAGTCGGCTTTGAGCGGTAGAGCCTTGGCCACCGGAGTATTTTGCTCCTTGTAGTCTCGGCCCAAGTTGATATGTGGCTGCGCTACTTCTTCGGCGTTCGGCTGGTGGATGTCTTTAAAAGATTCGGACTTTTTGACTACATCGCTCAACACACCCAAACTTTTCTTATAGCCTA
>JAJZMK010000092.1 GCA_021798275.1 Actinomycetes bacterium | reverse complement strand
CCTTACTGTTTTCACACAAATCAATGTCGCTTGACGAGTTTACTCGGGCCGCCTTTTCATCCATTTTGTTTTTTCCATTTTTGGCCCTCGCCACTATCGTACAGCAGAACATGGGCCGAGCAGTGCAGAAGCCAACCACTTTCGCATAGACTTCGGTGGCCAAAGGGACAACGCCGATTCCATTTGGCGCTTAGAACGTCGGCGCCCTGTCGCTGTCCACCGCTTAGCCTTTACACGCCCATAAAACACGGTCCCTTCCGCATACGGCATAGCCCATGCGCCCCCCTCCGCCGCAATGATTGTTGGCCTGATTGAGACAGATCATCGATCATGAATAAACCCTTGTACAAATGAACATATCAGTTGACATTTATATGCTCTCTTTGCTAAAAAATGTCAAACCGAAAATTAAGGCTCAACAGAAACAGGGGGGCATAGATGGCAAGGGTCGTGGTTTTGGGCGGGGGCTTCGGAGGGCTTACCGCAGCATTGGAACTGAAAAGGCTTCTCAGGAAAAAGGCGGAAGTAACGGTCATTTCCGAGGACGATAAGTTCGCATTTCTTCCCTCTCTTCCCTGGGTTGCGATGGGGGGCAGAAGCGCTGCCGATATCACTTTTCCTCTAAGACCGATCCTGGGAAAAAGAAGGATTGCTTTCATTCACGAAGCGGCAACGGGGGTCGATGCCGATGCAGCCAAAGTATTCACCGCAACGAAAGAAGCACCGTACGATTATCTTGTGATTTCGACCGGTCCCTACCTTGCCTTTGAAGATGTTCCCGGACTCGGTCCCGATAGAGGGCACAGCGAATCCATCTTTACCCTCGATCAGGCGGAAAGGGCGAACAGGGCCTGGAGCGTATTCCTCGAGAATCCCGGCCCTGTCATCATTGGTTCCGTCCAGGGTGTAAGCTGCTTCGGACCCCCGTATGAATACGCCTTCGAAATCGATGTGGCGCTCAGAAAGAAAAGGGTCCGCCACAAGGTGCCAATGTTTTTTGTCACCTCCGAGCCTTACATAGGCCATTTCGGCATCGGTGGACTTCGAGATTCCAAGCTCTTGATGGAGCACGAGTTTGCGAAGCGGGACATCAAGGTCGTCGCAAATACGGCGGTTGAAGAAATCGTGCCGGGTGAAGTCAGGCTGAAAGACGGCGCCAAAGTTCCCTTTAAACTCTCGATGTTTGCTCCTCCGTTTAGAGGGGTGCCTGTGGTGGCTCATCTCGGAAACCCGAAGGGATTCATCCCGGTCGACGGGAACTACAGGCACATGAAGCACAAGAACATTTTCTGTGTGGGTGTCGCCGTGGCAATAGCTCCTCCGGAACAGACGCCCGTGCCTACAGGGGTCCCGAAAACGGGATATATGACTGTAAAGATGGCAAAGCTTGCTGTCAGAGCGATCGTATCGGATATTACAGGAGTCGCTCCCCCGGAAGAAATCCCTATTGACGTCATGTGCCTCATGGATATGGGAGATAAGGTTGCACTCATGAAGGCATATCCGGTCCTCCCGCCAAGGCAGGAGTCGGAATGGAAACAGGGGATCAGGTACAGGTGGATGAAAATCGGTTTCGAGAAGTACTTCATCTGGAAGATGAGACACGGATTAAGCGGATTGCCGGACGATGCAGGTTTCTCCCGCCTTCTGTAAAGAGGGAGGTGGTCCGGCAACGACAAAGTGAGGACATCTTCGGCGTATAGGGGGGCGTAAATGAGAAGATTTTCACTGGTTGAATTCTCCGTGGATCATCCCGGATCAGTGGTCATTCTGTGCGTCCTCATCACGATGCTTTTCATAATCCCGTTCCCCCGGATGAGGACGGATACGAACCCGAGGCACATGCTGCCGGCCACGTCCGATGTGAGGGTGTGGAACAACAAAGTGGACAACATTTTCGCCCTTCACAAGGACACGATAGCGCTTGGCATTGCAAATGAAAAGGGCATCCTCAACCCGAGTACACTGAGCAAGATTAAGTACATAACCGACCAGATCCTTAAGATGAAGGGTGTAGCAGCTCAGGATGTGGCAAGCTTTACCACCATCGACAACGTATCGGTGAAAAACGGGATTCTGGTTGTCGGTCCCCTGATGACAAAGGTACCTCAACACAGGAAGGGGATAGAAGCTCTTAGAAAGATGCTCTATGAGAATCCTCTCTTTGTCAATCGCATTATCTCGAAGGACGGGAAAACGGCCGCTATTTATATCCCTCTTGAAAAGGGGGCGAACGGTAAACAAATAGCGGATAAGATAAGAGAAATAATAAAACGGGAAAAGGGAGACGAAAAGTACTACATAGTCGGCGATCCTGTGGCCAGGGATACGTTCGGCGTCGAGATGTTCAAGCTTATGGCGGTTTTTGCGCCAATATCAGGCATGGTTATGGTCCTGGTCAGATACCTTATGTTCAGAGACCTTTTCCTCTCCATAACATTGATGATGGATGCCATGATGAGCATCATCTGGAGCATGGGCCTGCTCATCGCCCTGGGGTTTCCCGTTCATATCATGAGTTCCATGGCGCCTATATTCCTGATGGCTATCGCAACCGACAGCATGCACATCTTCAATGAGTTCTATTTTCGCCACAGGGAGACGAAAAACAAAAGGACTGCAATAATCGAGACGATGAATTCGGTAAGAAGACCGGTCCGCAATACCGCTTTGGCAACGGCGGCAGGCTTCACCGTGCTTATATTCATGCATATCGTTCCCGTCAGGGTCTTCGGAGGGATGGTCGCTTTCGGCACGATCCTGCTTCGGCTCTTCAGCTTCAGCTTCATTCCCGCCATGTTTATGTTTGTCAAGGAAGAGAAGCTTGAAAAGATTGCCCGACACGAAGATATAGAATCGGACAGGACCTCGGGGTTTTTGAAAAAACTGGCCGGGATCGGTTCGAATCACCCGAAGAAAACCGTTTTCGTCGGGCTTGCCTGCGTCTTGATTGCACTAGTCGGATTAACAAGGATAAGGGTCAACAATAATATTGTAGGCTGGTTCAAGAAGGGCAGCGATATCCGTGTTGCCGATTCGGTTATGAACAAGGCGCTTGGCGGAACGTGTCTCGGCTATGTGGTTGCAATTTCACCTGGGAAAAATGACATGAAAACCCCGGAGGCTATGCACTACATCGAAGGACTGCAGAAATACCTCGGAAAACTGCCCGTGGTTGGAAAGACCATCTCCGTCGTCGATTACCTGAAGAGGGTGAACATGGTCCTTCACAACGACAATCCCAAATATTATGCCGTGCCTGACAATAAAACAACGATCGCTCAGGAGCTTTTTTTGTTTTCGATGTCGGCTAAACCGTCCGACCTGGATAACGTAGTCGACTATCCGTATAGGAGGGCGAACATATGGGTGCAGTTGAAGACCTGGGACGCCCGGGCGATGAAAGATGTCATAAATGCGGCGCAGCAATACAGGAAGATGCACCCATACCCCCCGATGGAATTGAAACCGGCAGGCACCGCATATTTTGACCTGGTGTGGAACAATCAGGTGCTTTGGGACATGGTGGAGGGCTTTATCCTGTCCCTTGTGACCGTCTTGGCAATTCTGATTCTCGACTTCCGGTCCATCAAATGGGCGGTCGTTGGATATACGCCCCTTTTGTTCACGGTGCTTCTCATATACGGTGCAATCGGTTTTATCGGAAAGGATTTCGATATGCCGATATCCGTGCTCTCCTGCCTTTCCCTGGGGATGGCGGTGGATTTCGCCATTCATTTCGTAGGCAGGTTCAAACAGCGGCTAAAAGAGACAGGCGGGAGGGAATCGATCGAGGATGCCCTGTTGTGGACCGCGGCAAGGCCGGGCAAGGGCATTGTGCGCAATGCGGTGCTGTTTGCAGCATCCTTCAGCGTGATGATCTTTGCTCCGCTCACGCCGTATATCACGGTGGGGGCCTTCATCGTGACCATGATGCTGTCGAGCGCGGTTTTTACCCTGGTCTGCCTGCCCGCCCTCATTACTCTTCTCCAGGGCTGGCTGTTGAAAGGAAATGCCGGCTGAATTCGGTCTTGCCGGCGTGAGCCGGGAAAAGGCAACCATCGCCTGACCTGGCTTGGCATTCAGGAAATGGGTCGACACCATGGGGCCACTTGCAGCAGTTACAAAGCACCCGGTAGGAGACGAAAGAGGTTGGGGCGTAAGTTCACCGGGGCAGGATGCCGGATGCGGGGTAAAAAACGATTTTCCGGTCCGGAAGAAAAGAAACCAAATGGAGAACGGAGACCGAGAATGAAAAAATATCTGATTTTATTGGTGATATTACTTTTTCCCGTTCAGGCGTTTGCACTCACCGGCGACGAAATCATGCAGAAATACCTGGCAGCCTTCTATTACCCCGGGAACGATTTCAAGGCCAAGGTGATGATGAAACTCATAAGCGCGGGCGGAGAAGTAAGGAGCCGGGAAATGACTATGATTAGGAAGAACTACGGTCCGGTTGGAGGCAAGCAGAAGTATTTCATATATTTTTGGCGGCCTTCCGACGTAAGGAACATGACCTTCATGGTGTTCAAACACCCTGGCAGAAACGCCGACAGATGGCTCTTCGTGCCGGCCCTCAACATGGTGAGAAGGATAGCTGCGCAGGATAAGTATTCAAGCTTTGTAGGCTCTGATTTCAGCTATGACAACGTTTCCGGCAGGCCCCTTGATGAAGATACCCACACCCTGATCAAAGAGGACAAGATAGGTTCGAGAGACTGCTACGTGGTGAAGAACACTCCAAAGGCCAAAGACGCCGATTATAACTACAGGCTCTCGTGGATAGACAAGAAGACTTTTCTGCCCATCAAAGAGGAATATTTCGATAAGAGAAACGAACTCTACAAGGTATTTACCGACGATAAAATAAAGGATATCGACGGATTTCCCACAGTGCTCAAACAGACGATGAAAAATGTCCAGACCGGGCACACTACTGTGGTGACATATGAGAAGATCGACTACAACGTCGGAGTCAGCGACTCCCTGTTTTCGGAGAGATTTATGCAAGCGCCGCCCATGAACCTGATCCAATGAAAGGCCGGAAGGAAGCTGAAAAGATCCGAACTGGTGTGCATCCAGGATCTAAGCAGTGGACACGAATTGTACATCGCCATGGAGCTTTTGAACACAACATGAAAGATCGATTCCAGCAATGGATTTAAGATTAGATTGTGGATCAGGCGTATCGGTATTGTAGCGCTGGCCCGCAATTTTCAATTAGCCCTTTGGAAGTATTTCGAACAGGGGATTATGCCCGAGGGGGCAAAGGTGAAGGCATGCTACCGCTCCTGGAAAAAGGTTGATTTGTCCGAACGATCATTCGCACTGTCGTTTGCCATGAGGGAGACGCGAAAGGTAACAGCGCGATGGGATATTACTTCAGATTCATGATCATCTCCGCTGCCATTTTGCTTTTTTCCCTCCCCCCCGCAAGAGCTGGGGTCTCTTTGCCGCCGGACGTCTCCCTTACCGGGTTTCTCCTGAACAACTTTTCCATCGACACATCGCATCCGAACCCCGACGGCTCGGATTTCAAACTTGCGGAACAAAGGCTGGAGCTAAACCTGCAAGCCTGGAGAGGTCCGTTTACACTTTATGTGAAACAGGACGCTTTCTACGATGATATCGCTGGAGGCACGCCGACGCCGGACACCCGGGAAGCATATCTCAATTTCACTTCGTCGAAATGGGGCGTGAGAATCGGAAGACAGGTGATCACCTGGGGCGTAGGCGACCTGCTATTCATAAACGACGTGTTTCCCAAGAACTACGCTGCGTTCTATTCTGGAAGACCGCTGGAATATCTGAAGGACGGGGTGGATGGAGCAAAGATCGGTTTTTATCCTGGCTTCGCCTCCTTCGACCTGGTCGTCGTTCCCTTCTTCACGCCTGATACCCTGCCACCTCCAAACAGGTTCTGGCAGTTCATACCACCTGTACCACCGTCAAGCATAACGAATGGAAACGGAGAACCTGCTACAAACTTTAACAACACGCAGGTCGCGCTAAGGGCGTACCGCGAAATCGCAGGCTTCGACGTCTCGGCCTATTACTACCGTGGTTTTTTCGGTCAGCCGTCCGAAATACCGGAAAATCCGGCAGTGCCGACAAGACTGATCCTATTGTACCCGGAGCTTTCGGACTACGGTGCGAGCGCCCAGGGGAATGTGTTGGGCGGCGTTTTGAGCCTCGAGATCGGATATTATGATTCAATGCAATGGGGTATGAATCCGGCCGTTACACCTTCGCAAATAAGGTCGCTGATTGGTTACCAGAAAGAATTGTGGAAAGACTTTACGGTGGGCGTTCAGTACTACCGCGAAGACATGCAGGACCGTTCGGAATATGTGGAGGCCCTGCCTCCTGGCTACCCGGTGGACGATCGGGAGCTTACTACGATCAGACTCACTCAATTCCTCAGGCACCAGACATTGAGATTATCATTTTTCGCCTTTTACAGTCCTTCCAGCGGAGACTATATGCTCAATCCCGAAATAAAGTACGCCTTTTCCGATCACGTGTGGGCTGCCCTGGGCGAAAACACCTTCGGAGGAGCCAAGAATACCCAATTCGGACAGTTCGCTCGAGACGACAACACTTATGTGCAAGTGGAATACACGTTTTAGAAAAAAGCATCGAAATCCGGTGCTGGCACCCTGGTCGACAAGGGATACGGCTAGAGGCGGGCTCCGCCATGTCTGCGAACGGCCTGATGTTTAAAGATCAGATTTACGGCCGGTTCTCCCGGATCGGCAAGGCGCTGGCCAGTCCCACATTTCGGCCTCACCTCCAAGACCGCTCTGGTCTCTTTCCTCATGACTTTCGGTGTGGTAAAAGTTCTGTGTAACTTCTTCGCCGGCCCGATTTCGAAAGAGCCGGGGGCGCAAACGGCCCTCTTGTGCTTGGTTGGATCATTGGGCTTCCCGTGCCTTCATGATCATTTTCGCCAATCACCGGTTCTGGTTCGATATCGCCAATGCGCTCCTTGCTGCCTACGCGGAAGGGGAGGGCGCTTTCTTCATACGCTCAGGCCGGACTGGTCAAAAATGGGAGTCTGCAGGCTGTTGCGGGACCTCTGCTACCCGGTAGGCGTGCTGACGGCGGGGGGCCTGTCGCACCTGGTT
>JAJZMK010000089.1 GCA_021798275.1 Actinomycetes bacterium | reverse complement strand
CAAAGAGGGCTTACTAACCCCAACCCATGGGTTGGTTGCGTAATAGTCGGGAACGAAGACCGGGTTTACTCGGGGACTACACAGCCACCGGGTGGAAAGCATGCGGAGATCGTGGCCTTAGAAAAAGCTGGTTCTAAAGCAAAAGACTCTGTTATGTACGTTACCCTTGAGCCTTGTTCTCATTATGGCCGCACTCCTCCATGTACTAAGGCAATTATCAAAGCAGGAGTCAAAGAAATTTTTATATCCATCCTTGACCCTGATCCAAAAGTTTCAGGTAAGGGTATCAAGGAACTCGAATCTGCCGGCATCAAATGCCATCTTGGCATTGCTTCCAAAAAAGTTGCCGAAGAACTTCTCCCATATCTCAAACATCGAGTACTACGTAAACCGTTTGTCATACTGAAACTGGCGGCGACAACCGATGGTTATATAGCTGCAGGCGATTATTCAAGTAAATGGATAACAGGTGACGAGGCTCGCTATGATACCCATAAATTGCGTTCAGAAAGCGATGCTATATTGGTAGGAGCTAACACCATCAGACTTGACGACCCTGAGCTAAACGTAAGACTTGCAACCGGGAAGGATCCGCTTCGAATCGTTCTTGGCCAAGCAGCGAACGACCGCAAAGCTCAGCCCATATTGCAATGGGAAAAAAGCGTCGAAGAGTTGCTTTCTTACCTAGGAGAAAACAGCATACTGCAGTTGTTGATAGAAGGCGGATCGAAAGTTGCCGGATTATTTCACAAAAAACAACTTGTTGACAAATACGTTATCTACTTATCGCCGTCTTTTCTTGGTGACAACACTGGTATCTCCATGATGACAGGCTCAAACATAAAAAACATATCTGATATCTGGCGCGGTAAGTTTCACAATATCCAGAAGATTGGCGACGATCTCAGAATAGATATAGTCCCAAAGTCCTTTGATACTATGATAGATGACCTAATACAATATAGTGATAAAGCTATTTTAGAGAAAAAGAAATCATAAATGTTTACAGGGTTGATAGAAGCTATGGGAGTAGTTGCCCAAATAGCCACTGTCGGTGATTCTCAGCTGAAACTGACAATAGAATCGGATTTGATTGTTGAAGATACCCGTATAGGTGACTCTGTAGCGGTAAACGGTTGCTGTCTAACCGTTGTAGAAATTGATAATCACGTCTTTTCCGTAGAGGTCGTCAACGAAACTATTTTACGTACCAATTTATCTTTGCTACAGCCAGAAGACAAGGTAAATCTGGAGAGATCGCTGAGAGTAGGAGACAGACTCGGGGGTCATTTTGTACAGGGACACATCGACGGAATGGGAGAAGTCTTGCAACCCCCCCCAAATCTTGTCATAAGACTTCAACCAAACCTTGTACCGCTTGTGGCCCTAAAAGGCTCCATAGCTATAAACGGAGTCAGCTTGACAGTGGCCGGGATCGATCAAGATGATGTATCTATTGCCATTATTCCCCATACTTTAGCCAACACCAACCTATCCGCACTAGAGAGAACCTCGACTGTCAATGTTGAGGTCGACATCATAGCGCGATACATAGACAGCTTGCTCAACAAAGAGCGGGCTGGAGAGATCGCCACATAGCAAGTTTACAATTGCCCAACCAAATGACTGTCTACAAACGAGCGGTCGTTTGATTGGAGAATATGCATTTTTATAGAAGGTAAATTACCAAACAAAGATAACGGAGTATTATGAGCGGCTACACGAATGAAGCGGAAGAAAAAATAAATTCCTGCATAGAAAAGATTCGCGCCGGAGAAATTGTCATAGTAGTCGACGACGCCAACAGAGAAAATGAAGCCGATTTGATTATGGCAGGTCAATTTGCGACTCCGGGGAAAATAGCTTTCTTTGTCAAATATACCTCCGGTCTTATATGCGCGGCTATTACAAAAGAAAGAGCCGATCAGTTGCAGCTACCCCTAATGGTTGCCAATAATACAGAAACCCACCAAACCGCTTTTACCGTAACCGTGGACTACCTACCGGGAACGACTACCGGGATTTCCGCCGCAGATAGAGCGGCCACTATAGTAGCGCTCACCAACCCGGATACCTCGCCACAAGACCTGGCCAGGCCGGGGCATCTTCATGTGTTAATACAAAAAGAGGGCGGAGTCCTAAGAAGGGCAGGTCATACCGAAGCGGCGGTTGACTTGATGAAAATGGCCGGATTGATACCGGTAGGGGTCCTTTGCGAGATCGTCACGGAAGACGGGCTTGCCATGGCTAAGGGGGCGGATTTAGAAAAATTCGCTCAGGAACACAACCTGGTAGTCATTTCCGTAGCGGATCTGATTGATTATCGGCGCCATAGAGAGCATTTCCTGAAGAGAGCGGCTGAAGCGCAAGTGCCCACCCCATATGGACCGTTCAAGTGCGTTACTTACGAAAACACCCTCAACGGAGAAACACACGTTGCCTTTATTAAAGGTGAAATAGACGGCAAAGAAGATGTCTTGGTACGCGTTCATAGCGAATGCCTTACAGGTGACGTATTTGATTCCAAACGCTGTGATTGCGGCGCCCAATTGAGAACCGCCATGGCTAAGATCAACGAAGAAGGTTGCGGAGTGATAGTCTACCTTCGCGGACAAGAAGGACGCGGCATTGGTCTTTCCCATAAACTCCACGCCTACAAGCTACAAGATGAAGGGCTCGATACCGTGGAAGCTAACGTAGCACTCGGCTTACCGATAGACGCCCGAGATTACGGAGTCGGAACCCATATATTGCGCGATCTTGGCATAACCACCATGAGGCTTCTCACCAACAACCCGTCAAAACGTATAGGATTAGAAAGTTTCGGGTTACACGTCACCTCACTAGTCCCCATTCAGACAGAGGTAACGGAAGAAAATAGGCGTTATCTGGAGACAAAGCGTGATAAAATGGGTCACCTGATCACATTGGAATAGTTGCACGTAACATATATAGCAATATATTGCAATATATAATGATAGCGGGATAAATAAAATTTATGAGGCTTGCCAACAACCATGAAGACTCCTATCGCCATAAAAGCGACACTTTTCAGATAGCCGAAGTTGCCAAAGATCAAGTAGCACAACTGAAAATAGCGATAGTTGTCAGCAGATTCAATACCGATATCACTTCAACGCTTTACAATGCCACTTATGAAAAGCTGATAGAACTTGGACTGGAGAGCAGCAATATCAATACTACATGGTGTCCCGGTGCTTTTGAAATACCAGTTATAGCCAAGTCATTGGCCGATACGGGAAAATACGATACTATTATTTCCCTGGGTGCGGTTATCAGAGGTGAGACATGGCATTTTGAGCTGGTAGCTAATCAGTGTGCCGTCGGGATCATGAATGCAGCGACTGCTACAAAAGTACCTATTATTTTTGGCGTATTAGCGACAGATAATCTACAGCAAGCGATAGAAAGATCTTCAAAAGACCATTTTGATACGGGATCTGTAGCCGCGGAATCAGCGGTAGAAATGGCTCTTAAAATAAAGGAAATAACACATCAAAAATAAGATAGGGGTTTGTAATAATACCTATCACTTTCCATAGACAGATATATTGTAATTATTTTACCTATTCTTTATTGGATTTACATAGATGAGGTTTTAATGAATTTAAATAATTCACTTTCTTATGATCAATTATTACAAAAGAATTCGGAATTTCTCTGGAATCCATTTACCCAAATGACTCAATATCTCCATGATGAACCGATAATCATTGCAGGCGGAGACGGTATTAAGCTGACAGACGTCACAGGGAAAACATACTTTGACGGCAACTCCTCACTTTGGCTCAACGTTCACGGTCATCACAAGATAGAGCTTGATCAAGCCATAAAAGAGCAGCTGGACGACATAGCCCATTCCACCCTTCTCGGAATGGCAAGCGTACCTGCTATCTTGTTGGCCGAAGAATTGGTAAAAATTACTCCGGACGGACTGGACAAAGTTTTTTACTCCGACTCAGGTGCCACCGCTGTGGAAATTGCTGTCAAAATGGCCTTTGCTTACTGGAAAAGAATCGGAAAACCTCATAAAAACCGCTTTCTATCTTTTGAAAACGGTTATCACGGAGATACGGTGGCCGCCATGAGTATAGGTGGCATAGGCCTCTATAGGGAAGAATTCGGACCTCTGCTATTTGACTGTCTTCATACGCCTTTCCCTTATACATACAGATTTCCAGGCTCGCAAAAAGAATGTGTTTCGTATTGTCTGTCAGCCCTAGAAGAAACCCTAGAGACTAACGGAGATGAAATCGCGGCTTTTGTCGTTGAGCCTATAGTGCAAGGTGCCGGTGGCATGCATATGATGCCGAAAGGGTTTCTCTCTCAGGCGATAGAAATGGCTAAAGAGCACAATGTTTTGATCATTGCCGATGAAGTGGCTACGGGTTTTGGGCGGACAGGAGAACTCTTTGCAGTCAACCATGAAAATGTCTTGCCCGATATCATGGCTATAGGTAAAGGGTTAACGGGTGGATATCTTCCCTTGGCTGCCACCGTTGTAGCTAACAAAATATACGACGCATTTCTCGGAGCGCCGGAAGAGCAAAAGGCTTTCTACCATGGGCATTCTTTCACAGGAAACCAACTTGGATGTGCCGTCGCTTTGAAGAATTTGGAGCTGATCGAAAAAGAAAATCTGATTGAAAAAGTCAGGAATAAAAGCAATTACTTAGTTGAACTGCTGGAGCCTCTCAATGAGCTGGAACATGTAGGTGAAATCCGGCAAAGAGGTTTCATGGTAGGGATCGAAATAGTCAAGGACAAGATAACAAAAACTCCCTTTCCTCAAAAAGACTTGGTTGGCTATAAAACTTGTCTTGCCTGTCGTGATTTAGGACTTCTTACCAGACCTTTAGGTGACGTAATAGTATTTATGCCACCCCTTGTCAGCGATGAAAAAGATCTATTTGAAATGGCAAATATCCTCATATCCGCCATAAGACAGATCAAATCTTGAAGCCCTACAGATTTACAGATATATTAACCAAAGATAATAGATGCAAGCGATATTGGTATAGGTGAAATAGGCGTGAATCAGAATTGGCTGTCATGGTTTGAGCGACAATTAGAGATTGCCCGGGAGAAAGATTTGAATCGCTCCATCGAAATCTCCCCCGCTCATCGCCTTTCCCGTCTGAATAAAGAAAGGGAAATTGATCTCTCCACCAATGACTATCTTGGATTATCCTCTAACTCCGCCATCTCCTCGCTGATTGCAGCATCTGTTACCCATGGCAACGGCACAACGGCTGCACGATTAGCCGGTGGGACTTCTAAGTTGCATATGGATCTCGAGGCAGAACTTGCCAAATTTCATGGCAAGCAGGCCTGTTTGACTTTTTCTAGCGGCTATCTTGCCAATTTGGGAGTTATTTCCGCACTCATAGGCAAGGATGACGCTATAGTCAGCGATAAGCTCAACCATGCCAGTATTATTGACGCCGCTCTCTTGTCTAGGGCCAAGCACTATCGCTACAGACACTTGGACATGGAAGACTTGGAAAGCAAATTGGATGCGGCCACAAGACGTCACAAAAAGGTCTTACTCGTATCGGAGGCTATTTTTTCGATGAACGGGGACTTGGCTCCGCTACGGGAAATGATAAATCTCAAAAACAAATACGGTGCCCTTTTTTACCTAGATGAGGCTCACAGCGTAGGAGTAAGAGGCCTCCATGGAGAAGGATTAGCCGCCGAGATGGGCGTTGCAAAAGATATCGATATCATATTGGCCACTTTTGGGAAAGCATACGCTATAGCTGGAAGCTATATCGTAAGTGATGAAATCACCGTCTCACATTTAGTAAATACCTGCAGAACGTTTATTTTCTCAACTTCAATGCCTATATATAACATAGCGGGTTGTATGGCATCTTTGGAGATCATCAAAGAGTCATCGCAACTGCGGGCTAACTTAAACGAGACATCAAAATATATGAGACAGAATCTGATAAGCAGAGGTTTTGACATAATGAACAGCGATTCCCATATCATACCTATTTTGATAGGTGATAATAGCCAAAGCCTGGCCGTAAAAAAATCCCTTGGCGAAAACGGGGTCTTTGTCAATGCTATCAGGCCTCCTACCGTACCTACAGGTAGCGCACGTCTAAGACTCAGTCTCTCTGCTCAATATGATAATGACGACATGGAAACAGTGCTACAGCACATTGATAATTTACTAAAACCCCCAACGACTTTCCGGAATGCATAAACTTAACTTTCTATGGTTGCCGGGTTGGAGTTACCAGCCCGACATGTATAACCTCGTCATTTCCGATATAGACAAAGCGCTTGGCAAGCAGAATCACATATCGGTCGACTTTTCAAAATGTCAGCAGGCCTCGGATATATATCAAATCACCTCTTCATACATAACTTCAGCGCATCAGAAAACGGTTGTTGTAGGGTGGTCTATGGGAGCCATGGCGGCTCAGGCAAGCGTCAATGAAAAATCAGATCATATCTCTTTGCTTTTTCTTATATCTTCCTCCCCCGCGTTTATCAGAAACTCTCTCTTTCCCTCCCAGATCAAAGAGAGACAACTTCGATCATTAGAAAAGCGCGTTATTAACGACCCTCTGCGGGCGGTAAGCGATTTCAGAAATTCTATCCGGTCAAAAAGAACTACCGGAATAAGCATGACAAGCGACGATATGCCAATCCGGTGGAACAAAGAATCCTTGCTGGCAGGCCTTGATTTCTTGGCTTCTTATCAGATTGACTTACCTGCATCCAAAGCTGTAAATATTCCGGTATCGATTCTGCATGGCGAAGAAGATTTTATTTGTCCCCTAAACGGTGCATTGGAACTTGCCAAGATATACCGAAAGTCAAATCTGTCTACGCTACAACAAATAGGTCACGATATACCTTTGATTGAACAGAACGGCCTTTCTTCCGGAATTATTGAGGCTGTTCTAAGTCGTCATTTAATATAAAACTTTCCGTGGCAGCCACAGATATCCTAAAATACATCTGAGCCCATGCAAGAGAATCAACGTTGTCACCATCCGTCCCCAGCGCAAGACCATGCCGATCACCTCTTTGTGAATCATGACCATATAGCCCGCCGTTTTGATAAACATGCCGGAACTTACGATAATTTTTCCCTTATACAAAAGGATATGTCCCGCGAA